>JADLBR010000342.1 GCA_020847615.1 Verrucomicrobiia bacterium
CGAAGCGGCCCCGGGTGGAGTATCGGCTGGAGGTCGTGTCCATCCACCCGCGACTGCCCGGGATCGAGGGCAACTCCCTGTATGATGGTTTCCGGCGGGACTGGCTGAATATCTTCCAGGTCAACCCGCGGGTGCAGATGTTGGCGAACAACGCATCCAGCGACCCGTGCTCCTTTACGCTGTTCGAATATTCGGATCTCGCGCGGCACACGCCCCCGCTGGCGGAGGGCCTGACCGCCAACGACCTCGTCCGCATGACGCTGGACCGCTATATCGCGGGAGCCAAAGGCTACGGCCAGATCGGCTACGCCTGCGGGCCGACCGACGCCGATCTCATCTCTTGGCCGACGCCCTGGACCACGCTCGACACCCTCCCGTCGTTCCTGATCTCCGCGTGCAACTACGTCGCGGGCTCGGGCGACACGGATTGGGCCCGCGGCAATTACGGGAAACTCGCCGCGTGGGGCAGGGCGATGTTCGCCGCGGACAAGGACGGCAACGGCCTCGTGGAATACCCGGGCACCGGCAATTTCGGGGAACGCCCGACGCGCGAGCGGCGCCCTTCGAACTGGTGGGACACGATCAACTTCGGCCACGAGGACGCGTTCGGCAATGCGCTGGCCTATCGGGCCGGGACGATGTTCGCCGAACTCGCCCGGCAGTTGGGGCACAATGAGGACGCGGGATTCTTCGCCAAGAACGCGGAAAAACTGCGCTCGGCCTATGCGCCGACGCTGCTGAATCCCGCGACTGGCGTGATCGCGGGCTGGAAGAGCGCGGACGGGCAATTGCACGACTACTGGTTCACCTTCGTGCAGGGCATGGCGGTGACCTTCGGCCTGCTGGATGAGGAGATGGCCAACGACGTCATGGATCGCCTGCTGGCCAAGATGCGGGAGGTGGGCTACACGCGGTTTGAGCTTGGACTGCCGGGCAATCTCGTTCCGGTGAAAAAGGGCGACTATGTGGATCACGAGGGGCCGCCCGAGCGCCACGGGGTCCCGCAGCGCGACGACGGCTCGGACGGTTTCCAGTTTTACGAGAATGGCGGGGCGACCGGTTGCTGGAGCTACTACACGGTCAAGGCACTCTACAAGCTGGGCCGCGCCGAGGACGCGCGCCGCATCTTCCACCCGATGCTGGCGGGCTACGCGCGCGGCGAGTTCCAGGGTTTCGGCGACAACGGCATGTCGCGCGACTGGCGCGACTGGAAGGGTGGATGCCACGGCTACGAGGGGCTGCTGGTGGATAACTATCACGCGCTGCTGACCGTACTCGACGACATCGGGACGAAGCCGTGAGTCGCGCGATACGGATCGCGGTCTTCCTGCTCGTGGCCCCGTTGGCGGCGCCGTGCGATGACCGGCGGGCACCCGATTCGCCGAAGAGCAAGCCCATGCTCCTTGCCGCGTACTACTGCTGGTACCACTCGGGCGATCATCCGGCAAAACCCTGGATGCACTGGACTTATCCGGCATCGGCCACCAATGCCGTGGCGCTGAGGGCGCAGCGACCGGGCGAACCGACGATGGCCAGCGTGTTTCGGCCGCTCGCGGGGTTCTATGACAGCGCGGATCCGGCCGTGGCCGAATGGCACGTGAAACTCGCGCGCGCTGCAGGGATCGACGCGTTCTTGGTCGATTGGTGGGACGCGGTCAACGGGCTCGACAAGATGGTGGACGAGGGGATCGTCGCCGCCTGCGAGAGGCAGGGATTCCCGTTCGCGCTGCTCGACGAGCGCGCCCAATTCCACAGCAACGCGGAAGAATACCGCGCCATGCTCGCCCGCGCTTTGCGCAAGTATGAAGATAGCCCGGTCTATCTGCGGCTCGATGGCCGGCCGGCCGTCTACCTCTATCAGGTGGCGAATGATCCGGGCCTGAACCCCGCCACCTTCATTGCCTTAAAAAATCACGTCGAGGCCGAGGTCGGGCCCGTGTATTGGATCGTGGACAAGATCGCGCACGACCCCAAGGCGGCGAGGGCGGGCGACGCGCACCGCGTCAAGTGCATCCCCAAGGATTGGCTGGACACGCCCGGCATCGACAGCTTCGCGTTCTACAGCACCTTTTCGAATTTCAAGGCCGACCGCTACGAGGAGCTGATCGGCAAGTACCGCCATCTGGTGCAGGTGGCTCACGGCGCGGGCAAGAAGATGCTGCTGCCCGTGCATCCGGGCCACGACAACTCGCACTTCAATCCGGCGCCGTATGCCATGCCGCGGCGGGACGGCCAGACGTTGCGCGACTACCTGCGCGCCGCCACGGACGCCGGCGCGGATTTCATCATGGTGACCAGTTGGAATGAGTGGCCAGAATCCACCGTGGTTGAGCCCTCCTCCTCGTGGCCCGATCCCTATCGGTACCTGAGGATCCTGGCCGAGTGGAAGGGGGTCGCCTTTGGTGCCGGACCTTTGCCGCCGCTTCCCGGGCGGACCGGAAACTGAAGTCAAGAATCGATATCCGTCGGTCAAAGGGAGACATTTCTTTCCTGGCTGCGACCAGGCATCCTGTCCCCGCCGATGTATTGCGCGGATCGAGATTTCCGCGGTGACACAGCAGAGGAGTGAAAGGAAACGGCGCCATGAGAGTGACCCTGCATCATATCGCGGCGATTTGCCTTGCCGTGAGGCCCCTCGTTTCTGACGGGGCGGACAAACCCGAACCGGTGATGGACGGCACCTCGGCCGACATGTGGGGCAAGGGTGGCGTTGCGAAGGGCGATGCCCGCGGGGCGTGGCTGAAGGACTCGCGTTTCGCGATGTTCGTTCACTGGGGCCTGTATTCGGAGCTGGGGGGAAAATGGGACGACAAGACGTACTACGGGATCGCCGAGTGGATCATGAAGCGCGCGAAGATCCCCGTGGCCGAGTACGAGAAGGTGGCGGGGCGCTTCAACCCGACTGGCTTCGAAGCGCGCGAGTGGGTAAAACTCGCGAAGGACACCGGCATGCGCCACATCATGATCACCTCGAAACATCACGATGGGTTCGCGATGTTCAAGTCGGCGGTCAGCCCATTCAACATAGTCGACGCGACGCCCTTCAGGCGGGATCCGATGAAGGAGCTGGCCGACGCGTGCCGCGAGGCGGGTCTTCGGCTGGGGTTTTACTACTCTCAGACGCAGGACTGGCACGAGCGCGATGCCGTGGGCAACGACTGGGACTTCAAGCCGGCCGAGGCGAATTTCCAAGGTTACCTGAAGGGCAAGGCCATCCCGCAGATCGAGGAACTGCTGCGCAACTACGGGCCGATCGCCGGGGTGTGGTTCGACACGCCGGGGCCGATCACGCCCGAGGAATCGAAGACGCTCGTCGATCTGGTGCACCGCCTGCAGCCGCAATGTCTCGTCAATAGCCGCATCGGCAATGACCTCGGCGATTACGACACGCTCGGGGATCAGGAGATCCCGCGGCTGCCGCGCGCCGGCCTGTGGGAGACCCCCGACACGCACAATGACACGTGGGCCTATGCCTGGTACGACAAGAATTGGAAGAGCCCGCGCGAGATCGCGGAGCGGCTCGTCCGCGTGGCGAGCCGGGGCGGCACCTACATGCTCAACGTCGGGCCCGATGGAACCGGGCGCATCCCGGGGCAGTCCGCGCGCATCCTGCGCGAGGTCGGCAGATGGGTGCTCGCGCACGAGGACGCGATCCATGGCGCCGGGCCGACGCCCTTCGGCCCACTCGCCTGGGGCGAGTGCACCACCCGGGGGAACACCCTCTTCCTCCATGTCTTTCAATGGCCCGCGGACGGGCGCCTCGTCGTCCCCGGCCTGAGGACGAAGGTGAAGTCCGCCCGGCTGGATGGGGCGGGAGAACTGGCGGTCGAGTCGGGGACGGAAGCGCTGACGCTCGCGCTGCCGGCCAGTCGCCCGGATGTCCTCATCCCTGTGGTGGCCGTCGAGCTGGACGGTCCGGCGGAGGCTGGCCGCGAACAGTTCGTGATCAACGGCTGCCGCCAGACCCTGGAGACGGGCGTCGCGAAACTTCAGGGCTGCGAGCTGAAGGCGGTGCGCTGGATGGAGAAGTTCGGCGATTGGAAGCACGCGGAATGCGTCGTCGGCTGGCGGGGTGCCGAGAGTTCGACGGAATGGGAGTTCCGCACGGTCGCCCCCGGTTCCTTCTACCTCGACGTGGAATACACATGCCCGGCCGAGGAGGATTACTCCGAGTGGCGCGTGAGGTGCGGCGACGCCGAACTCACCTTCCCCCTGATCGATACCGGAGAGCGCCCCAAGCGCGCGGCGTTCGGTGGCGCGCTGCCGCGTTTCCGGACCTATCGCGTGGGCGTGATCGATTTCCCGAAGGCCGGTGCGCAGCGGCTGGCCCTGGGCCCGACCGGCATGGGGGGAAGGGCAGTCCGGATCGCCGCGGTGACGCTCGCGCCGGTGGAGTGAGGGGGGCGATGACTCGAAAATTCCGTCGGCTCGCACATAGCGGCCCGGGGACGGTCCGCATTCCACAGGCCTTCGGCCGAAATCAGGCGGTATCCTGGGCCATGGCGGCGCCCGGTTTCGCGCGCGGCGCTATGGAGTGCGGTGCGTCCACGCACCGCTTTGGGCCGAAGCGGGTGAGGATGTTTCATCCCCCGGCGGTCCGGCGGCTGCCGGATGACGTCTAGCTCGAAAATCGCCGCATCGCATCCCGTAGCCGAACGCGTGAGCGTTTGGGAGCTGGAACAAGATGGCAGGAATCGGGGTCGCCGTATATCCTCCCCGCATGAAGCGTGCGCTCTGTGTCGTTGTCCTGATATTCGTGGCGCTTGCCCCGCCGCATGCCGCCGATTCCGGGGCGAAGAGGCCCAACATTTTGTTCATCGTGGCCGACGACCTCGGCTGGGGCGACGTGGGATGGCACGGCGGCTTTGGCAAGACCCCGCACATGGATAGGCTCGTGCGGGAGGGCATCGAGCTGGACCAGCATTACGTGCAACCGGTGTGCACGCCCACGCGGGCGGCGCTCATGAGCGGCCGCTATCCGGGGCGCTTCGGGCCGCAGGCCCTCGCGCCGAGCAATCTGAGGGCGATGCCGCTGGGCACGGTGACGATGGCCTCGGCCCTCAAGTCGATCGGCTACCGCACGCACCAGAGCGGCAAGTGGCATCTGGGCGCCAGGCCGGAGTGGATTCCGAATGCCTACGGTTTCGACACGAGCTACGGCACGCTCACGGGGGCGGCCGACCCGTGGACCCACAAGTACCGGAAGGGGCACGCCTATGAGGACACGTGGCACCGCGACGGGAAGCGCCTCGACGAGGAGGGCAACGCCACCGAGCTGATCGCGGCCGAGGCGGTTCGCCGCATCGTGCAGAAGGGTGCGCCGTGGTTCATCTATGTCGCGTTCCATGCGGTGCACACGCCCGTGGATGCGCCGGATGAATACAAGCGGCCCTACGATGGCGCGACCTTCCACGCCGATCCCGGGAAGCAGGATTCCCGCCTGCGCATGGCCGCGATGGTCTCGCAGCTCGACGCGAAGATAGGCCAGTTCGTCGAGGCTCTGGAGAAGTCCGGCCAGCGAGAGAAGACGCTGATCGCCTTCACCAGCGACAACGGCGGCATCGAGTCCGTCAAGAACGCCTACGTGGGCGCGGTCCCGGATTCGCCATTCAACAGCGAGAACGATCCCCTGCGCGGCCAGAAGAACACGCTCTACGAGGGCGGTATCCGGGTGTGCGCCTTCGCCAACTGGCCGGGCACGCTCGCGCCGAGCAAGTCCACGGCCCCGATGCACGTCGTCGATTGGCTGCCAACCATAGCGGCCCTCGTTGGTTGCGAGCCGCGGGCCGACCTAAAGTGGGACGGCGTCAACCAGTGGCCCGCGCTCGTGGGTCCCGCCCCGCCCGCCGGTTCCCGGACGATCTACATCGCCAGCAAACGTGGCCACGCCCTGCGCCACGGGGATTGGAAACTGATCCAGCCCTCGCGCGGCGAACCAGAACTGTTCGATCTGGCGGCTGATCCGTACGAGAAGGATGACCTCGCGCGATCCCAGCCGCAGAAGATGGCGGAGCTCCAGGGACTGTTGGACGCCCAGCGGGCCAAGGACGAACCGAACTTGCCACCCGACCTGGACGGGTTGCCCGAATAGCTATCCCGCTCCCCAGGCGCGCCGCCGGACCTCCCGCGGGCAGGCGCCCTGGGCGCGCCGCACCAGGCGAGAGAAATGGAAGGGGTTCCTGAAACCGCAGCGCGCGGCGATCTCGGCGACCGTGAGGCCCGTCTCGCCCAGCAGGGCGACGCCCCGCTCCACGCGCAGGCGCCAGAGGTGCCGCGCGGGCGTGAGCTTCATCTCGTCGCGGAACTTGTAGATCAGCGCATTGCGTGACACCCCGGCCGCGCGATGGGCGCCGGCGAGGCAATCCGATTCGCCGAAGTGCTCCTCCATGTGCCGTAGCGCGGCGTGCACCGGCGCCATGTGGCGGGAGACTGCGCCGCCCGCGCGGGACATGTTCACGTACTCGCGAAACAGGCACAGGGCCACATCGAGGACGACGTGGCGCGCCGATTCGTTCACGGGCAGGGCCAGCTTGAATGCCGCCGCGTGGAGGTGGCGGAACGTGTCGGAACAGGCCGCCAGCGGTGGCGCGCCCGACAGCCGCCGCCGGAGGTCGGCGGGAACGCGAGCCGGCGAAAGCGCGCACCACGTGTGGTGTGTCTCGGCGGCCGGGGAGAACTGGAAGCGCTCGCGCCCGCCGGGCCGCAGCAGCGCCGCCCAGCCGATCCGGAGCTCGCGCGGCTCGGTGCCCACGGACAGCCGACAGTTCCCCGAGTGCAGGATGACCAGCTGGAAATCGCGCTGTATGCGCGGGCCGCAAAAACCGCCGGGGCCGTAGCGTATCTCGCCCAGCACCACCCCCGGCGCGCGGAGCCTCCGGTTGTCCCACAGGACGTGCGCCCCATCGTAGAACATGTCGCCATCCAAGCGCCCGCGCGGGCGCGGTCAACTTCGGTTTGTGATGGCGGATATGTTTTTGTGAGACGGGCCATGGCCTCCCGCCCGGGATGCGATCAGTATTGCTTTCGCATGGCCCCCGACCGCCCTAGAAGTTGACGCATGTGGAAATCGGGCGTCTGGCGCCGGAATAGGGAAGTGCTGGCAGGGAGTATCGCGTCATGAAACGGAAGTGGCCCAATCTCATCAGCCTCATCGCGGTCGTTGCGCTCGCGGGTTGCGCGCGCGAAGCGGAAATGCACGTGGCGATTGATGGCGACGACGCCAACCCCGGCACGGCGAGGGCGCCGCTCCGCACGATCGGCCGCGCCGCGGAACGCGCGCGACCGGGGGACACCATCACGGTGCACGCGGGCGTTTACCGGGAGCGGGTCAATCCGCCGCGCGGCGGCACCTCCGACCGGGCGCGCATCGTCTACCGGGCGGCGCCGGGCGAAAAGGTCGAGATCCGGGGGTCCGAGGAGATCAAAGATTGGGCCAGGGTCAAAGGCGATGTCTGGAGCGTGACGATTCCCAACACGTTCTTTGGCAACTTCAATCCCTATGCCGACCTCATCCGCGGGGACTGGTTCAATCCGAAGGGCCGCGGGCATCACACCGGCGCCGTCTATCTCAACGGCGAGTGGCTGATCGAGGCGGCGACACTGGAGGATGTGCTGGCGGGCAAGCGGGGCGTGGCGACATCGGGCCCCTTCGCTGTCCCCGAGGCCCCGCTGTGGTTCGGGCGGATCGACGCCACGAACACGACGATCTGGGCGCAGTTCCCCGGAGCAGACCCCACCCAACAGCTCGTGGAGATCAACGTGCGCCAGACGGTTTTCTATCCGGACAAGCCCGGCCGGAACTACATCACCGTCCGCGGCTTCACGATGCGGCACGCCGCGACCCCGTGGGCGCCGCCGACGGCCGAGCAGCCTGGCCTGATTGGCACGCACTGGAGCAAGGGATGGGTCATCGAAGACAACGTGGTCAGCCATTCGATCTGTTCCGGCATCGCGCTGGGGAAACATGGCGACGAGTTCGACAACACCTCGGCCAATAGCGCCGAGGGCTACGTGAAGACCATCGAGCGCGCGCACGCGCATCCGATCGCGTGGACCAAAGACAACATCGGGGGCCATATCGTTCGCAACAACACGGTGTCCCATTGCGAGCAGGCCGGGATCGTCGGCAGCCTGGGGTGCTCCTTCAGCACCGTCACCGGCAACGTGATCCACGACATCCACGTCCGACGCCTCTTCACCGGAGCGGAGATGGCCGGCATCAAGTTCCACGCCGCCATCGACACCGAGATCAGCCGAAACCACATCTACCGGACCACGCGTGGGCTCTGGCTCGATTGGATGGCCCAGGGCACCCGCGTGACGCGGAACCTGTTCCACGACAACATCACCGAGGACCTGTTCGTCGAGGTGAACCACGGGCCGTTCCTCGTGGACAATAATATATTCCTGTCCCCGACCACGCTGTTGGACATGTCCCAGGGCGGCGCCTACGCGCACAACCTGATCGCGGGAAAGATCGTGAGCGCGGAGGAGCCGGGTCGGGAGACGCCGTTTCACCCGGAGCATTCCACCCGCGTGGCGGGGCTGGCGAACATCAAGGGTGGCGACAACCGATTCTACAATAACATCTTTGTGGGCGACGGGAGCCCGGCGACTCCCCCCGCGCCGCCAAAGCAGGGCGAGCGCCACCGTCGCGTCGCGGGTTACGGGCTCTTCGTGTACGACGGGCGGGAGTTTCCGCTGATGACCGGGGGCAACGTCTATTATCGTGGCGCCCGGCCCTACGCCAAGGAGGATGCGCCCACCGCGGTCGGGGAATTCGATCCCCGGGTCCGCCTTGAGGGGCTGTCCCTCCAGCTCGCCCTAGATCCCGCCATTCAGAAGGCCAACGCGCAGACCGTCACCACCGAGCTGCTGGGCGCGGCGAAGATACCCGGCGCGGCCTACAAGAATCCCGATGGGTCTCCCGTCAGGATCGATGGCGATTACTTCGGTAAGAATAGGGACGTCTCGCACCCCACGCCTGGACCCATCGAGCGCCCGGGCCTGGGTGAGGTCCAACTCAAGGTCTGGTGAGGCCGATAGCCGGCCGGAGGGGACTCCCGGAGACGGTGGCACGGGCCAAGCGCTCGCGCGTTCGGCTACACGTTGCTGGCAGGCGCTTCACCCTACGGCGCGGAGAGGCTTGGCGTTCTGGTGTCTCGGCCGTAACATGGTTCACGAGGATTCTGCCATGAAGCGATTTTCTATGAGGGGCATTCGCGGGGTCGGGGCGGTGGTCGCCTTGCTGTGGGCCGGGGTGTCTGCGGTGCAGGGCGCGGATCGGCCCAATGTGCTCTATATATTCACCGACCAGCAGCACGCCGGGATGATGAGTTGCGCGGGCAACCCGTGGCTGCGGACGCCCGCGATGGACAGCCTGGCCCGCGCCGGGGCGCGCTTTGACCGGGCGTACAGCGTGAATCCGGTGTGCGTGCCCGCGCGCACGGCCATGCTCACGGGGCACACGCCCAGCCGTTTTGGAATGCAATCCAACGCCGAGATCCGGACCACGGAGATCCCCGAGGCAGTCCGGCGCCAGACGATGGGATGGCTCTTTCGCGACGCGGGCTACGAGACCGCCTACGGCGGAAAGACGCACGTGCCGGGCAAGATCGAGGACTACGGCTTTGACGTCATCACGGCGGACCAGCGCGAGGAATTGGCCGCGGCATGCGCGACTTTCCTCGCGAGGCCCCACGACCGGCCATTTCTCCTGGTGGCATCGTTCATCAATCCGCACGACATCTGCTACATGGCGATCAACGATTTCGAGCGCGCCCGGTCGGGCAAGGGGCGGGGGAAACAGGCGAAAGGCGACGCCCAGGAGTGCCTCGCCAAGGCGCTCGCGCGTCCCGAGGGTGTCTCGGAGGACGATTTCTGGTCCAAGCACTGTCCGCCGGCGCCGGCCAATCTGGAACCGCAGGCGGGCGCCCCCGATGCGATTGGTGCGGCCGCCTTCGCCGGCTTCAGGGGCCACGCGTTTCAGAACTGGTCTGCCGAGCAATGGCGCCTCCATCGCTGGGCCTACTGCAGGCTCACGGAGCGCGTGGACCGGGAGATCGGGAGCGTGCTGGCGGCGCTGCGAGACGCCGGGCTCGAGGAGAAGACGCTCGTCGTTCTCTCGAGCGACCACGGGGACATGGATGGCTCCCACCGACTCGAGCACAAGTCCGTATTCTACGAGGAGGCCGCGCGCGTCCCCTTCATCGTCAGCCTCAAGGGCGTAACGAAGGCCGGCGCGGTGGACCGCGAGCACGTGGTCTCCGCGGGACTCGATCTGATCCCGACGCTCTGTGACTACGCCGGCATCCCCGCCCCGGCCGGACTCAAGGGCCGCAGCCTGCGGGCCCTTGCCGAGGGGCGTTCCGCGGACTGGGGCCGGGGATACATTGCCTCCGAGACGCACTATGGACGGATGGTGTGCTCCGGGCGGTACAAGTATTGCATCTATGCCTCGGGTGATCGGCGCGAGCAACTCGTGGATCTAGAGAAGGATCCGGGCGAGATGCGCAACGTGGCCGGCGCCCCGGAGTACGCGGAGGTCTTGGCAGGACACCGGCGCCTCATGGGCGAGTGGGTGGCGGCGAACGGCGACACCATCGCCGCCGCCTACATCATCCGGTGACCGTCGCCCATTGACCCCCTGACCGCCCTTGGAGGACACCATGAGCATCCCGCGAAGAATCCCCGGTGCCCGGGCCGCACCGCGGCATGGGGTGGCACCTCTCGCGCTATGCGCGCTGCTTGGGTGCTCGGGCGCGGCGCAGGCCCTCCATGTCTCGGAGTTCGGCGCGGCTCCCGACGATGGCAAGGACGACATGGCCGCCATCAGCCAGGCGATCCAGGCCGCGATTCAGCGGGGGGAACGCGAGGTGCTCTTCGATCCGGGGACCTACAACATGGCGACGGCGTGCGCCATCCCGGGAAAGAGCGCCGGCCACTACATCGGAATCTTTGGCGCGACCAACCTCGCCCTGATCGGCAGAGTGAATGGCGCCGGCGAGCCGGCCACCCGGCTCGAGCGAAACCACCCCCTCCACAACGACGCCCGACCATTTCACCACCTCGTTATCGAGCGATCGAGTCACATCACGATCAAGAATCTTGTGCTGGCCAACGATCCGCCGTTCGGTTCGACGGGCCGGGTCATATCCGTTGACAGGAATAGCGACGTGGTGGTGGTCGAGGTCCTGGAGGGGCTGCCCGCCTATGACGGGATGCGGTGCGCCTCGGCGCACGCCTGGGATCTTGCGACAGGAAAGCTGAAGCGCTTCGGCCCGACGCCGACCGAGGCAACGTTGACCATCGGCCTGAATATCACCCAGTTCTGGGAGGCGGTGCCCGGGACGGGGGCGCGGCGGTTGCGCATGGCGGGAAAGGGATTCGCCGCGAAAGTCGCCGCCGGCGACGGCATCTCGTGGCACCACGCGGCCCACGAGTGCGACAACCAGACCGCGGTCATGTACTCACGGGATGTCACGTTCGAGAATGTCCGATTCCCCAACGTGACGAACATGGGGATGCTTGCGGGCTATAACCGCAACCTGATCTTCCGCAGGGTCGCCTTTAGGCCCGAGAAGGGCAACCTCGCTGTCGGGGGCCGCGACGGCATGCACCTCAGCATGAATTCCGGCAGATTGCTGGTGGAAGACTGCTACTTCAAGGGGCTTCGGATGGACCCGCTGGTCATCCGCAAGACCTTTGGCCTAGTCAAAAATATCCGCGCGGACGGGGGTATCATCGCAAAGCCCGCCTACGAAATCCCGGCCGGTGACAAGATCCGGTTTTGGGTGGGGGAGGAGCCGCAGGACAGGACCGTGGCCAGCTGCAAGAGCCAGGGCGGGGGCGCCTACCTCTACACCTTCGAGCAGTCCATTCCGCCCGGCGCCATCGTCGGCACGCCCCTTTGCTACCAGACCCACGCCCTCGAGGAGGGGATCATTCGCCGCTGTGTTTTCGAGGACAGCTTCGGCAGCCCCATCGTCAACTTCGAGGAGAACATAACCGTCGAGGGGTGCGTGTTCTCAAACAACTCGTACCAGATCAAGTATGGCCCGAACCAGACGACCGGCGCCTTCGTCCGGAACAATGTTTTCCGCAACAATGTCTGCGAGGATGTCCCGTGGGTCGATATCGCGCACCGGGGCCAGCCATCCGCGATCGTGATCCACTCGCTGAACCGATATTTCAAGGCCCCGATGTTCAATGCCGGCATCCTGATCCGCGGCAATGTCTTCAAGAATCCGGGCGGCGATCCCGGGTGCGTGGCCATCGATGTGCGCAACGCCCGGGACGTCGAGATCCGCGACAACCAGTTCATCGGCTTCGAGAGGCGAGTCTGGACCGACGCGGCCACGACGCGCGACGTCCGGTTTGGGGAGTGATTGCCCGCGACGCTATGGAGCCGGGACTGGCAAGGCGGCCCTCCAGCCGGCTCGAAGGCGCCGGGCGAGGTCGGTTGCGAGGGCGCGGTTCGGCTCCTCGGCGGCGACATTGACGCTCTCCGCGGGATCGGACTGATGGTCGTAAAGTTCAGTGCCGATGTTCCCGCCGTCGGGGTTGGTCCATTCGGTGTAGCGCCAGCGGTCGGTGCGGATGGAGCGACCCATGATGGCCGGCTTGCCCGGGCGCAGGTATTGGCTGAACGCGGCGGATTTCCATGGCCGGCCGGGGTTCTCGAATAGCGGCACGAGGCTCGTGCCCTCGAGATGCCCCGGGATCGGCAGCCCGCAGAGTTCCGCGAGCGTGGGATAGAGGTCCACCAGTTCAACGAGGGCGCGGGTACGGCCAGCGGGGGCCGGACGCGTGGGCGCGCTGACGATCAGGGGGACGCGGGTCCCGAATTCGAAGTTTGTCATCTTGGTCCACACGCCGTTCTCGCCGAGGTGGTAGCCGTGGTCGCCCCAGAGGACGACGATGGTGTCGTTGGCAAGACCGAGGCGGCCGAGCTCATCCAACACGCGCCCGATCTGCGCGTCCACGAAACTGGTGCAGGCGCGGTAGCCGCGGATGAGGTTCAGCGCCATCTCGCGGGTGATGTCGCCCTCGGGCGGCACGGTGCCGTAGGAGCGCAGCTCGTACCCATCGTGAAACGCCGGCTCGGGCGCGCCCTTCGGTCGCCGCGTATCCGCCGGGAGGCGGACCGATTCCTCCGGGTAAAGATCCCAGTACTTCTTCGGGCACGTGAAGGGCAGGTGTGGCTTGACGAAACCGACGGCGAGGAAGAAGGGTTTCCCCTCGGCCTTGAGGCGCCCCAGGGTCTCGATGGCTTTCGTTGCGGTGAGCCCGTCGGGATAAGCGTCGTCTGGCTGGTCCGCCGCCTCGAAGGGCGGTCCGCGCAATAGCTTGGGCCGTTGGCCCTCGGGCAAGCGCTTGAGCCGGGCGATGTATTCCTCCGACTCCTTTGTGAACCAGTGGCGGGCGCCCTCACCACGATGCCAGGCCGGCTCGCTCCACGACCGCGGATCGTCCCCGGGCTCCCTCTCGCTATGGTGGAAGACCTTTCCGAGCGAGAGGCTGATGTAACCGTGGTCCTTGAAGTGCTGCGGCAGCGTCACCACGTCGGGCATGGCCGGTCGCAGGAAGTGGCGGTTGTCGAGAATGCCCGTCGTGTCTGGGCGGCATCCGCTCAGGATGCTGTTGCGCGAGGGGTTGCACACCGCCACCTGACAGTAGGCGCGCTCGAATAGGATCCCTCGCGCGGACAACCTGTCGATGTGCGGGGATCGGATATGACCGGCCCCGTAACAACCGAGTTCCGGGCGCAGGTCGTCCACGGCAACGAACAGGACGTTTGGTTTCCCGCCCGCCCCCATGGCGGCGCACAGCGACCCCAGGGCACAGGCAAATTGAACGAGATGTCGCATGAGAGGCCTCCCCATCTCCTACCGCATTCCGCCCGCACGCCCAACCGATTTCTTGTCGGGGCGGCGCGCGGCGCCGTCCTTGTGGGAGGGGCGCGATGGCGAAAAATGGGACTGCCAATCCTTTCTGGGGGAGGTATATCGGTGGCGCGGATCCGCCTCATGAAACGCAACCTCCACGTCCTGGCCCATGTCGCGTGGCCACTCATCGCCGCCCTTTCTGCCTCGGCCGCGCCCAACGTCCTGCTCATCATCACCGACGATCAGGGCTACGGAGATTTCTCCATCCACGGGAACCCTCATGTCCAGACGCCGCACATCGACGCGCTGGGTCGTTCCGGGGTGCGCTTCGAGCGTTTCTACGTGAACTCCTTCTGCGCGCCGACGCGCGCGGCCCTGCTCACGGGGCGCTGGCCGCTGCGCACGGGCTGCCATGGCGTCACGCACAACCGGGAGGCCATGCGGCCATCGGAGGTCACGATCGCGGAGGCGCTCAAGGGCGCGGGGTACCGCACGGCGTGCATCGGGAAGTGGCACAATGGCGAGCAGTATCCGTTCACCCCGCAGGGGCAGGGCTTCGACGAGTCGTTCGGCTTCAACAACGGTCACTGGAACAACTATTTCGACGCCACGCTGCTGCGCGGCGCGACGCCGGAAAAGACCAAGGGCTACATCACCGATGTGCTCACCGACGAGGCGATCCGATTCATCGAGGGGAACAGGGGAGGGCCATTCTTCTGTTACCTTGCCTACAACGCGCCGCACTCGCCGTACCAGGTGCCGGACCGATATTTTGAGAAATTTAAGGCGAGGGGCCTGGAGGACAACGTGGCCGCGTTCTATGGGATGTGCGAGAACATCGACGACAACGTGGGACGTCTGCTGGCGAGCCTGGAATCGCGAGGCCACGCCGACGACACCATCGTGCTTTTCCTGACCGACAACGGCGGCACGGCGGGGGTGAAGATCTACAACGCGGGCATGCGCGGCGGCAAGACCAGCGTGCACGAGGGTGGCAGCCGCGTTCCCCTCTTCATCCGCTGGCCCGCCGCGAAATGGCGGCCACACGTCGTGGCGCCCATCGCCTCCCACATCGATATCTATCCGACGTTGCTCGACCTCTGCGGCGTTTCGGCGCCACCCGGCCCCAGGGTGGACGGCGTCAGCCTGCGCCCCCTGCTGGAGAAGGAGGGCGCGGCCGGGTGGCCGGAGCGCGTCCTGTTCACGCACAACCCCATCGACGAGACGAACAAGTTTCCCGGGGCGGTGCGCACCGCGCGGCACCGTCTCGTGCGCGAGATCAAGGGTCCCGCCGGCGGTTCGAAGGCAAAGGCGAACGACGCGAGCGCAAGGCCCTGGCAGCTCTATGACATGGTGGAGGACCCCGGCCAGGAGAAGGACATCGCGGGCGAGCATCCCGAGGTCGTGGAACAGCTGGGCCGACTCTACGACGCGTGGTTTGCGGACATCTCGCGCGATGGCCTGCGGCGGTTCCCGTTACCCGTCGGGCACACCGAGCATAATCCCGTGGAACTGCACGCCCCGCAGGCATTCCACGACCCGCCGCTGCGCTTCGCCAACGGCCCCGGCTTCGCGAATGATTGGCTCACGGGCTGGACCGATGCCGGAGCCAAGGTCTGGTTCGATATCGATGTCGCCGCCTCGGGCGAGTATGAGGTGGAGCTGGCCATCGCCTGCCCACCCGCCGACGCGGGCTCCAAGATTCGTGTCACGATCGCCGGCCAGACGCTCGAGGCCACCGTCCCCGCGGCACCGGCGCCTGAGATTCCGCTGCCGCACCGCGATGCCGAGGGCAAGACACGCTACCGCGACCGCGAATGGGTGACGCTGAAACTCGGCGCGGTCAAGCTGCCGCAAGGCCCGGCCACGCTGACCGTGCAACCGCTCTCCATGCCCGGTGGGCAGGTGATGGAC
>JADLBR010000343.1 GCA_020847615.1 Verrucomicrobiia bacterium
CTCCGGCGCCTCGAGTACCGCGGCTATGATTCGGCGGGCCTCTGCCTGACCGACGGCCCCGGCATCCAGGTCCGCAAGTGCGCCGGCCGCATCGACAACCTCGCGCGGCTCGTCGACCGGGAGCCGGCGCGCGGCCACACGGGAATCAGCCACACCCGCTGGGCCACCCACGGCGAACCCACCGATGCCAACGCCCATCCCCACCTCGATCAGTCGGGCAAATTGGCCCTCGTCCACAACGGCGTGATCGAGAACTACCTCGAGCTGAAGCACCGCCTGTCCACCGAGGGCCACACCTTTGTCTCCCAGACCGACACCGAGATCCTGGCGCATCTCATCGGCGCACACTACGACCGCCTGGCCCCCGCCCCCGACCGGCTGCTCGCCGCCGTCCGCGGCGCCCTGGTCGAGGTCACGGGCACCTACGGCATCGCCGTCGTGCACGCCGACCACCCCGGCGAGGTCATCGGGGCCCGCCGAGGCAGCCCACTGATCCTCGGCATCGGCGACGGCGAGTTCTTCCTCGCCAGCGACGTCACGGCGCTCGTCGCGCACACCCGGGACGTCATCTATCTCAACGACCACGACCTCGTCTGGATCGCCGGCGGTTCCTACCGCCTCACCTCGCTCACGCGGGCGCACATCGATCGCGAGGTGCGCAAGGTCGACTGGGACGCGGGCGCCGCCCAGCTCGGGGAATTCCCCCACTTCATGCTCAAGGAGATCTTCGAGCAGCCGGCCTCGCTGGAGAATGCCCTGCGCGGGCGCCTCGACTGGGAGCACTGCTCCGCGAAGCTCGGCGGCCTCAACATGACGCCCCGCGAGCTTCGCGAGATCAAGCGCATCATGATCGTGGCCTGCGGCACCGCCCTCCACGCCGGCATGGTCGGCGAATACCTCATCGAGGAACTCGCCCAGCTGCCGGTCGAGGTCGATTTCGCCAGCGAGGCCCGATACCGGCACTCGCCGCTGGACTCCCGCACGCTGGTGTTCGTCGTGAGCCAATCCGGGGAGACCGCCGACACCCTCGCCGCGATGCGCGAGGTCCAGCGCAAGGGCCTCCGCGCCCTGGGCATCTGCAACGTCGTCGGCAGCACCATCGCGCGCGAGAGCGACGGCGGGATCTACATGCACGCGGGGCCCGAGATCGGCGTCGCCGCCACGAAGTCCTTCACCTCCCAGGTCGCCGTCTTCGCGCTCCTCGGCCTGCTCCTCGGGCGCCTGCGACACCTCGCCGCCCCCGCCGCCCGCGACATCCTCGAGGCCCTCCGGCGCCTCCCGGCTCAGGTGAACGAGATCCTCCAGGCCAACGACGCGATCCGGGCCGTCGCGCAGAAGCACGCGGGCGCCGGTGACATGCTCTTCCTCGGGCGCCTCGCGAATTATCCCGTCGCCATGGAGGGCGCCCTCAAGCTCAAGGAGATCTCCTACATCCACGCCGACGCCTGCCCTTCCGCGGAGATCAAGCACGGCGTCATCGCCCTCATCTCGCCCGAGTTCCCCACGGTCATCGTTTGCCCGCGCGACGGCGTCTACGAGAAGAACCTCTCGAACCTCCAGGAGATCAAGGCGCGCAAGGGCCCCGTCATCGCCGTCGCACATCCCGACGACCGGACCGTCGCCTCGATGGCCGACGACGTCCTCCCGGTCCCCGAGACCCACCCCATCGTCCAGCCCATCCTCAACATCGTCCCGCTGCAGCTCTTCGCCTATCACATCGCCGTCGCGCTCGGGCGCGACGTCGACAAGCCCAGGAATCTCGCCAAGAGCGTCACCGTGGAGTGAGCGGCGACGCAGCCCCGGAGCCAAACCATGCCCAACGACAACGTCCCCATCGGAATCATCGGCGGCAGCGGCCTCTACGAGATGCCCGGCCTCGAAGAACCCCAGTGGCGCCGCATCGAGACCCCCTGGGGCGCGCCCTCCGATGAGGTCATGGTCGCCCGCCTCGGCGACCGCCGCGTCGCCTTCCTCCCCCGCCACGGGCGCGGCCACCGCATCCTCCCCTCAGAACTGAACCACCGGGCCAACATCTATGCCCTCAAGACCCTCGGCGTCCGCTGGATCATCAGCCTCAGCGCCGTCGGCTCCCTCCGGGAGCACCTCGAGCCAGGCACCTTCCTCATCCCGTCCCAATTCTACGACCGCACCAAACGATCCGCCGAGCACACCTTCTTCGGGGGCGGCATCGTCGCCCACATCGGCTTCGCGCACCCGGTCTGCGGCACCCTGCAGCGCCTGCTCTTCGAGATCGCCCAGTCCTCCGGACCCGCCTCGCTCGGGGGCACCTACGTCAACATGGAGGGGCCCGCCTTCTCCACCCTCGCCGAGGCCGAGGAGAATCGCCGCGCCGGCTTCGATGTCATCGGCATGACCAACCTCGGCGAGGCCAAGTGCGCCCGGGAGGCCGAGATCGCCTACGCCACCGTCGCCATGGTCACCGACTACGACTGCTGGCACCCGGAGCACGACCACGTCTCCGTCGCTCTCGTCCTGGACTGCCTGCGCAAGAATGCCGAGCGCGCCCGGCGCCTCGTCGCCGACGCCGTCCCCCGCATACCCCTCGACGAGTCGTGCGACTGCCACCGCGCGTTGAAGAATGCCATCATGACGCCGCGGCACCTCTGGCCCAAGGAGCGCGCGGGAATGCTCGGTGCGATCCTGGCGCCCTATCTCTGAATCGATCCGGCGATCGGAATCGTCACCACGACGCTCGTCTCGCCGTCGGGCACCGAGGCGAATCGTATGGTGCCATGGTGCGCCTGAACGATCCATCGCGCGATCGACAGGCCCAAACCGGACCCCTCCACCCCGCCCCTCCGCGCGTTGTCGCCCCTGAAGAACTGCTCGAACACGTGCTGCCCGATCTCGGACGGGACGCCCCTGCCAGTATTGACTATCTCGAATCGCGCGACGCCGGCCTCCGGCCTCAGGGACATCGTCACGCAGCCCCCGGGCACGTTGTACTTCACGGCATTGTCGGTGAGGTTGAGCAGCAACTGCCTGAGCCTGTGGGGGTCGCCCATCACGGCCAAATTCTCGCAATCCTGGAGCGTCACCCGGACGCGGTGCGGCTCGGCCAGGATGACCGCATCCTCATAGCTCTCCTGCACCAGATTCCCGAAACGCACGGGTCGCAGCGTGAGGTTGGCTTGCCCCGCATCGGCCTTTGCCAGCAGCGTCAGCGCGTCGACGATCTTCGTCAGCCGCTGCACCTCATCCAGCAGCCCGTGGAGCCAATCCCTCCGGCGGCCCTCCAGAGACGGGCTGTCCCTCAGCACGGTCTCGATCTCCGCGCGCATCACGGTCAGCGGCGTCTTCAGTTCGTGGGAGGCGTGCAGGGTGAAGTCCTGGACCTGCCGAAACGATTGGTCGAGCCGCGCGGTCATCGCGTTGAAAACCTCGGCGAGCCGGTCCAGTTCCGCGCTCTCGCCCGTGAGCGGCAGAGGCGCCCGGAGGTTGCGGGCGTGGATGTGCTCGATCCTCCTGGCGAACGCACCGATGGGATCGAGCGCCCGGCGCATCAGCCACCAGCCACCCCCCAGCACCAGGGGGATCATCGCGTAGAAGACCACCTCGGCGATCTCCGCCCAGAAGATCCCGCCCGCGATCGGCGGGCAACTCGGGCAGTGGTGCTTCGGCTCGATGACGAACTCGTGGTGGATCAGGCCCAGGAGCAACAGCGCGCACACCGCGACGATCCCCGCATACAGCAGGCCGACGCGCCGGCGCAAGGTCATGCGCCCTCCTTCATGACATAGCCCACGCCCCGGACACTGTGCAGGAGCTTGATCTCAAAGCCGGAGTCGATCTTGTCGCGCAGGCGGCGCACGTACACGTCGACGATGTTCGAACCGGGGTCAAAGTCGTAGTCCCAGACCTTCTCCAAAATCATCATGCGCCCACAGATCCGCCCGGCGCTGCGCATCAGCAGTTCCAGCAGGGAGTATTCCCGGGACGTGAGCTCGATGGCCCGGTTGCCCCTCTGGGCCCTGTGTGTCGTCGTGTCCAGGCTGAGGTCACCCACCCGGATAACCGGCGACACCCGGTCGCCCCCGCGGCGGATCAGCGCCCTCACGCGCGCCACCAGCTCCTCAAGCGCGAATGGTTTCGCGATGTAATCGTCCGCGCCGGCATCGAGGCCCTCGACGCGCTCGTTGACCTCGCCGCGGGCCGAGACCAGCAGCACCGGCGTCTGATTGCCCCGGCCCCGCATCTGCCTCAAAACGCTGAGGCCGTCACGGCCGGGCAACATGATGTCCAGAAGGACAACATCGAAGCCGCTGACCGCCAACATGCCGAGGGCCTCATCGCCATCGCGCAGCACGCTCACCGCCAGGCCTTCGGCCTTGAGCGCCCTGGCGATGAACGCCGCCGTCTTCCTGTTGTCCTCAACGACCAGCGCGCGCATCGCATCTACTTTCCACTGTCCCGTCGCATTGGCAATCCTCTGGGGGAAAATGGCGGGGGCGGGCCGTGGCCCGCCCCCGTTTTGATCGCCCGTCGATCCGGCGCTGTCGCCTGCGCAGGTCTTCTCGGCACCTTAATCCTCCCCCCCGTCGTCATGATCGTCGTCGTCATCGTCATCGTCATCCTCGTCTCGCGGCGGGGCGGTGACCAGCGTTCTCGCCGTGGCGACGTCGCTATCCGCGTCATCGTCCTCGACGCTCGCCGTCCAAAGGATCTGCCCGGCGAGCCGGGGCACGTGGGCCGCGAAATTGGGCTCCGCCACGCCATTCGGCCTTGCGGACACCGGCAGCGACTGTCGGTACACCTCGACTCCGCCCTGGGACCCCACGACCGTGGCCTGGCGCACCGCATTGATCTTGGAGCGATTCAGCACCTTCAACTTGATCTGGACCGGCCTGCTATTGCGATTGGCCAGATCGAACTTATCCGTGACCTGGAACTGAGAGATATCCAGGTCCACCAGCGGCACTGTCACCGCGGTGGTTGCCGCGGCCACGTCGGCATCGGGATCGTCGTCCTGGATCGTCGCCGTCCAGGCGATGGGGCCGGCCGCGGACGGGGCAAAGCTCTTGAGGGCGAGCCTCGCCGTGCCGCCCCGGGGCCTGGCCGAGACCGTTGCCGTGGCCCGGTAGACCTCCGCGCCGTTCTGGAGGCCCACCACCGTCGCCGCGCGCGATCCGCTCAGCGAACTGCGGTTGACCACGCTGAACTGGATCTCGATGGGCCTGCTCAGGCCGATCTCATGGGTGCCGGATACCCTGAACTCGGAGATGTCCAGGTCCAGGACCGGCAAGGCCACGCTCGTGGTCGCGGTGGCCACGTCTGAGTCCGCGTCATCATCGTCAATGACAGCGCTCCACTCGATCCGTCCCGCCGCCTTCGGGGTATGATTCGGGAAGGCCAGGGTCTCGGACCTCCCACTCTTGCCTTTCGCCGGCGTCGCCAATGAGGCGCGATATACTTCCTCGCCGTTCATCAGGCCGATGACCGTGGCCGTGCGCGACCCGCTGACCGAGCCCCGGTTGACCACGCTCAGCCGGATCTCGACCGCCCTGCTGATGCCGATCTCGAATTGCTCCGTGACCTTGAACGCGGCGATATCGATGTCCACGGCCTGGGCGGCGAGGATGCCGGAACCACTCAACGCCACCGCGAGCTGCGGCTTGGCCGGGTCGTCGCTTGCGATATCCAGCGTGGCGCTGTCGCTCCCAGTGTTGGTGGGCCGATAGCTCAGCGGCACATCCACGGTGGCTCCCGCTGCCACGCTAAAGGGTGCCGCCGGCGCCCCAGCCCCAAGCGAGAACTCGCCGCTGCCGCCGATGGAGAGGGACCCCACCTTGGCCTCGGCGGTGCCGCCGTTCGCCAGGGTGACCACGCGCGTTACGATCCCGTTGGTCACGACCGTCCCGAAACTTACGGACGCCGGGGCCGCCGAAAGGGCCGACTGTACCCCGCGGCCGCTCAGCGAGATGCTGACCGACGGGTTGATGGGATCATCGCTCGTGAAAGCGAGGCTGCCGGCGTCGGCCCCCTCGCCAGCCGGGGCATAGGTCACAATCACATCATGCGACGCCCCGGGGGCGACATCGAAGGCCGACTTGAGGAACGCAAAATCGGTACTTCCGCTCTGCGCGGGAACACCTATGTGCGCGATGGCCCCACCCGTGTTGCTGACGATGACCTTCATCGACTTCGACTGGCCCAGGCGGACGTCGTCAAAGGCAAGTGCCAGAGGCGTCACCAGGACCTGCGGCACCGGCGCCGGAACCTGGCCAACACCACTTAGCGTCACCCGCACACCTGGGGTGCTCGGATCATCGCTGCCCACATCCAAGGTGCCGGCATCCGGTCCCTCGCCAGCCGGCGCATACACCAGGACGATGTTGGTCGCGCGACCTGGCTCGACGACAAACGGGGGGAACGGCGCAGAGGTCTCGTAGTCAAATTCCGCGCTCGCGGTCAACACCAGCGAGGTGACCGTGAGACTCGCCCCTCCCGCATTGGTGACACCCACCGCGCGGGTGGCACGTGCCCCGACGCTCACGGTCCCGAAATCGGCCGCGGGCGGTGTCACGCCGATCTGCGGCACCACGCCAGAGCCGGAAAGCCCCACGTTGATAACGGGCGTGTTCGGGTCGGTGCTGTTCACGGCCAAGGTGCCAATTGCGTTGCCCGCTAGGCCGGGCGTGTAGATGATCGGCACCACGATCTCGGCACCCGGCGCCACTGCGAAGGGAGGGACGGGGGCCCCCGGACCCAGCGCAAATTCGCCGCCGGGCACGTCCAGCGCGGTCACACTGCACCCGGCTCCTCCGGTATTGCCGATGATGATGCTCAGGGCCCTGGATTGGCCGACCCTGACCGCTCCGAAGGACAGGGAGATCGGATTCAAGGTAATGCGTGCGCTCGCGGGCAGTGGATCCCCCGCGCCGCTGAGGGCGATGCTCACCGAAGGATTGGCGGGATCATCGCTGGTCAACTGCAGGCTGCCCGCGTCGGCCCCCACGTCAGACGGGGTGTAGGCGAGCGGAACAATGACCGAGGACAATGGCGCGATCACGAAGGGCGCCACCGGGGCCGACTGCCCAAATGAAAAGTCCGCGCTGCCCGACTTGGCCAGGCCGCTGACCCGACAGTCCGCCGTGCCGGAATTGCCCAGGGTCACGTGGAGGTTCGTGGTCTGCCCCTGCCTCAGATTCCCGAATGCCAGCGCCGGGGGCTCGACCGTGAGCGCGGACGCGACGCCGTTGCCCGAGAGCGCCACGACCGTGCTCGGATGGGTCGAATCGTTGCTTGCTATCGTGAGGGCTCCATTGTCTAAACCCGTATTCGTGGGCGCGTATCGGACGCTGATCTTTGCCGAACCTTTGGCCACGACGTTCAGCGGGACCGCGGGGGCGCCGACCAGCGAGAATTCCGCGTTGCCGCCGACCGACAGGCTGGTCACGCTCAAGGTGGCCGTGCCCGTGTTCGTGATCGTGGCCGTCAGCACCGCATTCGAGCCCTGCCTCACGGGGCCAAATGCCAGCGCCGTCGGGGCGACACCGATGACCGGGGTGCCGCTGGCCGGCTTGTCGTTCGGATCACCGGGAAAGGTGCGCGCCTGAATTTCCACCAGGTTGAGCACGCCATCGCCGTCGGAATCAACACCCTCGATGTTCGCCAACGCGGTCGCGAGCGTCCTCCCCTGAGATGTCTCGGTCAGCACGTCACCCCCGTAGAAATTGACGGCGGGCGGATCCCCGTCGTGGCACACCGAACAGGTGTTCAGTCGACTGCCCGACGTCCCATAGCGCGAGTTGAAGGTCGATAGCCACGAGTTGAATGCCCACGTTTCGGACGGCGCCACGCTCATCGCCACCACAGCGAGCGCGACCATCCACCGCAATAGTCGTCCACCGATCATTGTGTTCATGCCACACCTGTAGCCCATCAAAATGAACCGATGGTGAATGGCGCATGAAAAGAAATTCATAATTGTACCGAATCTGGACTCCGGCTGTCCGAAATCGGATGCTCGCCTTTGATGTCTTAATTCCCATAATACTTAACTCATTTATAGCGAATTCTTTATGATTCAATGCGGATACTGACTCCGCCACGTTCAGTGCTGTGCCTCGCCCGTAGATCTGCTGCGGAAATCGGAACCGCGAGTTCCATTTCCGATCAGCGGCGGGGGTACATGGCGCTCCGCGATCCCGCAAGGTTGGGGCGGATCGGCCGACGTTCGGCAACCGAGTCCTCCGGGGCCATCCGACGCGAAGCGACACCGACTCAAAAGGGTGACTCAAAAGGGTGTTGACGGGACAGGCTTCACATGTAGTCTCCCCCTTCCCCAGTATGAAGACTTCCAGCGCCAAGGCTTCCGATGTCCAACGCAAGTGGTACATCGTCGACGCGGAGAACCAGATCCTCGGTCGGTTGGCCGAGCGAATCGCCATCGTGCTCCGCGGCAAGCAGAAGCCGATTTTCACCCCCCACGTGGATACCGGCGACTACGTGATCGTGGTCAACGCCGAGAAGGTCCGTCTCTCGGGCAAGAAGGAGACCGACAAGACGTACATGTCGTTCTCTGGCTATGTCGGCGGGCACAAGTCGGTGGCCGTGAAGGACCTCCGCCGTCGGGTGCCCGAGCGGCTGATCGAGCACGCGGTCCGGGGCATGATCCCCCACACCCGTCTCGGCAGCCAGGTCTACAGGAAGCTCAAAGTCTACCGCGGCCCCGAACACCCCCACGAGGGTCAAGCGCCCGAACCCCTCCCGCAGCTCCGCTGCAAGGCCAAGAGCAAATAGGACACCCCCATGAGCGAAACGACTGTTCACTCCGCGACCGGCAGGCGCAAGGAGGCCACCGCGCATGTCGACCTCGCCCCCGGATCGGGCGAGATCAAGGTCAATGGCCGCGATTTCGACGACTATTTTGATACCGGCTCACTTCGGGAGACCGCCCTGGCCTCGCTCACGCTGCTCAATCTCCAGAAAGATTTCGACCTGAAGATCCTGGCCAGGGGCGGGGGTCTTTCCGGGCAGGCCGGCGCGGTGCGCCTGGCGATCGCCCGGGCTCTGGTCCAGCTGAATCCCGACCACCGTGCGCCGCTCAAGGCCAAGGGCTTCCTCACCCGAGACCCGCGCGCCAAGGAGCGCAAGAAACCCGGTCGCCCGGGCGCCCGCAAGCGCTTCCAGTTCTCGAAGCGCTAGCAGCCCGTCGGACTTCGCCAAGTCCGACCGCCTGCCTCGGAAATTGCCGCATCGCTCCCCGTAGCCGAACGCGCGAGCGTTCGGCCGCCGAAGCCTCGCGGCTTCGGCTACGTTTTCCCAAGCCGGTGGTCCGGCGACTGCCGGGTGGGATCCAGCCAGAAACCTCAAAGTTCGCGGCACCCAGAATCACACCGGAAGCGATTAATCAATAACGCGTTACACCTAAGCCGCCTGAAGGCGGCACGACGAGCACAAGACCATGGGAATGTTCGTAGTGGTGCCTTTAGGCACTCCGCGACCCACCAGAAGTTTCCCCCTGAATAATCCGGCGCGTGGAGAACTCTGGCTAGCGCCGCCCCGCGCGCCGGGGGCGGCGCTGACCCGAAAATACCATCGGCTCGCACATAGCGGCCCGGGGACGGTCCGCACTCCACAGGCCTGCGGCCGAAATCAGGCGACATCCCGGGCCATGGCGGCGCCCGGTTTCGCGCGCAGCGCTCTGGTGTGCGGTGCATCCTGGCACCGCGTTGCGCCGAAGCAGGTGAGGATTTTTCATCCCCCGGTGGTCCGGCGGCTGCCGAATGATGTCTAGCTAGGAGATTGCCGCATCGCTTCCCGTAGCCGAACGCGCGAGCGTTTGGGCGCCAAAGGGGGTGAGGGTACCCCCCGCCAGAATGCCTGAGGCGCACAAAACAAACCGGCGCCTGCGGGGAACGCGACCCCCGCCAGGCGCCGGCTAATCTACCCCTAAAACGGGGAACCCGTTATGCGATCAGGTGCGCGTTCACGAGCTTGGTCATCTCAAACATGCTGACCGCGCCCCTGCCGTTGAACACCGCGCGGAGCTTGTCATCCGCGTTGATCTGGGTCCGCACCGTCTTGTCCTGAAGGCCGTTCTTCTTGATGTAATCCCAGATGGCCTTCGTGATCTCGGTCCGCGGCTTGGCCTGCGGACCGATCACCGCCGCCAGAGCGTCATCCGGACGCAGCGGCTTCATGAAGGCGGGATTGGGTTTCCTCTTCGCCTTCACCTTCGCCTTGGGCGCGGGTTTCTTCTTCGCCTTGGCCGCGGGCTTCTTGACTTTCGCCTTTGCCTTGGCCTTGGGTTTCGCCTTGCTCTTCTTTGCTTTCTTTTTCGCTGGCATTTTGTACTCCCGTCCTTTCAGGTTTGGGTTGAACCACTATCTAACAATTTCCGATCATTTGCAACATTGGAGTGATGGCCAACGGCCCTCGACCGCGCGCCGTCCCCCTCAGGAGCCCTGCTTCTTCTGGCGGGCCTTCGCCCAGCGGGCCTTCTGTGCCGCGGCGATCCTGGCGCGCCCTTCCGCGCTCATGCGCCGCTTGCGCCCGGGTCGGCCCGGTTTCGCCGTGCCGGCGACCGCCGCCTTGGCCGCCCGCGCCTTCGCCCACCTCAGGCGCTGCGCCGCGGCGATCCTCGCGCGGCCTGCCGCGCTGATCTGCCCCCGCCCGGCACCGCCCGGCGGCCTGCCCCGGCCGCGGGCCACCGTCCGGCCCCCTAGGATGGATGCCAGTTCGGCCTCGAGGCCCTCGATCTGCTGTTTGATCTGCGCGGCTCGCTGGAGTTGCGCCACAGTTATTTGGGTCAATGCAATTGCCATTAAGGGACACTAATTCTATTAAGTCCCTCTGTCAAATATCCTTTCACTAATCGCGGATTGTCGCGGCGCACGGAGGATGGCAGCGAATCAACTGGCGGCGAGGAGTTGCCTAAGCACGAACGGGAGTATGCCGCCGTGGCGGAAATACTGGACCTCGATGGGCGTATCGATGCGCAAGGTCAGGCTGACATCCGATGACGTGCCGTCCTTGCGGCGTATGGTCAGCGTCACGTCCTGCATCGGCGCGATGTTCCCGCCGAGGCCCAGCACATCGAATTGCTCGGAACCGTCGATGGCGAGATCCCGCCAGCCTGCCCCCCCTTTGAACTGCAGCGGCAGGATGCCCATCCCGACGAGGTTCGCCCGGTGTATGCGCTCGAAGGACTGGGCGACGACGGCCCGGACCCCGAGCAGCCGCGTGCCCTTGGCGGCCCAGTCGCGGGAACTGCCGGTCCCGTACTCTTGGCCCGCCATGATGATGAGGGGCACGCCCTCGGCGGCGTAGCGCATCGCGGCGTCATAGATCGCCATGCGCTCCCCGGAGGGCTCGTGGCGGGTCAGGCCCCCCTCCACGCCCTGGAGCATGAGATTCTTGATGCGGACGTTGGCGAAGGTGCCCCGCGTCATGACCCGGTCGTTGCCGCGGCGGGAGCCATAACTGTTGAAGTCCTCCTTGTTCACCCCGTGCTCCAGCAGGTATCGCCCCGCCGGCGAATCGGCCCTGATAGAGCCGGCCGGAGATATGTGATCGGTGGTCACCGAGTCGCCAAATAGCCCGAGCAAACGCGCGCCCCGGATATCCCCGGCCGGCGACGGCGTCGTGGAGAATTCCGAGAAAAAGGGCGGCTCCTGGATGTAAGTGGAGTCTTCCCTCCAAGCGTAAGTCTCGCCCCGCGGTGCCGGTATTTCTCCCCACTTGGGGTTCTGCTCCTCGAGCCGACTGTAGATCTCGCGGTACACCCCGGGATGCGATGCCGCGGCCATGGCATCGGACAACTCTTCGGCGGAAGGCCATATGTCGCGCAGATAGACCGGGCCGCCGTCGGCGCCTCGGCCTATGGGCTCGGACCCCATATCGATGTCCACCCTCCCGGCAAGTGCGAAGGCCACGACGAGCGGCGGCGACATCAGGAAATTGGCGCGGATGCTGGGATGGACCCTCGCCTCGAAATTCCGGTTGCCGGACAGCACGGCCGCCGCCACGAGATCGCCCGCGGCGATCGCCTCCTCGATCCGCGGGTCCAGGGGACCACTGTTGCCGATGCACGTCGTGCACCCGTACCCGACGACGTGGAAGCCCAGCTGGTCGAGGAAGGGCTGGAGACCCGTCCGGGCCAGGTAGTCCGACACGACCCGCGAGCCGGGCGCCAGGGACGCCTTGACCGTGGGAGACACCGCAAGGCCCCGGCGCACCGCGTTCCGGGCGAGGAGGCCCGCGGCGAGCATCACGCTCGGGTTGGACGTGTTGGTGCAACTGGTGATCGCGGCGATCAGCACGCTGCCATGTCCGATCTCTTGCCCCCGGTCGTCGCCCCCCACGGGCACCCGCCTGCCCGCCTCGCCAGGCGCCTTCCCGTACCCGTTATCCGCGACCGGCTTGGAGAATAGCTCGCCAAACCGGTCCCGGAGCCCCGAGAGCGCGATGCGATCCTGCGGGCGCCGCGGCCCCGCGACGCTCGGCACGATGTCCCCGAGATCCAACTCGACCCGCGTCGAATACTCGATGTCGCCGGCCTTCGGCATGCCGAAGAGTCCCTGGGCGCGGTAATACGCCTCGTACGCGCGGCACAGGGCGTCCGGGCGCCCCGTCGCGCGGAGATAGTTGACGCATTCCCCGTCGATGGGAAAGAAACCCATCGTGGCCCCGTACTCGGGCGCCATGTTCGCGATCGTGGCCCGATCCACCACCGGCAGCGCCGCCGCCCCGGGACCGAAGAACTCCACGAACTTGCCCACGACCCCCTTCTTGCGCAGGAGTTCGGTCACGAAGAGCGCCAGATCGGTGGCCGTGGCACCCTCGCGGAGCCGTCCGGTCATGTGCACGCCCACGACATCGGGCGTCAGGAAATAGACCGGCTGGCCCAGCATGCCGGCCTCCGCCTCGATCCCTCCGACGCCCCAGCCGACGATGCCGATGCCGTTGATCATCGTCGTGTGGGAATCCGTGCCGACGAGGGTGTCCGGGAAACAGACGCCGCCGCGCTCGATCACGCCGCTGGCCAGATGCTCCAGGTTGACCTGGTGGACGATCCCCACGCCCGGTGGCACGACTCGGAATGTCTTGAAGGCGCCCATGCCCCACTTCAGGAACTCGTAGCGCTCGCGGTTCCGCGCGAACTCATAGTCGAGGTTTATCTGCAGGGCCGTGGGCACCCCGGCCACGTCCACCTGGACCGAGTGATCGACCACCAGGTCCACGGGAACCAGGGGCTCGATGACCCCCGGCCTCCCGCCGAGCCGCCCGACCGCAGAGCGCATCGCCGCGAGATCCACGAGCAAGGGCACGCCCGTGAAATCCTGCAGCACGATGCGGGCCACCACGAAGGGTATCTCCGCAGTCCTCGCCTCCGCCGGTCGCCACCGCGCCAGGGCGAGCACATCGTTCTCGGATATCTTCTCGCCGTCACAGTTGCGGAGCACGGACTCGAGGACGATCCGGATCGAGACCGGCAACCGGGCGATGTCCAGGCCCGTCGCCGCCGCCAGCGCGGGCAACGAATGGAACTGCTTCGGCGGGCATCCGCCCGGCTCAAAACTCTTCAGCGTCTCGTCTCTCAATGCCATGGTGGCAGACGATAATCGCACGCCGCCCGATTACAACTTCAGAGGTTCGGCTCGCGGCGGGGCCTCACGACATCCCCGTGCCCACCGATCGCGCGTCCCCGGTCGCCTGGGCATGGCGGAGCCAGTCGAGCACCCGGCCCAACCGGGAGGCCTGCGCCATGTCCTCGCGGCGCTCGAAGGCGTGCGCCAGATTGGCCACCATGCGCAACGCCATGCCGTCGTACGCCGCCGGGACGAACAGCCGCGCCTTCTGCGCGGGCTCGAGGCCCGCGGCCAACTCGCCCAGGGTGGGCGCCCCCACGACCTTGCCGCCCTCGAACGGGTCGAAGAACAGGTGCCCCAGCCGCGCCAGAAAATGCCCCGGCGCATCGACACCGATCACCGGCAAGCCGGCGCGGGCGCCGACAAACATGTAGACCATGGCCAGCGTCAGCGGGAGCCCGCGGCGCCCCAGGACGGCGGTGTCCAAGAGGCTGTTCTCCGGGTCATAGTAGTCCTGCCGGTTGCCGGCGAACCCCTCCTGCCGCGCCAGCACCGATCTGAGCACCTCAAGTTTCGCCTCGTCGGTCATGCGGGGCGCAAGGCGCCCCCGCACCGTTCGCCCCCACTCGTCCAACAGGGTGCGCGCCTCGCCTGCCTTGGCCGGCGCCCTGACCCATTCCGCGAGCAACCAGCAAAAGTCCTCCAGCTCGGCCAGGACCGCGATGCGCCCGCACCGCCCCCGCAGCCGCGCGTCCTGGCTTCGCTCCCGGGCGGCGTCCCGGGCCCCCTCCAGCAGCCGCCGGACGCCCGGGCCCGCCATCGGTATGAGCGCCTCGATCTCGGACAGGCCGCTCGCCCCGAGATCCAGAAGCCGGGCTAAGACCAGCGACCGCGTCGCGGCATCGTCATCCTCCAGCAGGCTCAGTATCGCAGCCCGCTGCCCCGGTGCACCCAACGATCTCTCTTTGCTGTCCTTCACCCGGAGCAGAATATATCACACGCGGGACCCGCGCACCAGCGAGACCGCGCGGCGAATCTCAGAGGCGGAGGTAGGTGTGCTTCTGGAGGCTCTGCTCGTACTCCTCCAGCAGGCCCATGCCCTCGCTCGGCCTCAGGAGACCCTGCTTGATGGCCCGCTCGACATGCGATTTCACCTGCGACACCAGCTCGTGGGCGTGGTACTGGACGTCCCCCAGCACCTCGGCGATCGCCCGACCCGGTATCGTCTCCTCGATATAGAATCCGCCCTGCTCCTCCGGATCCAGGAACACGTGCGCCTCGTTCACCCGGCCAAACAGGTTGTGGATGTCGCCCATGACGTCCTGGTACGCGCCGACCAGGAAGAAGCCCAGGTAGAATGGCCTCTGCTCGAAATGCGGCAACGGCAGCGTGGGACGGACGCCCTCCGCGTCTATGAACGTCGAGATCTTGCCATCGGAGTCGCAGGTGATGTCCACGAGCGTGCCATGGTTCGAGGGGCGCTCGTCGAGCCTGTGAATCGGCATCACCGGGAAGAGCTGCCGGAGCGCCCAGTGGTCCACGAGGGATTGGAACACCGAGAAGTTGCAGACGTACTGGTCGCTCAGGGCCACCCGCAGGTCGCGGATTTCCTCCGGCACCGCGCGCATGCCGCCGAATAGCTCGACCACCTTCTCGGCGATGTGCCAGTAGATGTCATCGGCCTGGGCCTTGGTGCGCAGATCCAGCAACCCCAGGGAGAACATCGCCTCGGCCTGCTCCCGCGCCTCCTGGGCATCGTGGAGCACCTCGCGCCGGTTGCGCTTGCTCAGGCTCTCGAGCATCTGGAGCATGTCGGCGACCAGCTCGTGGCTGCCCTCGGCGGACGGCAGGACGCGCCCCCTGCGCGTCTTCTCGGCCGATGAGAACACCTCCACCAGGAGCACGGAGTGGTGCGACACGATCGCCCTCCCGCTCTCGCTGACGATGCTGGGATGCGGGACCCCCTCGGCGTCGCACACCTCCATCAGGTTATAGACAACGTCCGAGCAATACTCCTCCAGGGTGTAGTTGGCCGAGGCGTCCGATATGGTCCGGCTGCCGTCATAGTCGATCCCCAGCCCGCCGCCCACGTCGAAGTACTCCAGCTCGAACCCCATCTGCCGGACCTTGGCGTAGTAGCGCGCCGCCTCGCGGACCGCCCGCTTGACGATCTGGATGTCCGGCACCTGCGACCCGATGTGGAAGTGCAGCATCTTCAGCGCCCCCCCGAGGCCCTCGGACCTCAGGTAATCGCACACCTCCACCAGCTCGCCCGCCGAGAGCCCGAACTTCGCCGATTCCCCGGATGACAGCGCCCACTTGCCCGCGCTCTTGACCTTCGGCTTGATCCGGATGCCGATCAGGGGCTCGGCCCCCATCTCCCTCGCCACCGAGACGATCAGCGGCGCCTCCTCCGGTTTCTCGACGACGATGATCACGCGCTTGCCCACGCGCCGCCCCAGGATGGCCATGCGCACGAACGCCTCGTCCTTGTAGCCGTTGCACACGATCAGGCTCTCCGGATCCGAGTGCACCGCCAGCGCCGCCGCCAGCTCCGGCTTGCTGCCCGCCTCTAGGCCAAAGTGCCACGGCGCCCCCGCGTCGACGATCTCCTCCACGACCTCGCGCAGCTGGTTGACCTTGATCGGGAACACCCCCCGGTACTGCCCCCGGAACCCGGACTCCGCGATCGCGTTCCGGAAGGCCTCGTTGATCGTCTCCACGCGGTTGCGCAACAGATCCTGAAAGCGCACCAGCAGCGGGAAATCCAAGCCCCGGCCCCGGGCTCGCTCGACGACCTCCATGAGGTCCAGCCGCGGCCCGCGGTCCTGGAGGGGGGAGACGGTCAGGTGCCCCGCCTCGTTGACCGAGAAATAGGGCGACCCCCAGCGATCGACGTTGTACGTCTGGACCGCCCTCTCGATGTCCCACGGCGGCTTGGCCTCTGCCATCTGGAATCACCCTATCGCCCGACGCCCGTGTAGCGATATCCCAATTGTCGCAGCGCGCCCGCGTCGAGTATGTTGCGCCCGTCGAATATCAGCGGCGTCACCATCTGGCCCTTGAGGCTCGCCCACGGCAGCGCGCGAAATTCCTTCCACTCGGTGGCGATGACGACCGCCTCCGCCCCGTCGAACACGTCCTCCGCCCGCCCGCGCATCTCCACGCCCGGCAACTCCGGGGCCGCCTTGGCCATCGCCTGCGGGTCATACGCCACGACGCGCGCCCCCTCGTCGGCGAGCCGCTTGCACAGCGCGATCGCCGTGCTGCTGCGCACGTCGTCGGTGTTCGCCTTGAACGCCAGCCCGAGCACGCCGATCCGCTTCTCCTTCAGAACCCACAGCGCATCCCGTATCTTCTTGATGAAGCGGTCCAGCTGCGCCGCATTGATGGCCTCGACCTCGCGCAGCAATCCGAATGGCACCCCCAGCTCTTCGGCGATCGCGATGAAGGCCTTGATGTCCTTCGGGAAACAGCTGCCCCCGTAGCCCAGCCCCGCATTGAGAAAGTCCCGCCCGATGCGCTTGTCGGCCCCCATCCCGTCGGCCACGTCGTCGATGTGGGCGCCCGACGCCTCGCAGATCGCCGCCACCGCGTTGATGTACGAGATCTTCAGGGCGAGAAACGAGTTGGCCGCGTGCTTGATCAGTTCCGCGCTGTTGATGTCCGTGATGTAGATCGGCGCGTGGAACGGCTCGTATATCCGCTTCATCAGCGCCGCCGCCCGGTCCGAGTTCGCGCCGATCACGATCCGGTCCGGCCGCATCAGGTCGGCGACCGCGCACCCCTCGCGCAGGAACTCGGGGTTGCTCACGACGTCGAACTCCGCCCCCGCCCGGTTGTACCTCGAGATGGTCTCCGCCACCTTCTCCCCCGTCTTCACCGGCACCGTGCTCTTGTCCACGATGACGCGGTAGCCCCGGAGGACGCCCGCGATCTCGCGCGCCACCTTCTCGATGTAGGTCAGGTCGACCTTGCCGTCCGGAAGCGGCGGCGTCGGCACCGCGATGAACACCACCTCGGAATCCTCGACGCCATCCTCGATCGAATCCGTGAAGCGGAGCCTCCCCGTCGCGACGTTGGTCCGGATGATCTCCTCCAGGCCCGGCTCGTAGATCGGCACGCGCCCGGAGCGGAGCATCCGGACCTTCTCCGAGTCGTTGTCCACGCACACGACGTGGTGCCCCACCTCCGCAAAACACGCGCCCGTGACGAGCCCGACGTACCCCGATCCGATGATGCTCAGTCGCATGAGGGTTGGATTTGTATGGGTTTCCCCGCGGTTGACAACCCCTATCGCGCGCGCCCGGCACCCGGGACGATCAGTCGCCCAGCGTCAGGGGATTGGTGCTCCCCGCCCGATAGCCGACCGGTATGTCGGCCTCGGGCCATGCCTTCAGGGTGAACGTGAGGTAGAACAGGACCTCGTCCTTGGTCCCGCCGTTGTCGCGCAACTGCGTGGTGGCGCTCATCCGCCAGGACGTCAGGTCGCGGTAGAGGGAGTACTCCTGGAGCTCGAGGACCGAATCCTTGGCCTCGAAGATGTGCCGCGTGCCCAGCGCCCAGTCCTCGCTCAGGCGCCAGATCCAGCCCATGGAGAACTTCGTGCTGTCCTCGAAGAACTCGTGGCCCGAGATGTGCCGCGCGTTGAGGGTCAGTTCCAGAGGCTTCGCGACCTGCCACATCATCCGCCCGTTGTACTCGTGGAATCCCCCGCCGTACAGGTCCGTGGCACCAAAGAGCTGGACCTTCATCCAGTTGACCGGGCGGAAGGTCAGCTCGTTGTAGAGGTTGGAGGTGAGGTGGTCGTTGTAGATGTGCCCCTCGAAATCAAAGTCGATGTAGGTGGCCCACTCCAGGATGTCCCAGTTGCGCCCGTCGCGGTGCGTCTGCCACTTCTGGCGAAAGCCCGTCCGGGTGACCAGCATGTTGTCCAGCGAGTCGATGGAATTGTACTGAGGGAAATCGAGCGGGGCCAGCCGGGTGGAGGGAAGCCGGCCATCGAACTGCATGATCCTGTCGGCCGAGACGTTCGGGTCGGGGATGTAGGAGAAATTGAAGAAGGGCTCGATCACGTGCCGGATGCCATCGATGCCCCACATCGGGCGCTGCACATCCCACGTCCGCGAGAGCTTGAAGGAACCCTCCATGCCCAGGTTGAACACCGCGCGCACCACGCCGTCGCCCTCGTCCGCCCCGCGGAGCCGGATCGTGTCGAAGTTGTCCCGGTCCTGGCCGTAGCGGTCATCCACCTCATCACCGTCGCCATACATGAGCCCATAGGCGCGGCTGATGCCGTACGACTCGGAGGGCAGGTAGTACTCGTCGTCCTCGCCCCACGAATCGCTGTAGTAGGTGAGGCGCACGCCTGCCCTCGGGGCGAGGTTCAGCCACCCGAACAGCTGGCCCGGCACGGTGAGCTGGTGGTACGTGTCCGCGCGCAGCGCGTTGAAATCGCGCGGCATGTCGGCGTCCTCGTTGGAGAACTTCCGGTCGAACTGCGTCACCGAGGTCTGGCCGTTGTACTGGATCAGGCCCCCGGGCCCGATGGGCTGGCGCTTGATGTCCAGGGAGAGCTCCGGCTCGCGCTCGGTGGTCTCAAAGAAGTCGTTGAGCTGCTGCCGGCCCAGCAGGGTCAGCGTGTAATTGGGGTCGTACTTGACCAGCTCCACGAAGTTGTCGGGCATCCGCTCCTTGCGGTAATCGTGCTCGAAGAAGTCGCGCTCGAAGCGATCGTCGCTCATCTTGTTGACGAAGACATTGGCGTAGATGTCCTTGTCCTGGGTCAGGTAGGCGCGCTGCTTGACGCGGAACCGGTACCGCCCGTAATCGCCGCTCTTGTTCTCCTCGTCGCCGGACATGAAGGGATCATCGTCATGGGCGTAGTAGAAATCGGCCTCTCCCTCGCCGTACTCGCCCTCCTGCGAGTACTGGCCCTTGCGGCGCCCGTAGATCCAGCGGAAGTCGACCCCGCCCGCGACCCCCCGCTCGCTGCGCAGGTCGAGGTGGGCCTTCATGTGGACGTTCTTATCCAACTCGAACCCGTAGCCCATCAGCAGGAACGCGCCCCACTCGGAGCTGTACCCCGGCACAAACTGCACGGCGATATCGGCGCCGCCCGGATCGTAGACGATCGAGGGGACCCACAGCAGCGGCACGGAACCCGCCGACACCACCGCGTCGCGCATGATGTACCGGTGCTCGCCCTGCTCGTAGGAGAGCACGCGCGGGTGGATCTTGAACCCGGGCGACTGGATGTTCTCCGTGGAGAAAAGGGAATTGTCCGCCTGGTACATGACATTGTCGCCAGAACCCAGGGTCCGGATCTTCTCCACCGAACCGACGACCGGCAGGGCGACAAAGCGGATGTTGTCGCCATCGATGGCCCTGGTCTTCGTGTTGTAGCGGATGCGCTCCCCGGCCCAGACCATCCCATCGTCAGAATAGATGCGCACGTTGCCGGCGGCCTCGGCCCAGCCGACCTTGGTGTCAAACGTCAGCTTGTCGCAATAGAGCGTGGTCTCGCCGTAGATCAGCTCGACGTTCTTCTCGGCGTAGGCGATCCCGTCCTCGATCCGGTTCTCGCCGTCGGCGGTCACCTGCACCCGCTTGGGCTGGTCGCCCTCCGACTGGATCTGCCCGATATTGGGAATTTTCGGCGTGTTCTGGGCAGGGCTCCACCCCGGGGCGCACAGCGCCACCCCAGCCACCGCTACCGCGGCAAGCCTCTGAGCCGAAACGTGTTTCAAGCGGACCAAATATTTAGGCGAAATGGGCCCGATTTCCAAGAGGAATCTTGGGGTGGGCAACCCGGTCGGTCGCGCGCCACCCAGGGCAACACGGGGGAGGGAAAACACCTCACGCCATGGCGCCGATCGCTCCGCCCACGGGGCGGCATTGGGCTCGAGAATCCCGTAGCCGAACGCGTGAGCGTTGGGTCGCATTTACCGGCGCCGTTGACCGCCGGACGAAGTGCGGCTCAGTCGTCCTTGTCGCGCTTGTTCCCACCCCGATCGCCGCCGCGCCGATCACCGCCGCCATGCCCACCCCCGCCGGAAGACCGTCCGCCATCGAACTTGAACCCACCGCCGCCACCGCCGGACATCTTCCGGTCGTCGGACCGCTTGTCGAAGCCCTTGAAGCTCGGGGAGCCGCCGCCGAAGGACGGGCGCTTGGAATCCCCGGATCGGTCGCGGTTGTCGTCCCGATTGAACATCTGTCCGAGACTCCGGCCCGAATCCCGTCCCTTGTCACCCGAACCACCGAATAGTTGCCTGTCCGGCGACCGGGACTCCCTGGGCGGATCGGGCCTGCTGAACTTGAACGACGGAGGTGACGAGAACTTCGGTTTGTCGTCATGGTCGCGATCCTTGCGGTCGAAGGAGAATCCGCCCCGGGATCGGTTGTCCGACCCCTTCTGCCGCAGCGCCTCGAGCATCCGGTTAAAATCTCCGCCCGAGGACCCGCCGCGATCGGGTTGACGGACCGAGGGCGTCTTGGGGGGCTCGAACGTCCGCCCGGTCTTCGGGGCATTATCGTCCTTGCCCTTGTCCCCGCCATCCCTCGAGAACAGCCCGCCGGGGCCGCGGTCACCCGAGTTGCCCCGGTTCTCCCGCTCGCCATCACGCCCCCGCAAGCCATCCAGGATCCGGCCGCTGAGCCCCTCGTCGCGCCCACGCCCAGGGGCCCCGCTGCCGGGGAACATCCCGTCCGGGGCCCGCTTCACCAGCTCGCCCTTCGGGACCTCGCCGCCCTTGCCCTTGTCCACGCCGTCCCTCGAGAACAGCCCGCCGGGTCCGCGGTCGCCCGGGCCGCTGCGGTTATCCCGCTCCCCATCCCGCCCCCGCAAGCCGCCAAATAGTCCGCCCGTCTTGTCATCGCCCCCGCCCCGGGGTCCGAGCCCGTGGGTCGGCGAACCGCCCGGAACCAACGAGCGGAAACCGTCTTTGGTCTCTCCGCCGCCGGAATGGCGCTTCTCAAAAAGCGCGGGAAAGCCGGTGGCCGGGCCCCGGTAGGCAACCCCGCGCCGATGCTTCGGATCGTGTTCCCACCGATCACCGCCGGCACCCAGCCCCCCCGGCCCGGGCGAGCCCCGCCCCCGTTGCGCATCGGCGAGGAGATCCTTGTATTTCTGATTGCCCCGCGCCCGCTCGAATCGACCCCGCATCCAGTCCCTTTCCTCGGGGGAGAGATTCCTCAGCCGGTCAACCAGGGCGGGGTCCGTGATGCCCGCCCGCCCCCAGTCCAGCCTGCGCCAGTCGCCGTGGCGCAGGTCCACGCGGTCGAAGTTGACCCGCCGCCAATCGACGCGATTCCAGTCGAACTTCCGCAGGTCCGCACGCCGCCAATCGCAGTGGTTGATGTCGATGTTGTCGATGTTGATGTGGCGTATGTCGATGTCGCGATCCCCGTGCCGGATGCGGTCGCAGTGCCTCCAGTCCACGCGGTCCCAGTCGTAATCATCCCAGTCGATGCGGCAGTGCCTCCGCCCGTGGTGGCCGTGGCCCCACCAGTCGTCGCGATCGCGATACACGACGATGCGCCGATCATGCCAGTCGCAGTCGTTCCACCACCACCAGGAGAAGGACGTGAACGCCGCGCCCAGCCCAAACCCGACGTATCCCGGCGTCCAATCCACGTAGCCGTACGAGCCCGGGTAATACACGACCTCCGGATCGTACGTCGGCACATAGATGACCTCGGGCTCCGCCGGCTCGATCACCACCACCGTCCGGTCGCCCGATGTCTCGACCTCCACCGTCTGCTTGTCGTTGGATTTGAGCGTGCCCGCCACCTGGGCCTTGGCGCGCATCCGCTGGATGGCATCCAGCACGTCCTGCTCCTGGCCGAGGACCGCGTCGCCCAGTTGCGTGGTCCAGTCCAGGTGCTCGTCCATGTACTGGAGCACGTCGGGAAACGCGCACAGGGCCTTCACGCTCTGCGCCCACTCGCGCGACGCCACGGCCTTCTCGAGATCTTCGCCCTGCAATTTCTTGTTGGCCTGCGCCCAGCGCGATGCCTGCACGACCTCGAGCGGATAGGTCGATGCCGGCAGCAGTTGCGCGAGCAGGGGATCCGGATAGAGCGCCACCGGCGCGACCAGCCGATCCAGTTGCTCGGCCGAAAGCACCGGCGCCGCCGGCGGCGCGGGCGCGGCCGGGGGCACGGCCACGGGAACCGTCGCCTCGGGCGTCGGCTCGGCCACCACCGCGGGCCTGTCCGCCGGGGGCGGCGGCGGCATGTCCGCCGAAACCGGTTTCGGGGGCGCGGGCGAGGGCGCCTCCACGGCCACCGGCACCTTGGCCTGCTGCCCGCAGGCCGCGAGGGTCATCGCGAATCCCAGCGCAAGCACCCTCGTCAGCGCCCTGTCACCCGAATCGCTAAACGGTATTTTCATGGCTTGTCTCCGTCCAGTTAGACGGGACCGCTGCGCCAGCGCTTCGCGAAACTTTCGAGTCGGCCGCCCTGCCGCGCAGAGGGCGGGTTCTTGGTTCTGGGTTCGGGATACCTTGGCGGGCCTGGCGCCCTTGGCGCGAAACCCTCCGGCCCACCCACACGGCGGCCCGAGCGCACGCACCCGCCTCGCGCCATGCCCGCCAGGGACGCCACGTCACCCGCAAGCTCGGCGACCTTGGCGTCTTTGCCAGAGGTCCGGAATTTTCGCCTCAGGGCCTTTGCCCCATCACCAGCCGGATCGGACCCGTCTGCCCTTGGGAATGCTTGACCTGGAATTTCTGGCGCGCGCCACCGCCGGAGATCTCCACGTCGTAGTTCCCGAAGAATCCCCGGAACCGGGCGACGCCCCGCTCGTCCGCGCGGCACTCCGCGCGCGTCTTCCACTCGCCGTTGATCAGCCGATCCAGCGCCCGGTACGCCGCCTTCGGCTCAAAATTTGCATCCAATAGGCCACCCATCGCCTCGTTCTCCCCCTTCACCGCCGTGCCGTCGCCCAGATTCCACCACGTGATGCCCGCCATCCGCGGCGCGCTGAACCACAGCCGATAATGGTCCCGCACCACCTCCTCCTGCAGCGCCTCGCCCCCCTCCCCCGCCGACGGGAACGTGATCTCCGTCACGTACAGCGGCAGCCCGAACTCGCCAAACTGCCCATAGACATCCAACAGCCGATTCGGGTCGCACTTCGGGTCCGCGAGAAAGGCGTCCAGTTTCTCGCGGCGGAAATAGTGATACTGGAAGCCGATCCCGCGGATCTTCGCCCCCTGCCCCAGCAGCGATTTCACCTGGGCGAAATACGGGTTGTTGTCGGCGGGCAAGAAGTTGAATGGGGTCGTCACCTCGTTGATCATGAGCGTCGTGCTCTCGGGAAACAGCGGAGCCGCCTCCTCGAATGCCCAGCGCACGTACTCGCGCCCCGGCGTGTACAGCGGGTAGTTCGTCTTGCACACCAGCGACTCGTTCACCACATCCCAGATCCCGATCTTGCCGCCATACCGCCCGGCGATCTCGCGGAACCGCTTCCGGTACAGCTCCTTCAACTCCCCCGCGTCCGACGGCAACCACGGCGGATTGTACGCGTGCCACAGCAGCGGGTGGCCCTTCAGCGTCACACCGTGCTTCGCCGCCCACGGCAGATACCGGTCCGGCGGCGGACGGCGCCAGATGTCCCTCGAGCCCTCCTCCCCGTAACGCAGCTCGCCCCGCTCCGGCTCGGTCCCCTCCCAATAGAACGGCACCGTCGCGAAATTGAAGAGCCGCAGGAACGCCTCCTCGTATTTCCGGTTCTGCCCCGGCCCCTCGAGCTGGCCCAGGACAAACGCGTTGCAGCCAAACAGGAAATCGTGGCTCTTCTGCGTCGCCACCACCGTCGCCCCCGGCACCGGCTTCCCCCCGGCGTCCACCACCTCGACCGCCAACTCCCCCTTCCGGTGGCGCTCGATGCCCTGCCCGATCCGCGCCTCCACCGCCGGATCACGCCACAGTTTCCGGTATGATTCCGGCGGCGCCGCAGCCGCCCCGCACGCCACCAGAACCCAACCGACCCACGCCGCCGTCCCGCACGCACATGACGCCATCTTCATACGTGCGCCCATCGTAAAAAGGCCTCCGTCCAACGCAAACGCAGAATTGAAATTTTGTGTTTCAAATATGAAACATCATGCGCGACCGGCGCCGGCGGGCGTCCGGGATGTCCGATCCGGCCCCAGCATTCCCGTAGCCGAACGCGTGAGCGTTTGGCCGCCAATCGCCTGGGGCGATCGGCCACGTTGTCATCGCGCGGCGGCGCCGCCGACTTTCCGCGTGCCCCGCGCCCACCCTCCACCCTATCCTCGACCCATGCGGCTCCAGCAGAACCAGACATGGAAATGCGGCGACACCTACCTGCGCATCGTCCGCCTCGAGCGACTCCGGGTCGAGTACAAGACCATGGCGGATCTCGCATCGCGCGAGGGGACCCACCACAGCGCGACGAAGAAGGCGTTCTGCCGCATGCTCAAGGGCGCCACGCTCGTCACGCCCGCGACCCCATGACAGGGCTCCTTTTGATACGCGATCTCGCGGTCGTCCTGCTCATCGCGGGCGGGGTCGCCTGGCTCTGCCAGCGCCTCGGGCTGTCCGCCGTCGTGGGCTACCTGCTGGCGGGCATGATCATCGGGCCGCACACGCCCCCGTTCGCCCTCGTCGCCGATCTCGACCGGGTCCAGACCCTGGCCCAGGTCGGGCTGGTATTCCTGATCTTTTCCATCGGCCTGAACCTGAGCATCAGCCGCCTGAAACGCCTCGGGCTTCCGGTCGTCATCGCGACGGTCGTCGGGGCGGTCATCGTACTCATCGGCGGCCGGTTGTCCGGATGGGCCATGGGCTGGGGCGGGACCGGGGGCCTGTTCCTGGCCGCCATGCTCATGGTGTCGAGTTCCGCCATCATCGGCAAGGTGCTCGATGAGCTCAACCTCGCCCACGAGCGCGCGGGCCAACTGGCCCTGGGGGTGACCGTGCTGGAGGACGTCGTGGCCATCACCATGCTGACGCTGCTGACGTCGCTGGTGCGGTTCGGGGGGGACGCGCCCCCCGCGCTGGCGCCCGCGCTCGGCACGCTGGCCGCGTTCATAGCGCTCGTCGCCCTCCTGTCGCTCCTGGTCGTCCCCGGGCTGCTGGCCCGCGTCAGCCGGGATGGCCAGCCCGAGATCCGCACGCTGCTGGTCGGCGGCCTCTTGCTCTCGCTCGCGTGGCTTGCTGCTCGGGCCGGCTACTCGCTGGCCCTCGGCGCGTTCCTCTTTGGCGCGATCGTCGGCAGCACGCGTTACAGGGCGGACATACAGCGCGCCTTCGAGGGCCTTGGCCAGACCTTCGGGGCGGTCTTCTTCGTGGCCATCGGCATGCTGGTGGATCTCCGGCTCTTCATGGAAGCATGGCCCCTGGCGCTCGGGGTGGCGGCGCTCGCGCTGCTCCTTCGCCCGATGGCGTGCTCGCTGGGATTTTTGGTGGTTGGGAACACCACCCGCGAGTCGCTCCGCGCGGGCCTCACCCTCACGCCCCTCGGCGAATTCAGTTTCATCATCGCCCAGCTCGGCGTCTCGAGCGGGCACCTGCCGCAGGCGGCCTATCCCGTCGCCGTCGGCGCCTCGCTGCTCACCGCGCTGGCCTCGCCCATCCTTGCGCGCCGGGCCGAAGGGCTCAGCCAGTATATCGCCCGGGCCGAGCCTCCCCGCCTCCGGCAGTGGCTCGGCCTCTATCACGACTGGCTCGGCCGCCTCCGCCAGACACAGCCCCACGGCTCCCTGTGGCGGCTGACGGGCAAGCGCTTCCTCCAGATTGGCCTCTACGTGCTGGCCGTCTCGGCCCTCCTTCTCTTGGCCGAGCCGATCTACGCGCGCACCGTGGCGCACCTCGGGCATCCGCGGGTGCCCCCGCGCGCACTCCAGGTGATGTTCTGGGGCGCGTTCGGCCTCGTGCTGCTCGGCCCCCTCATCGCGATCTGGCGCAACACCGCCGCGCTGGCGATGATCCTGTCCGAGGCCGCGACCCCCGGCCCCCCGCCCAGGGGACCCGCGCGCCGGCTGCTGGAGCTGGCGATACGCGGCGCGGCGCTCGCGGCGTTCGCGGCATGGTTGCTGGCCCTCCTGCCCTCGCCCTTCCTTTCGCCGGGCGCCATCGCCGCCTTCGGGGTCGCCCTCGCCATCATCGCCACCCTCTTCTGGCGCCGCCTGGTGCACCTCCAGAGCCTGCTGGAGATCCAGCTCCGGGATGAGTTCGCCCGCGCCAGCCATGCCACATCGACGTCGGCCTGGCCATCCACACTCCCCCAGCAGTCCGCCGACTGGAACCTGGACATCGATGAGATCACGCTGCCGGGCGACTCCGCCCACGCCGGCAAGACCCTGGGGCAGCTCGCCGCGCGCGCCAGGTTCGGATGCTCGGTGGTCGGCATCGACAGGCAGGGCTACGGCATCGTCAACCCCAGCGCCGACACCGTCCTGTTCCCACATGACAGGCTCCTGCTCCTGGGAGACGCCGACCAGCTGACACGCGCCGCCCGCGAGCTCCTCGCCGGATCCGCCGCGACCGACTCGCCCACCAGCTTCGACGAGCTGACGATGGAGACGCTCACCGTGCCCGCCGGAAGCCCCCTCGCCGGCAAGACCTTCATCGAGCTCGACCTCATCCGCACCATCGGCATCCAGATCGGCGCCATCCGCCGCGGCCCAGGCCACCAGATCCTGCCGCGCGGCCAAGACCACTTCGACGACGGCGACGAACTTCTCGTGCTCGGAACCCCCGCCCAGATCTCCGCGTTCGCCGCGCTCCTATCCCCGCGACCGACCGCCCCCGGGGATCCGCCTCACTGACGCTTGCCCACGACGTATCCGAAGGCGCCGAGATCCGCGAAAAACTTCCCCCCGACCACCGACGCCTTGGCCTGATCTTCAAGCAATGGCCCGTACTTTGCCGCCCGGCCCTCCTGCAACACCACCCCCACCCGAACCTTCCGGTTCGAGAGGCTGGCGACAACGAGGATCTCCTCTCCCCCCGCGCGGCGCAGGAACGACAGCGCCGCATCGGGCTGATCGTTCTCGAGCCACACGACCTCCCCGCGATGCAGCGCGGCCTCACCGCGCCGCAGGCGGCACAGCTCCTTGTGAAACGCGAGTTTCGCCGCGGGCTTGGGCAGGCACGACGCGGCCCATCCGACCGGCCAGCGGGCATAGATGCTCTGGGGACTCGTGTCTCCGATCTCCTGCCCATTATAGAGCAGCGGCACCCCATCGAGGGTGAAGTTCACCACCGCCATCGCCGCGGCCCCGCGCTCCCCGCACACCACCTCGGCGCGCA
>JADLBR010000344.1 GCA_020847615.1 Verrucomicrobiia bacterium
CACGCGCTCGCATTCCAAGATCTGTAGCCACGGTCGCCAAGACCGTGGATAGGGGGGCAAGCACGGGCTCCGGCGGTTGTCCAAACAGATGAGCCCCTATCAGGCTTCCCAAAATCCGTCGGGCTGCTACCACCTTCCGACGATCGGCATTCCAAACACGAACCCTGACCCATGGACCTCGCCCAACTCACAGACTACATCAAGTGCCCCTCCTGCGACGCCACCCGCCTCGAGGCGTCCCCCGACCGGATCCTCTGTGCCTCGTGCCACAGGTCGTACGAGGTGGCCGACGGCATCCCGATTCTCACGGTCGAGGAGCACCTCAAGCCGCACGAGCGCCACCAGATCCGTCACTACGACCAGCACTACTCCGCGTTCTCGGCCACGGATTACCGGCTCGAGCGCTGGCGCGAGAGCATGCTGAAGCGGCTCTTCGAAAACGGTGCCTTGGGACAGGTCTCGACCTACCTGGATGTCGGCTGCGGCGCGACCGGCTACACGACCATCGAGGCCGCCCGCCGCAAGGGCTGGCTGGCCTTCGGCACCGACATCTCGCTCCAGGCCATGCAAAGGGCCAGGAGCCTCGCGGAGGCACAGGGCGTCGGCGACAACACCGCGTTCATGGTCTCTTCGGCGGCGCGCCTCCCATTCCGCAAGGCGTCGATGGATTATGTCTCTGCGGTGTCTGTGCTGGAACACGTCGAGCACGACGCCGTGGCCGCCGGCTACATCGCCGACGCTTTGCGACCGGACGGATCCTGCTTCATCTGCGTCCCGAATACCTACCTCCGCATGTGGCCCTTCTTCTGGCCCATCTACTGGCTCACCGATTTCCGCGTCGGGCACAAGAGGCATTATTCCATCGAACGGCTCGACGCCCTCATGTCCGGTCTCGGAATGCGCCGCGCCTGGCTCGCCTATAATGGGCACCTGGAGAAAGTGTTCCAACTGTTCCGGGAGCGCTACGGCACGATCAGCGACGCGGATTGGTGGCGCATCGAAGACCGTGACGTGAACCTCAAGAGCATCGCCCTCCAGCTCAACGCGGTCTATCGCAAGTCCACCCGGTGAAAACGTAGCTTAACCACGAATGCGCACGAATAGACACGAATTTCACGCCGCGGGCCGACGGATTCGTGTTAATCCGTGTCCATTCGTGGTTGATTAGAGGGACCCCTCGTCCCACGGAAAACCCACCGCGGGATCATCCCACTCGACCCGATGCTCGTCCGATGGGTCATACTCCCGATCCATGATGTAGAGCATCGATGCCGGCGTATCGCCCAGCACCCGATAGCCGTGCGCCACGCCCGGCGGGATTCGCAGGATGAACGGCCTGCCCCCTTGGCTGTAAATCGACAGCGCCTCGCCCCGCGTCGCCGATCCCTCCCGCCCGTCGAGCAGCACGATCCGGAACCGCCCGGCCAGCGGGCAGAACAGATCCGTCTGCCGCAGGTGGAAATGGAAGGCCTTGGTCACGCCCGGGACCGTCTCCGAGACCGAGACCTGCGCAGGGGAAAAGCCCCTCTTGCCCAGATCCGCGACCCGGACGACCTCCATAAAGAACCCGCGCCCATCGCGATGCGGGGTCAATGGCCACGCCCCAGCCCCGGCAGGCCAACGGATCCCGGGATTCGTCACATCATCGACGCGCGTGTGGCGCGTCACCTTGGGCAAAGCGACAAGGCCTCTATCTGGCGTATCCATATGCATCCATCGCTTGTACTAAGAGAGTCGCCCATCTGGTCCGGCGGCTGCCGGACCACCGGCTTGGGCAAATGTAGCCGAAGCCGTGAGGCTTTGGACACACGCTCACGCGTTCGGCTACGGGGGCTGGCGCAGCAATTTTCGAGACATTCCCGTGGTCTTGGGTTCGTAGTGCCGCCTTTAGGCGGCATTCGCATAACCGGCTGACTCCGTTTGTGTCGTGACTCGCGCCGGAGCGCCCCGAACTTTGAAGTCCCACCTCAGATCCCATGCCCCCTCCCGCCCATGTCACCATCCGGCGCCGCGCCGAAACGCGCGCGATACCCCCGCCTCGCCCAAGCCCGTGCGCCCGCAACCATCCCTCGTAACGGGGCGCGCGCCACGCCCCACAGCCATCCCAATCCCGCACGCGAACCCGCCCAACCCCATAACGCAAAACGCACCGCCGCGCGCTGCCGATTGAGGACCCAATAAGACGCGCGAAGGCCAAACGGGAATGTCTCGCGACGCATCGCGAGATATCCGCACTGATCATTCCGCATCCTCAGCCACTCCTCGTGAAAATCAAAGTACTCCCGCAGCACCTCCCTCCCCCGGCCGAACGTGGCGCGCTCGTCCATTCCCTCCACAAAGGGCTTCCCCCGCCACGCCGCCCCCTCTAGGAACTTCCGCGGGAAGGGGGCCACGCATTCCCGGTAAACCTCGAGCCACAGGCCAAAGATCGGATCGTCGGGCGTCACGCGGGGAGGCCACCACGGGCCGATGAGCCTCCACCACGGCGGCAGATCGCCCGCCAGCGCCCGCGCCAAATGCCTGGCCCAGATGTCGGCCTCGGCGTTGTCCTGAAAACGCAACCCCCCGAACGAGAGCGCGTCCCCAAACAGGCGCTCCATATCCCCCGCGCGCCCGGCGAAGTAGAAGTCCCCGACCCCGAACGGCACGCCCCGGTGCACGTGCGAACCCAGCAGGCATCCCTCGCACACCCGCCGCATCCGGCCCTCCGGCCCGGCCGCGCGGGCGTAGAAATCCACCATGAAATCGATGATCTCGGGCGCGACGTACATGTCTGTCCGCAGCTTGAGGATATGCGTCACCTCCGTGTTCGCGCGCAGGAACTTGATGCCCTCGTATGTCGAGCGCCATTGCCGCAGCCGGTTCATCGCGTCGTCGCGCTCCACCGGCCTGTTCAGCAGTACCGTCAGGCCCGGGTGCCGCAGGGGCGCGTCCTCACCCTCCCACGTGCTCAGGACCAGGGGACCGCAGGCCGGGAGCGCGGAGTATGAATCCGCGATGCGCCGCACGTTCGCCACCGCGTCGAAACCCCGGCTGTTCACCGGCCCCTGGATCACGACGCCGACGCGCACGCCTGCCTCCTCACTGACTCTTCCAGGACCAGCGCCGTCTTGGCCATCTGGATCTCAGATTCCATCCGGCGGCCGCCGGATCGCCGGGTGTGAAAATGTAGCCCATCTCGCGAAGAGATGGGATATCCACGCCCTCCGCGGGCGTGGCTACGGATCCCAAGCAACCCATCGGGTCCGGCGGTTGCCGGAGATCGTTCGATCCGCCCGCGGGTCCACGGTCTGGCGACCGTGGCTACGAACTTTCGAGCTGGGGAATCAGGAAGGGGATTCAACCTCGTTCCGGTCCAATGCGCCTGCTTTCCCGAGTCCCAGATTGCAAAAGTCCGATGATCGTCCATCTGGCTTCCAGGCAATCAAACAGGCTCACGCCGCCGCATCGGCCCCGTCAAACTGGCGCAGGAACGGCACCGCCCGCGCCTCGTAGTGCGCCAACTCCTCCGGGGTATTGAACGAGAACATCTCCGCGATCGGATAGTTCAATATCAGGCGCCCGTCGTCGATATACTCGTTATAGATGGGGCTCACGTAGAACTCGTTGTTCACCCGGATGTTCTTGTCGATCATCTGCCTCGCGTACCGCACGAAGTCCGACCCGCGCGCAAAGTAGTACAGCCCGGAGCAGCCGAACGCGCTGATCACCCGCTTCTCTTTGGTCTCCACGACCCTCGAGCACGCGGCGTCCAGCCGCGCGTACGAGAAACCCGGATTCTGTGTCGCCACCGTCACCACCGCCCCGTCCGCGGCATGGCGCCCCACGAACTCGAAGAATCCCGGCGCGTGCCAGTTGATGATCTGGTCGCAATCCTTGATCACCATCTCGCAGTCGGCCCCGATGAACTTCTCGGCCAACAGCACCGTGCAGGCCGCCCCCTCGGTCACCCTGTCGATGACCACGACCTCGCAACCGGGGACCAGCCCCCTCAGGAACTGGTCGATGCGGTGCTCCGCCACGTGCTCCTCGCGCACGATGAAGATGTACCTGCCTCCCGGGATCGACAGCGTCCGCAGTATCCACTCCAGGATGGTCCGGCCCGCCACGCGGATCAGCGGCTTCGGCACCGTCACCCCGCTGTCCAGAAACCTCTGGCCGCGACCGGCCATCGGCATGACCACATTCACCCGGCGATCCCCGTCACTCATCGACATATCCCCATTTCTCGATCGCGGCCATCAGCTCGCGTTTTCCCCGCGCGCGCTCGAGGAACGGCCCGCCCTCGCGGACCGCCTCGCACGCCTGGCGCATCGCGCGCGCGCCGGCCTCCGTGCCATCGGGATGACCGTGGATGGCCGCCCCGGAGGTCATCATGATCTCCGTGCCAAAATGCTTCACCGTCGTCGGCACCAGCCCCGGATGGCTCCCGCACGAGAAACTCGGCACCGTCTTCGGGCATGTGCCCCGCGACCTCAGCGTGTGTAGAATCTGGTCCAGGACGTCCTCGGAATCGGACAGGTAGCCACCCCACATCCCCGCGTGGATGAAGTCCGCCCCCAGCATCCGCGCGAACCCCGTGACCACAGGCCACATGATCGCGTAGTCGTGCCTCCCGCAAGTCATCACCTTGTCCCCGCTCTTCTGGAAAAAGAGGGCGATCGGCAGGTCCAGATCGCGGATCGCCCGATACGCGGGCAGCCCCGCCCAGATGTTGATGTGCACCGCGTTCGCCCCGAGGCTCGCGGCCAGCTGCGCGCGCTCGAGGCACCACGGGTAATCGCTGTTGATGCACGGCGCGTAGAACACCTCGCGCCCCTGCTTCTCGGCCTCGGCCCGAACCGCCTCCGCAACCAGGGGCACTCGCTCCCGAAAGGGACAGCACGCCGGATTGCCCAGGATCTCGTCCTCCTTGATGAAATCCACGCCCCCGCGCACCAGCTCGACGCAGACGTGGCGCAGGTCGCGCGGCGACATCCCCGTCTTCGGCTTCACGATGCCCCCGATCAGGGGACGCTCGGTCGCCCCCACCCTGCGGCGGATCTCGTCCATCCCGATCTTCGGCCCGCGGAATGCCGATTGCAGCGCGGCGGGCATCTGCACGTGGGTCATCCGGCACGCGTCGATGATGTCGATATCCATCTGCCCGCCCATCGTCATGGCGAGGAGCTGGGTGATCCCGTCCTGCCCCACGTCGAGGTTGGCCAACGGGTAGGCCACGCGCACGGTCGCCGATTTCTTGCCCTCCAGATTGGCCTTGATGTCGAGGATCTTGGCCAGGTGGGTGCGCAGCAGTTCGTCGGTCTCGTTCTCGAGCCGCACATTCGGGTTGCCGATGGACTGCCCGATCGCGATGGCCTCCACCGCCGCGACCATCTTCTTGCTCTCGACCTCGTAGGTCGCGATGAGAAACTGCGACTCGTCCACCTCGGGAGTGTATAGAAATTGGTCGATGTTCACCTGAGCCCTCTCGCTGCCATTGCGTCCAGATACTCGCCAAGCGCCCCCGGCACATCGGTGCAAATCGCACCGACGCCGGCGCCCACCCAGCGACGCCACGTCTCTCGAATCTTCTCCTCCGCCACGCCGCCCGGACAGACCTCGGGGCTGACCGCGCACACGCGCGCGCCCGCCTCTAGCAGCGGGCGCACCGTCGCCTCCGAGATCCAGCCGCGGCCGGGCTCATCCAACCAGAAATGCCCCACCCGAGGCAAGGCCTTATCCGGTGGCCCGCTGAGATGCAGGGCCGTCACAAGATCCGGATGATCCGCGCCGCAGCGCAGCGCGAACGGCAGCGAATCCCCCAGATCCATGAAGACGACGGCACGGATCCCCGGCCGCGCCCGCAGCACCGAAGCCAAAGCCGGGAGCGCGTCCCCCTCCTTCAGGTGCAGGTACCACCGCACCGCGTCGGCCCCCGGCAGACCCAGCGCTTCAACGAGCCCGCAGAGCATGGGCATCTCCGCGGCATCCCTTTCCGCGATGCGGTACCCGGCGCCATGCACCCGCGCGAGGCCCGTGTCGTGACTGAGCACCAGAACTCCATCCCGGCAGGCCCGCACGTCGGTCTCGATCGAAAGCCCCGCCCCCAGCGCCGCCCCGATGGCCTCCCGCGAATTCTCCGCCGGCCCCCCATCGCGCCAGTACCCCCGGTGCGCGATCACCTCAGTCATGGAATCGCCACTCCGCAGGATAGGTCACCGTCCGCACGATCTGCTCGAAACACGCCAGCCCCTCCGGGCTCCCGAGCGTCGCGATGAACTCGCACGGATGGGCCAGCACGGTCTTCCCCTCCCGGATGAGTTCGTTGAACGCCATGCTGATCATGTACGCGCCATTCGCCGCCACGCGCCCCGCGGCGATCATCGCCTCCGCCGCCCGCACGAAATCCGATCCGCGCCGGAACCAAGAGACGCACGC
>JADLBR010000345.1 GCA_020847615.1 Verrucomicrobiia bacterium
GGACCGCATCCGGCTTTGTGCGGAGCGCGGTTGCGCGATGACGACCGCGCGGGTGACGGGCGAGGTGAGGGTGGGCACCGTGTTCGTGCCGTTCTTCCTGCGGGAGGTCGAGAGGGCGATCCTGGGGGAGGCGCCTCTCGAACTGGGGCATCAGGGGAGGCCGGTTTTTGTGAGCATAGCGAAGGCATGAGCATGAGGGCGCGCATCATCCATCGCGACGACGTCTTGAAGATCGTGGATCTGCTGCGCAGGGACCGCGAGGTCATCGCGGCATTCCTCGGGCGGGGGCGCGACAGCGCGTTCGGGGTCGTGACGGACGAGAACCGCGACCGCGTCCAGATCCACGTGCCGAACCCGCACTACCCGCCCAAGAGGTACGTTTTCCCGCACATCGAGCGCATCATGAAGTTGAGGGGGGGCAACGGGGAGGTGCGGATCGAGCCCACGTATGACGCGCCGCGGCGCGCGATATTCGGGATACGCTCCTGCGACGTGGCCGGCATCTGGCACCTGGACCGGTTCTTTCTCGGCAGGGAATTCCGGGACATCTATTATCAGAGGCACCGCGAGGCGCTGTTCCTCGTGAACGTGGTGTGCACCGACCCCGGGTGCGACATCGACGAGCACTGCTTCTGCGTCTGCGCGGACACGGGGCCCGCGGCCCGCGACCATTTCGACCTCCAGCTGATGGACCTCGGCGGGGACGAGTTCATGGCGGTGGCGGGCACGCCGGCGGGAGAGGCGTTCCTCGACGAGCCGATTTTCAGGCGGGGGACCGCGGAGCACGTGGAGAGGCGGCGGAGGATCCTCGGGGAAGTGCGCAAGCACTTCAAGGAGATGACCACGAGCTGGTTCTCGGCGACGGTGCGCTACGTGTCCCAGGGCAAGATCCTGGACAAGACCTGGGAGGAGATCGGGGTCCGGTGCCTGGAGTGCGGGGGTTGCACGTACGTCTGTCCGGCGTGCACGTGTTTCACGGTGCGGGACCGGCAGGTTGGCCCCAACGAGTGGGAGCGGGTGCGATTGTGGGACGCGTGCGCGCTGGGCGGGTTTACGCGGATGGCGGGCGGACACAACCCGCGCAGGGCCGTGCACGATCGCCGGAACCGGAGGTTCTTCAGGAAGCTCGCCCATTACTTCATCCAGAGGGAGCTGACCATGGCGTGCGTGGGCTGCGGCCGTTGCAACGCGGTCTGCCACGGGGACATCGGCATGCCGAGCGTGGTCGAGATGATCCGGCGGGCGACGGCGCCCGAGGATAAGATGGAACCGGTGGAGGGGACCCCCGCGGGGTCCAAATGAGATGATGCGACCCGAGGTCGCCGAGAACGTGTATCTGCCGAGGGTCGCTGTGCTGGATCGCGTCGTGGACGAGATCCAGGACGTGAAGACTTTCTACTGGCATTTCGAGGATCCCGCGGACCGGGAAGCCTTCAAGAGCTTTCGTCCGGGTCAGTTCGTGCAGGTGACGCTTTTCGGGGCGGGGGAGATGCCGCTCTCGTTGCCGCCGAGCCCGACGGAGGGGGAGACATTCTTCACCGTGAGGCGGGTCGGCAGCTGCACGGAGGCGCTGCACGGTTTGAGGCCGGGAGACAAATTCGGCGTGCGCGGGCCGTACGGCAATGGATTTCCGATGGGGTCGTTCCACGGCAAGAATCTCGTATTCGTGGCGGGCGGGATCGGGCTGATCCCGCTGCGCTCGTGCATCGTGTATGCCCTTGCGCACCGCGAAAAGTATCGCCGCATCCAGATTTTTCTGGGCGCGCGCACGCCGCGGGACCTGATGTACCGCGACAAGTTGCTGGAGTGGGAGAGATCGGCGGGGGTGGAGTGCTACCTGACGGTCGATCGGGCCGAGGAAGGCTGGGCGGGCAACGTGGGCGTGGTGGGGAGCCTGTTCAAGAAGCCCGGGGTGGAGGTGCCGGTGGAGGACACCGTCGCATTCGTGTGCGGTCCCCCGGTGATGTTCCGGTTTGTGATCCGGGATCTCGCGGGGATGGGGTTTTCGGAGGAGAGCATCATCTCGACGCTGGAGCGGTACATGAAGTGCGGGGTGGGCAAGTGCGGGCACTGCTGCATCGGCGTGGCGTACGTGTGCGTGGATGGCCCGGTGTTCAGCTATCGTCAGATCAGAAAGCTGGGGGAGGACATCTGATGAGCGAATTGCGCGAGATGGCGGAGGGCTGGCTTCGGGGGCGGGCGTGCTTCGTGGGCGTCGGCAATGCCGATCGTGGCGACGACGGCATCGGCGTGCGGTTGGCGGAGGCGCTGCGCGATGGGCTGGGGGCGGAGGTGGTCCTGGCGGGCGACGCGCCAGAGCGATGCCTGACGAGTCTTGTGGGCGGCGACCATGGCGCGGTCGTCTTTCTGGACGCGGTGGATTTTGGCGGGGAGGTCGGCTCGGTGGCTGTTTTCGGCGCGCCGGAGATCGTGGCGCGTTTCCCGCAGGTATCGACCCACGGGCTGAGCCTGGGCACCCTGGCGAGGCTCATCGAGGGCGAAGGGGGAAAGCGGGCCTGGATGCTGGGGGTGCAGCCGGGTTCGCTGGAGGCGGGATCGGGGTTATCCGCGGCGGTCCGGCGGACGCTGGACCTCCTGGCGGGGTTGTTTCATGCGGCTGCTGGCACGATGGCTGAGGGGGTCCGGTCATGACGGCCGCCCAGGCGTTGCTGGTTTCGCTGACCGCGTGCCTCGCGGGGGCGCCGGTGGCCCTGCTGGTTTCGCGGGACCGGACCCTGGCGGGCTGGGTGGCCCTCGGGTTTACGCTGGTCTCGAGCGGGATCGCGCTGTGCGCCGCGGCCGCGGTGCTGATCTCGGGCGAAGCGGCGGCGGCGACGCTATTCGCCGTTGAGCCGATGGGGCTGATGGCGCGTTTCGAGGTGGACGGATTGAGCGCGGTGTTCGTGGCGATCATCGCGACCGTGGCGCCGGCGGCCGCGCTCTTTTCGGTGCGATACATGGGCCAGTATCCGGAGTATGGCGTGGGGCGCTATTACCCGAGTTTTCTGGTCTTTTTGGCGGGCATGTACGGGCTCGTGTGCGTCTCCGACACGATGTGGGTGTTTTTCCTGTTTTGGCAGATGATGACGGTGCCGAGCTATCTGCTGATCCGGTTCGAGGGCAAGGAGGCGGCGAATGTTCGCGCGGCCAACAAGTACATGCTCATGATGCAGGCGGCCTGTGGGCTCGCGATGGCTGGTTCGGCGATCTTGGCATCGGGTGGGGGAGGGGGCGCGTTCCGGTACGAGTTCGGGGCGGTGGGCGAGGGCGCGGCGGCGCTGCTTGTGGCGAGGCCGGTGCTGGCGGCGCTGGGATTTGCGATGCTCCTTGTGGGGTTTGGCATCAAGGCGGGGATGTGGCCCTTTGGGCAGATGTGGTTGCCGGACGCGCATCCGGCGGCCCCGTCGCCGGTGAGCGCGCTGCTGTCCGGGGTGATGATCAAGACGGGGGTGTACGGGCTGATGCGGTCCTTTCTGTGGCTGGTGCCGGAAGGGGAGCTGGGCGGGTTTCCGATGGCAGGCTGGGGTCTGGCGATCGGGCTGTTGGGCACGGTCACGCTGTTCACGGGCACGGTGGCCGCCCTGCAGCAAGAGCAGTCCAAGCGGCTGCTGGCCTA
>JADLBR010000346.1 GCA_020847615.1 Verrucomicrobiia bacterium
AACTGATCGGGGTCCTTGATGTCGTCCTCGCCGATGACCACGGAGTTGCCCTCCTCGTTGTCGTCGGTCGGCTTGGGATCCTCGATGATCACCTCGTGTATCTCATTGTACAGGACGCCCGACTCGAACTCGAGGGCGAACCAGTCGGTGAACTTATAGCCCACGGCGGCGGTGAATCGGAAACCCGCGCGGGAACTGATCTGCGCGCTGGAAAAGTGCTGATCGTCGAGGCCGCCGCCGGCATCATAGTCGTCGGCGAGGAAGCCGCCCACGGCGGTGCGAAGGTAGACGCCCGAGCGGAAGTCGGTGGCGCGGACGGGTTCCGGTGTTGGCGCGACGATGGGGATCTGGCGGACCGTCTTGCCGTCGGGGCTGACGACCGTGCGGTATTGCGCGGGTGCCGGCTCGGAGATCTGTTCTGGCGCGAGCGTGTGCTCGGGGAGGCGGTGCGCCTGGATCGCGCCGGCGGCCTTGTCGGACTGGCCCGACAAAACGAAGGCGGAGGGAAGGACGACGGCATCAAGCCGCGCGACAAATATCAGCGCGAAGGCCGACGACAGCACCGCGCGATGATTGAGATTCGGATTCATGGGTGCACGCTCCGGTTAGAATTCTCCATTACAAAACCTTATTAACGTTGGAATGTCAACAGGTTTCGGGCTTCTCGGGCGTGTTTTTCGCAGGGGGAATGGTTGGTGGCAGGGGGTGGTTCGGATGTCCGCGATGGGTCGATTATTGGTCGATCGCGCGATGGCGCCGCGGGTGCCCACAAGGGGTTGTGGTGGCGTTCATGGGGGGCACCAGCGGTCGGTGCCGATGTCAGGCCCAGGTGATGAGGCGGAGTTCGTGTTGCTGCAGGAGGAGGGGATGGAACGGGAGGACCCGGACGTTCATGCGGAACTCGCCGGTGTCTGCGGGCTGGATTTTCCCCGCGTAGCGGCCGTCGTCGGTGGGCTCGAGCTGGAAGAATCTGGAGACGTCGCGCCGTTCCTCGTCGAGTTTGACGAAGGCCTCGACGGAGACATCCGAGCGGCTGAGGGAGCCGAGGTCGACCTCCGCCTCGACGCGCATCTCGTCGCCCGAGGTGAGTCCCTGGTCGGGGGTGGTTCCCGTGGTGACTTTGCGGACGCGGACGTCGCGCCAGGCCGCGCGGATGCGGACCTTCCATTCGGCGATCTCCCTGGCGCCGCGGTAGCCGTCTTCGGCCATGCGGAGGCCGAAGCGGTGTGCGGTGACATAGTATTTTTCGGTGTAGTCCTGGACTTGGCGGCAGGAGCTGAAGGCGGGGGAGACGGTCATCATGGATGCCTTCATCATCTGGACCCAGCGGTGGGGGACGCCGTTCGCGCGATCGTAGAAGAGGGGCGCGATCTCGTGCTCCAGGAGATTGTAGAGGGAATCGGCGTCGAAGTCGTTCTGGACTTCCGGGTCATGGGTGTGGACGAGGGCGCCGATGGCCCAGCCGTTGACGCGGCGGCGCCAGGCCTCGTCCCACCAGCCGTCGAGGACGGAGAGGTTGATGGCGCCGTTGGGGGCGACCTTCTCGCCGCTCGTGCCGCTGGCCTCGAGGGGCCTGGTGGGGTTATTGAGCCAGACGTCGACGCCGTGGTACATGTGGCGGGCGACGTCCATGTCGTAGTCTTCGAGGAAGACGATGCGGTTGCTGTACTTGGGGTCGCGGCTGGCGCGATAGACCAGTTGGATGAGGCGCTTGCCGCCCTCGTCGGCGGGGTGCGACTTGCCCGCGAAGACGAACTGGACGGGTCGTTTCGGGTCATTGACGATGCGGGCGAGGCGCTCCGGGTCGCGGAAGAGGAGCCCCGCGCGCTTGTAGGTGGCGAAGCGGCGGGCGAAGCCGACGGTGAGGATGGAGGGATCGAGGACATCGTTGGCCTGGTGGATGGCGCGCGCGGAATCGTTGATGCGCAGCCGGTGGCGGCGGACGTTCTTGCGGGCGTACTCGACGAGGCGTTCCTTGAGCAGGCCGTGGACGGCCCACAGCCGGTCGTCGGGGATGCGCTCGACGGGGGCCCATGTGGCCGGGAGGGAGATCTTCTCTTCCCAGCAATCGGCGCCCAGCTCGGTTTCGAGCAAGGCCTTGATCTCCGGGGCGATCCAGGTGGGCGTGTGGATGCCGTTGGTGATGTGGCCGATGGGGATCTCCTCGATGGGCACGCCGGGCCAGACGGGCTGCCAGAGCCGCTGGGAGACGCGCCCGTGGATGGCGCTGACGCCGTTGGCGAAGCGCGACATGCGCAGGGCCAGGATCGTCATGCTGAACGCGTCGGTGGGGCGGCTCTCCCAGGGTCGACCGAACTTGAGGAACTCCTCGAAGGGGATCTTGAGATCGCGGAGGAAGTCGGCGAAGTAGATGTGCATCAGCTCTGGGGAGAAGGCGTCGTTGCCCGCGGGGACCGGGGTGTGGGTTGTGAAGAGGTTGCTGGAGGCGACGGCCTGGAGGGCGGAGTAGAAATCGATGCCATCCTCGGCGATGCGGCGGCGGATGCGCTCGAGGGCCAGGAAAGCGGCGTGGCCCTCGTTCATGTGGAATACGGTGGGCCGGAGGCCGATGGCGGTGATGAGGCGCTTGCCGCCGATGCCGAGGACGATCTCCTGCTTGATGCGCATCTCGTTGTCGCCGCCGTAGAGCTGGTGGGTGATCTTGCGGTCCTCGGCGGAGTTCTCCGGGATGTCGGTATCCAGGAGGTAGACGCTGACGAGGCCGACCCTGACCTCCCACGCGCGGATGAGGACATCGCGGTGGGGAAGCCTGACCTGGACGCGGATGGGCTTGCCGGCGGCGTCGCATTTCTCGGTGACGGGGAGGTCGTAGAAATTGGACTCGAGGTACTCGGATTCCTGCCAGCCGTCCTGGTTGATGCGCTGGAGAAAGTACCCCTGGCGGTACATGAGGCCGACGCCGATGAAGGGCAGGCCGAGGTCGGACGCGGCCTTGCAGTGATCGCCGGCGAGGATGCCGAGGCCGCCGGAGTAGATCTGCATGGACTCGTGGAAGCCGAACTCGGCGGAGAAGTAGGCGACGAGTGCGCCGGGGATGGGGCCGTGGGTTTTCTCGAACCAGCGTTCTGGCCGGGTCATGTAGCGGTTGAAGGTCTCGCGGACGGAGCGGACGCGCTCGACGAAGGCGGGGTCGCGCGAGGCCTGGGTGAGGCGGTCCTGGGCGACCTTGCGGAGGAGGCGGACCGGGGCGTGGCCGACGCGCTCCCAGAGGTCCGGGTCGAGGTCTCGGAAGAGGGTCCATGCCTCGTTATTCCAGCTCCACCAGAGGTTGTAGGCGATCTCGCGCAGGGGCTCGAGTTCCGCGGGGAGGCGCGGCACGACCGTGAAGCGGAATGGCAGGTTCATAGGGGAAGGTACCTAGGGCCGTGTTTCGGGTGCGTCAAGCGGTGGGTGCGGGCATCCGTTTGTGCTTTTGTTTTGCGCGGGGAGGTTTATCAGACGCCTGTGGCTAACGGATATCTGGCGCTGGTGCTGCACGCGCATCTGCCGTACGTGCGGCACCCGGAGTACGAGGAGTTTCTCGAGGAGGACTGGCTCTACGAGGCGATCACGGAGACGTACGTCCCGCTGGTCGAGATGATGGACGGGCTGCTTCGGGACGGCATCCACTTCCGGCTGACGATGTCGATGACGCCGCCGCTTTGCTCGATGCTGCGGGACGGGCTCTTGCAGGACCGGTACGTGAGGTACCTGGATCGGCTGCTGGAGCTGGCTCGCAAGGAACTGGTGCGCACGGAGCACGACGCGGCATTCCGGGAGGTGGCGCGGTACTACCACGACAGGCTGCTGCGGACGCGGCATGTTTTCGTGGACCAGTATGGCCGGGACCTGGTCTCGGCGTTCCGGAAGTTCCAGGACGCGGGCGGGCTGGAGATCATCACGTGCGGGGCGACGCACGGGTTCCTGCCCCTGTACCAGGAATATCCGGAGGCGGTGCGGGCGCAGGTGATGGTGGCCAGGGACCATTACCGGGAGTGTTTCGGGCGCGATCCGCGGGGCATATGGCTGCCGGAGTGCGCGTACTATCCGGGGCTGGAGCGGTTCCTGCGGGAGGCCGAGATCCGGTGGTTCATCGTGGACACGCACGGGATCCTGTGCGCGGATCCGAGGCCGGTGTACGGGGTGTACGCGCCGCTGTTCACGCGGCACGGCCCGGCGGCGTTCGGGCGCGACCACGAGTCGAGCAAGCAGGTGTGGAGCGCGGAGGAGGGTTATCCTGGCGATCCCGACTACCGCGATTTCTACAGGGACGTGGGGTTCGACCTGGATCTGGATTACGTGCGGCCGTACATCCAGCCGAACGGGCAGCGGAAATTCACGGGCCTGAAGTACCACCGGATCACGGGCAGGACGAACTGGAAGGAGCCCTACCGTCCGTCGGTGGCGAGAGAGCGGGCGGCGGATCACGCGGGCAATTTCATGTTCAACCGGCAGCACCAGGTGAGCCACCTGCGGGGCGCGCTGGGGCGGGAGCCGATGATCGTGGCGCCGTACGACGCGGAGCTATTCGGGCACTGGTGGTTCGAGGGCCCGGAGTTCCTGAATTTCCTGTTCCGCAAGATCGCGTGCGACCAGGGAGAGCTGGCGACGACCACGCCCGCGGAATACCTCGTCAGGCACCCGCACCAGCAAGTGGCGACGCCCTCGGCTTCGAGCTGGGGACACAAGGGCTATTGGGAGGTGTGGCTCGAGGGCAGCAACGACTGGGTCTACCCGCACCTGCACGCGTGCACGGGCCGGATGATTGCGCTGGCGCGCGAGATGCGCGACTGCCACGGGCTGGCCGATCGCGCGATGAAGCAGCTGGCCCGGGAGCTTCTGCTGGCGCAATCCAGCGACTGGGCCTTCATCATGAAGACCGGCACGATGGTGCCCTACGCGGTGAAGCGCACGAAGGACCACGTCCTGCGATTCAACCGCCTGCACGACCAGATCCGCGGGGGGAATATCGACGAGCGTTTCCTCGGCAACTGCGAGTGGCGCGACAACATTTTCCCGAACATCCACTGGCGGCACTACTGCTGAGGCCCGGGTGGCGGCGATGCTGACGGTGCGGGTGACGCCGAATGCCTCGCGCGATGAGGTGGCCGGGGAGGCCGGGGGCGTGATCCGCATCCGGCTCCGGGCGCCGGCCGTCGAGGGCAAGGCGAACGCGGCCCTGGTGCGGTTCGTGGCGGAATGCCTGGGGGTGCGGGCCTCGTCGGTGCGCATCGTCCGCGGGGATACGTCGCGGAACAAAGTGCTGGCGATCGAGGGCATGGAGGGACCCGACGCGGCGCAGCGGCTGGTGGATCGGAGTTGAGGATCTCAAGCCTCGGCGACGAGGACGTTGCGATAGCTGAGGCGATTTCCCGCGAGGCCGCGGAGGATGAGCCGGGTGAGCGCCGAGCCCGAGAGCAGGCGCGCGTGGGTGAATAGGACCAGCTCGGCGGCGCTGATGCCCTCGCGGACGTCTCGGTCATCGACGGACGCGCGGCCCTCCGAGGCGGCGCGGCAGCGCGCGAAACGGCTGATGAGCGATGCGCCGAGGCCGAGCGTGAACAGGCATTCCTGGAGGTCCGCATCGCCCCTGAAGAGGGCGCGGCGGGCGATCGCCCGCACGAGGAATGACCTGGCGGTGGCGGCGGCGCCGGTGGAGAGGAAGCGCGCGACCCTGGGCACGCGCTCGAGCGGGAAGGGCCTGTCGATGAACAGGAGGTCGGCCTCCCCCTGGCCGAGGACCATGCGCAGCTTGAGGGAGAGCGTGTCGAGCAGGGAGGGGGCGCGCTCGCCGGGGCGGCGGACGCGATGGGACATCTGGACGCGGGCGGGGTAGGCGATCAGGGAAAGGCAGAGGGCGAAGAGCACGTTGGCGATGGGGGGCGCGGCGTCCGTCTTGGGCAGGGGCTCGGGTTTCGCGCTCTCGAGGGCGGCGGCCCATGCGCGGTCGAAGGCGTCGTCGCCGACGGGTCCCCGGGCGATGCCCTCGCGCGCGAGGGCGGCGCGGAGCAGGTCCAATTCGTCGTAGAGGTCGGCGAGGATCTGCGGGATGGGTGCGCCGTCGGACAGCCGCTCCTCCCAGCGCCGCGCGATGGCGGCGATCCTTGAGCGGGAGATGACCGGGCCGCCCGCCAGGGGCAGGGCGGGGGCCATCTCGGGCGCGCGGCCCCCGGACTGGGCCAGCTTGTCGGCGAGGACGTCGCCAATGGGCTTCCCGTAGTTGTCGCGTATCGAGGGGCAAAGGTGGGAAAGGATGGGGGTCACCTGGCCCCGCTCATCGCGGATGAACTCGAATGGGAACGCCTGGCACACGGCGGGGATGAAGGCGTGGCCGGATCGCTTGTGCAGGCCGCAGAGACCGTCGTCGTCAAGGAACACGCACTGGAGATGGCGGTCGCGATCGATCATGGGCAGGACGCGGGCGCCGGAACGGTCGCGGCGGAGCTCCGCGCCCATTTCGGCCATGCGCGAGCGCGCCCATTCGTTGGAGCCGATGCGCCCGGCCTCGTCATCTCCTAGGCGGATCGCCCATGGCATCCGGCAGCAGCGGGCGGGGCAGTCGCGGCACTCGTAGAGCTGGTTGGGCGGGGCGTTGAAGGCGGTGTCCACGCCGGCAGGCTACCACCCGCGAGGGATGATTTCCAGAGGCAACGCGGCCGATTTGCAGACGCGCGAGAACGCGGTAGCATTGGGTGCCGCGAGGGCGTTTGTCCGTTTCTCGGGGCAACGATCATCAGGACGCAAACAATACAACAGGAGGACATCATGGCCTACACCCTGCCGGATTTGGCATACGCGAAGAACGCGCTCGAACCCCATATCGACGCGCAGACGATGGAGATCCACCACGGCAAGCACCACGCCGCCTACGTGACCAACGTCAACAAGGCGATCCAGGGCACCGCGCTGGAGGGCAAGAGCGTGGAGGAGCTCATCGGCGACCTGGTCTCGGTCCCCGAGAACATCCGCACGGCGGTCAGGAACAACGGGGGCGGGCACGCGAATCACGCGATGTTCTGGCGGCTCATAGGCCCCGGCGCGGGGGGAGAGCCCACCGGGAAACTTGCCGATGACATCAAGGCGACTTTCGGTGGATTCGACGCGTTCAAGGAGAAGTTCGAGGCGGCCGGGATGGGCCGGTTTGGCAGCGGCTGGGCGTGGCTGTGCGTCGGGGGCGATGGCAGGCTGTGTGTCTGCTCGACGCCCAATCAGGACAGCCCGCTGATGAAGGGTGTCGTCGATTGTCCCGGGACGCCGGTCCTTGGCGTGGACGTTTGGGAGCACGCTTACTACCTGAAGTACCAGAATCGCCGCGCCGACTACCTCAAGGCCATCTGGAACGTGATCAACTGGGCCGAGGTGGCGAAGAACTACGCCTCCGCGAAGAAATAGCGCCTTGCCGGCCTGCCGGGCTCGGGGGAGTCCGGCGGGCGAGGCCGGGCATCGGGGCGGCGCCCTACGGTTCGGCCGATTTGGCGGCGGGCAGCACGAACTTGGGCGGTGTGCGGCTGAGCGTTTTGTATTCGCCCCGGATCTCGCCCTTCACGTTGCCGAGGAGCTGGATGAAGGTGGCGCGGGCATCGAGGTCCTTGCCGATCTCGGCGCCCGGGTAGATCGCGAGCATCTGGCCCCGGAAGAAAAGGCTGCCGGCGATGTTGCCGTGGACCTCTGCCGTGAGCGCGACCACGGCCACGTCAGCGGATGCGTCGGCCGTGATCGACACGACCTCGCCCACGAAGACGGTGGGCTCGCGGATGTCTTCGGTGACCTGGATGAGGGGGCCGCTCACCTTGCGGAAACCCTTGGCGACGAAATCGGCGCCAGAGATCTCGCGCTCGGCGGTCCAGCGACGGTAGTGCTCCCTGAGCAACTGCGCCCCGACCACGCCGGCGGCGGCGGTCATCGCGAGAAGGAGAAGGCAACCGATGCCGCAGCCGATCCAGAACGGGGCCCGGCCTTTGGGTTTTTCGCTCATGGGAGGGTTCTAGCAGCCTGGGCCATCGATGAAGAGGCGTTTCTCGCGGCGGCGCAGGCGGAGCGAGCCAGGCAAGTTCAGATGGCACGGGGCGCCCGGGGCGAGGAGTGCCAGGGCGGATTCGGTTTCTGCGAAGCCGGTATCTGGGACGCCACGCTCGGCGAACCAAAGGAGCAGGACGCGTCG
>JADLBR010000347.1 GCA_020847615.1 Verrucomicrobiia bacterium
CCGGCCCCATCGCCTACCTCCGCCTCATCCGCAGGATCGCCACGAAGAATGCCGCCCAGACCGTCTGGAACCCGATCGATGCCAGGGTCACGCCGGGCACGACCACCCGCATCGTGCTCGCGTAATCGAGGCGCCCGAACCCCGCCTCCCACCACAGGACGATGGCCCGGCCCAGCAGCGCCACCCCGAAGGCCAGCGCCACGCATCCCGCCACGAGGCCGCGCTCCAGGTTCACCAGCCGGAAGGCCCGCCTGAATGACTGGTCCGGGGGCAAGATCCCCTCGCTGATCGCGAACGTCTTGGCGAAGACCGCGAAGAGCATCGCCTGGTATCCCGTCAGCACCGCCAGGCTCGCGAACAGCAGCGTGTGCGCGTCGAAAACCGCCGCGCCGATGCGCACGCCCGGCAGCGCCAGCGCGTAGCCGACCAGCCCCGCCAAGACCAACCCCACGCCCGGGAGCAGATAGAGCCACCGCGGGCTGCACATCAGGAAGAAACTCAGGGTCCTCCACCCATCGCGGAAGGTCTTCAGGTGGGGCCGGTGCGCGCTGCGACCGTCAGGATAGAGCGTGATCGGCACCTCCCCCACGCGCGCCCCAATCAGGCTCGCCTTGATGACCATCTCCGTGGCGAACTCCATGCCCGTGCACCGCAGGTCGAGCCTCCCGCACAGATCCCGGCTGAAGCCGCGCAGCCCGCAATAGACGTCGTGCACGGGCACGCCGAACATCAGCCGGCCCAGCCACGTGAACATCGGATTCCCAAGAAAACGGTGCAGCACCGGCATCGCGCCCGGCACGACGCGCCCCCCGCCCCCGGGCAGCCGACAGCCCACGACCATCTCGCGCCCGCCCCGCAGCGCCTCCAGAAACCGGGGTATCTCGCCAAAATCGTAGCTGGCATCCGCGTCGCCCATGACCACGAATCGCCCGCGGCTCGCGGTGATGCCCCCCATCAGCGCGCTGCCATAGCCCCGCTCGGCCACGTGCACCACGCGCGCGCCCGCGCGCGACGCCGCCTCCACCGACGCGTCGCGGCTCCCGTTGTCGGCCACCACGATCTCCCCCGCGATCCCCGCCCCCTCCAGCGCCCGCCTCGCCGCCTCGACGCACCGCCCGACGGTCTCCGCCTCATCCAGGCAGGGCATCACCACAGACAGCTCGATGTCGCCGGGCCCATCCATCTCGCGCATCACCATCCACCATAACCCATGCCCGGCGCAAGCCGATTAGAAAAACGTCGTCGCGGCAGCGGCCAGCGTGCCGGAAAATCGCTCACGCGAAGGCGCCAAGAACGCCGAGCCCGATCCCTTCCGGCAGCCGCCGGACCACCGGCTTGGGAGAATGTAGCCGAAGCCGTGAGGCTTTGGCGCCCAAACGCTGGCGCGTTCGGCTACGGAAAGCGATGCGGCAATTTTCGAGTCAGGGCGCGTCGGGGAAATCCCTCGCCGGCAGACCGAGGGCCTTCGCCACCGCGGCATCCGCCGCCTCGCCGCGTGAGAACAGAAACAGTGGGCGATTCCTCAGAAATGGGTCATTCGCGATATAGTCCTCGTGGTACCATCCGCCATCCGGGTCAACGAACACGATGCCGCGCCAATCCGCCACCGCCTCCAGCGGCGCCAGGCGCCCGCGAATGAACGAACCCATCTGCCACATGCGATACGGCAGCAGCAGGGCGATGGCGACCAGCCCCGTGGCCAGCGCCGCCCGCACGCACCGCGCCCCGGACTCCAGCCGGAAGGCCGAGGCGCCCAGGACCACGGGCGCCAGCCACACGGGAAACGCGTACCGGTAGCCCCACCCGTGGCCCGGCGTGTACGGCACGAACGCGTAGAAAACCAGCGTCACCGCAAGCGCCCAGGCCCACCGGCGTTCCTCGTCACCCCAGCCGCCCAGGCGCCAGCCCGCGATCGCCAGCGCGGCCACCGCCGGGGCCGACCACAGCAGCACCTGCGTCAGCGGCAAGACCTGCATCAGGAGCGCCGCGCCCGAGGGCGGGCTCATGCCCACGTCAAAATTCCCCGAGGCTAGTGCCGCCGCCACACGGCCCAAGCTCAACTTGGAGACGCAGTGCGCATCCCCGCCGGCGGTCAGCAGGAACCAGCCGACGCCCAGCAGAAGACTCAGCGGGGCGTACCCGCACGCCAGCCAGCCGAGGCGCCGCCAATCCCGCGCGCGCAGCAACCCCACGCACCACGGCAGAGCAAATAGCGCGTGCGGCACGAACTGGTGCAGGCAGAGGGCCAGCGACCCCACCGCGCCCGCCGCGACAGCCCGGCGCGCGCCGGGCCTCAGCAGGAGCCACGCGAAGATCAGATTCAGCAGCGCGTGCGCCGGGAACGCATAATAGGTCATCGCCATGCACCAGAATCCCGCCCCGCAGAGCAAGAGCGACATCGCGCCCAAGAGCGCGCCACCCGAGAAACCCCTCGCCCGGAAATACGCCCACGCCACCAGGATCGTCGCCCCCCCGACGAGAGGATTGAGCAACTCCGGCGCGCCGAGCCCCGCGAATGGCGCGAGCAGCAGGCTGAAGCCCGGCCAGTACATCGAGTGCCAGAATCCAGCCGCCGAGTGCGTCACAAGGAACTGCGGGCTCGCGGGCCACAGCGCCGGGATCAGGTCGGTCGCCACCGGCGCGACGATCTTGCCCCCCGCAAAGATCCGCGCCTGGAAAAGCAGGCACGACTCGTCGCGCGAGAGCGGGTAGCAACGCACCACCCACACCAGCCCCGCCCACGCCACCGCGGCAAACAGCGCCGCCGCCCAGGGCCACGCCCGCCCCCCGGCATCCCATCCCGCGGGCGCAAATCGGCCTCGCGCGAGAAACGCCAGCGCCACCGCGATCACGAGCAGCGCCGCCGCCGCCGGCTCAAAGGCGAAATACAGGACGTAGTAAACGTCCGAATTGGCCAGGCGCGCGTCCAGGCCCGCCCAATGGACCCATGCCCGGAGACCGATCACCACCGCCGCGAGCGCCACCTGGATGCCCAGCAGCGAACGCCACACCCCGCGCTCGATCGCCTCCCCGCTCATTTCTTCGCCACCACCACGACGTTCCAGCACCACCAGCGCAGCGGCGGCACGAGCCGCAGGAGGATGTCGTCCATCGCCGCCAAAGGGCGGAACCACCACCGGATCTCGCGCTCGACGCGGAAGATCCGCTTCCAGTACCGGTCCGCGTTCGGGTCCACGCGGTCGATCAGATAGAATTTCGCGAACAGGGCCAGCGCCAGCAGCCAGAACATCCGCGCCTCCGACGCGGCGAACATCCCCCGGATGGCCGCCACGTCCGCGCGGCGCAGCGGGTGCTCGTCCTCGGTCCTGACACCCATGGCCATGCGGCGGTACACGTTGATCGCGGGGTTGTAGGCGATGGGATCGATCGAGACGAAGGTTCCCCCCGGGCGCAGCACCCGGCGCAATTCCCCGACCGCGGCCGGCACGTCGGCCACGTGGTGCAGCGCGTTGGCGATGTACACGATGTCGAACGAGCCGTCCGGAAACGGCAGCGCATCGGCGGGCGCCTGCACCGTCGCGATGCGCGCGCCGTGATGGGCGGCGAGCCGGCCGGCGAATTCGAGCATCCCGCCGGACACATCCGAGGCCGTCACCTCCGCGCCCCGCTTCGCAAAATACACGGATGCCTCGCCCAGCCCCGCCCCCACGTCCAAGAGACGGCGCCCCCGCAGGTCGCCCAGCCGCCGCAGGATGTAGCGGTGCTCGAGCGCGGTGCATCCCTCGAACATCGCGTCCAGCGCGACGTCCTCGACCCGGGCCCCCGCCGCCCACGCGTCGTGGAACGCCTCCTCGCCGCCGGCAACCTCCGCGCCCATCACCCGGCCCCGTTCACCCTCGCCGCGGCACGTCGGCCAACGCGGCGCCCTGCCCCGATGTCGTCTCGCGCACGAGATAGATCGGGCGCTGCTTCACCTGCTCGTAGATGCGCCCGAGGTACTCGCCAAAGATGCCCATGAGCAGCAGCTGGATCGTGCCGAAGATCGTGACCGTCGCCATCAGCGAGGTCCAACCGGGCACCATCGGCACCCCGTACACGAAAAACTTGATCAGCGTGACGCCCACGTATCCCACGCAGATGGCGAAAAGCAGCACCGACATCAGGAAGGCCAAACGGAGCGGCGCCACCGACATCGAGGCGATCCCGTCGAAGGCGAGCACCAGCATCTTGTGCAGCGGGAAATGCGTCCGCCCCGCCGCGCGCTCGCCGCGATCGTAGAGCACGCGCGTCTGCGCCAGCCCGATCCACGGCACCAGCCCGCGCAGGAAACGGTGCGTCTCCCGCAGCGACGCCAGGTGCGACAGCGCCCTCCGGCTCAGCAGCCGGAAATCCCCCGTCTCCCGCGCGATGCGCACGCCCGAGATCCGCTCCATCAGGCCGTAGAACCCGGCCGCGGTCACGCGCTTGAGCCACGGCTCCGAGCCGCGCGAGCGCCGGGTCCCATACACGACGTCGTACCCCTTGCGGTACAGCGCCACCATCTCCGCGACCACCTCCGGCGGATCCTGCAAGTCCGCGTCCAGGCTCACCACCGCCTCGCCGCGCGCCGTCTCCAGCCCTGCGGTCAGCGCGGCCTGTTGCCCGAAATTCCTAGAGAGCCTCACGCCGACGCAGCGCGCGCCGTCACGGCACCGCGCCGCGATCAGCTCCCAGCTCCGGTCCGCGCTGCCGTCATCGACCAGCACCACCTCGGCCGGCCCCGCCCCCGCCAGCGGTCCCGCGAGCGCCGCATCCAGCCCAGCGAACAGCGCCGGCAACATCTCCTCCTCATTGAAGACAGGTATGACCAGCGAGAGAAAAATGCCCTGCCGGTCCATGGTGCCCGCGCTCACCCGGCCCGCCTCATGCGGATCAGGAAATCCTCGCGCCTCTGCCGCACCAGCGTGTCGAGGACCAGCCCGCACGACAGGCTCAGGCTCGACAGCAGCGCCAGCCCCGTCGCCAGCACCGCCAGGGGCACCCGAAAGACGTACCGGTACTGCACGTAGTCGGCGATCGGCCCGGCACCCGCGACGAGCGAGCACGCCGCCAGCAGGACCGCCACACCGGTGAAGAACATCAGCGGGCGCAGGTCCTTGACGATCATCAGCAGGATCCGGATCACGCGCCAGCCATCGTGAAACGTGCGCAGCTTCGAGACCGAGCCCGAAGGCCGCGGGCGATAGGGCACCGCCACATTCCGCTGCGCGAAGCGCTTGTCGATCGCCTGCAGGCTCAGCTCGGTCTCCACCTCGAAGCCCGTCGCCAGCAGCGGCACGTTCTGGAAGAAGCGCCGGTGGAATAGGCGCATGCCCGAGAACAGGTCCCCGCACTCGCTCCCGAAAAGCCGCCTCACCAGCCAGGCGAGAAAATGGTTGGCGAGCGTGTGCGCCCCCTTGAAGGCGCCGGGATCGTCGCTGCGGCGGTCGCCCACGACCACGTCGGCCCCGCGCGCCGCCGCCACCAGCGCAGCGGCCCCCTCTGCGGGATAGGTGTCATCGCCATCGACCATCAGCAGCCACTCGGTCCGGCACTCGCGAAAGAGGCGCTGCACCGCCCAGCCCTTGCCGCGCCGCGCCTCCACGACCACCTCGGCGCCCGCCTCGCGCGCCCTGTCCCCGGTTCCGTCTGAACTCCCGTTGTCGACCACCAGGATTCTCGCCGAGGGCAGCCGCCCCCGGTAGTCCGCCACGACTTTGCCAACCGTCCCCGCCTCGTCGAGGCACGGGATGCCCACCGTGATCCCGTGGCCCGCGGCATCAATGGCGACTTCGTCCAAAACAACATCACTATGCCAGCGATCCCTCCGCGTGGAAATGATTTTGTCCCCACGGGCCCATCAGGCTCGTGGTTCCGCCTTCAGGCGGCTTCCGCATAAACCGCTCGATCCCGCGCCCCGGACGCCCGCCTGCCGGGGTAGAAGATGTAGCCGATCGCCTCGGGCGATTGGCGGCCAAACGCTCACGCGTTCGGCCACGGGATGAGATTCGCCGTTCTCGGGTCAGCGAATCTTGTCGAGCAATCCCTGGAATCTGGGCCGGAGCGATTCTTCGGCGACCTTCGACGCGGCCTCGAGCTGCGCCTTGACGGAGGGGAGGCCCTCGGGCTTGCAGCGCTCCGCGGCGGTGAGGATCGCGACCACCGCGTCATCCTTGAGCGCCGGGTCCGCCAGTTTCGTCGCGGCGGTGCGGATGGCGATCGGATGCGGGATCTGGGCGAGCGCGGCGAGGCTCTCTTTGGCGACGGGCGCGGATGGCGACTTGGCGAGCACCTCGCCCAGTATCTTGGCCAGCCGGCCGAGATCCTTGCGCAGCATCTCGGTGAGCCCGCGCAGCGCCAACACGCGGTACTTGTCCTCGGCGCCGTCCCGGGCGATGCCCTCGACGGCGGGGACCGCGCGGGCGTCGGGCCACGCGATGAGCGCGCGGATGGCGGCATCGCGGACCGCGGCATCGCCCTCGCCGAGGGCCTGCTTCAACTTCTCCAGCGCGGGGTCGGTGGCCAGCGCGCCGAGCACGCGGGCCAAGGCGGCCCGGGTCGTCGCATCCGGCCTGGCATCCCAGGTCTTGATCAGAAGGTCGGTGCGCGCGGACGGGGGCTCGATCTTATCGGCCAGGATCACGATCGCCCTCTCGAAGTCGCCGGCGGATGGGTCCCCGGCGCGAGCGAGCAACATGTCGATAAGCGCCGGGAAGGTCTCCGTCCCCGAGAGAAACGCGAAGCCGCGGAGGGCCGCGCGGCGAAGCGCGGGCTCGGGCGACTGGCACGCCGCCTGCATCAGGGGAACGGCCTCGGCCACGCCGCGATCGGCGAGCACGCCGATCAATTCGGCCTTCTCTTTCGCGTCGGCCTTCTCGGCCGCGGCGAGGATCGCCTTGCCCGATCCGTTTCCTGGCACGTCGCGCAGGGCGAGCACTGCGGCGTTGCGCTCGCGGGCATCCTCCGCCTTCGCGAGGGCCCCGACGAGTGCCGGGACGCAGCCCTCGTCGCCCACGCGCGCCAGTGCCGCGATCGCGGCCAGTCGCAGGCCGCCATCCTGCGACTTCGCCGCCTGCAGCACCGTGGGCCGAACCCAATCGGCCTTCATGCGCGCCAGCGCCGCCACGAGCAGCGCCTGTTCGCCGGAGGGCATCCCGGGCATCGCCGCGAGCACCGTGTCCAGCTCGGCGCGATCCTGGATCTTCGCCACCTCGGCCAACGCCGCGCCCTTGAGATCCTCGGGGCCCGACTTCAGCAGGGCCAGTATCAAGGCGGCGGGCTTGCCCCCCGTCAGCCGGCAGCGCATGAGGAAGGCGCCGCGGCGCACGTGCGCGGCATAAGCCGCCTTCCCCAGCTGCTCGCAGAGCGCGTCGGCCTCGGACGTCTTGCCCGAGGCGGCGAGTTGTCCCGCGCAGCGCAGCGAACCCATGAGCGTCGGCAGCCGGGGCGGCTCTTGGGATGCCCGCAATTCGGCCAGCGCGGCAGCGGCATCGGGGGTGCCGATCTTGCCCAGCGCCATCGCGGCGGCGTCGGCCCCGGAGGCATCGCCACCCTTCGCCAAGGCCGCGAGCGCCCCGACGGCGCCGGGATCGCGGCGGTCGCCCATGACGCCCGCGATGGCGAGCGCCGCACGACCCTTCGCGCGCGGGAGCGCCTCGCGCAGGGCCTTGTCCGCCGCCGGAGGATAATGGCTCAGCGCCAGGCACGCGACCTCCGACAAGGTCTCGTCGAGGAGCACTTTCTCCAGCGCCGGCAGCGATGCCTCGCCGCCGATGACGCACAGGAACTTGCAGGCCTCCGACTTGCCCTCGCGCGTGGCCTCCCCGGAAATCAGCGAGGCCAGCCGCCCCTCCAGATCGCGCAGCGCCGGCGATCCCTTGGGCTCAGAGCGCAGCAGCGCCTCGATCGCCCGCAGTCCCGCGAAATCCTTGCCATCCTCGTAGGCCGCCAACGAGGCGACGGCCTTGTCCAGTTCGGCGGGGTCCGTCGCGGCGAGGACCGGTCCCGCCATGCCGCATGCCAGCACAAGGACCAGTGGGTTCATCAGAGATTTCTTCATGGTGGGAACTCCTTATTTCGTAGAAGGCGGTGTCCTCACAGGGTCCACGGCGGGCGCAACGCGCGCACGATCATCCGGTCGGCCTCGGGATCGTTCTGGAAACGCTCTTTCTCCGGGTCCCAGCGCAGGGGACGTCCGAGCCGCAGGCACAGATTGGCGATGTGCATGGTCACCGTCGCGCGGTGCGCCGCCAGCGGGTTGTCGATGGTTGGGCGACGCAGCTTGATCCCGTCGAGAAAGTCCCGGATGTGCCCGCCGGCCTCCGTGTAGGATCGGGTCGTGATCGCGCGATATCGGACGATCGACTCCGGCTGGGCCTTGACCGTGCCGTTGTCATCCCAGAACTCGATCCATCCCTCGTCGCCCTCGATCCGGAACAGCCGCTCCTGGAAGGTGCCCTTGGACTGCAGCAGGACCTCCACCCCGTCCGCGTACCGCGCCGTCACCTCGCAGGTGATCGGCGTCTCGCTGGCGACGTCCGCCGCGAACTCCGAGGCGATGGGCTCGTACTCCACCGGGCTGGTGTCGTCGCGCCCGATGCAGAACGCCAGCAGGTCGGTCCAGTGGCAGTTCATGTCCATGAACATCCCGCCGCCCGTGTCCCAGAAATACCGCCAGCCCTTCACCCGCTCGTGGCTGAACGGATGCCACGGCGTGCCTCCCAGCCACAGGTCGTAATCGAAACCCTCCGGCACCGGGCACGGCTTGATCTCCTCGATCGTCCCGCCCGCCCAGCAGCGCAGGATCGCGCGCTTGACCTTGCCGATCATGCCGCGCTGCACGACGTCCGCCACGAAGCGGCAGGAGTCGATCGATCGCCGCTGGTGCCCCCCCTGATAGATCGCCCCGAACCGTTCCGCCGTATCCACCACCGCGCGCCCCTCGCCGATCGATAGGCTCACCGGTTTCTCCGCGTACACGTCCTTCCCAGCCCGCATCGCGTAGATCGACCCCAGCCCGTGCCACCGGTTCCCCGCCGCGATGTACACCGCGTCGATGTCCGGCCGCGCCAGCAGCTCGCGGAAATCCGGTATCATCGCGCAATCCGCGTTGCCGTACGTCCCGTCGATCAGCGCCTTCGCCGCCTCCCGGTGCTCGCGCTGGCAATCGCTCACCGCCCGCGCCTGCAGGTCCGGTTCCTGAAGGAACAGCGGCACCAGCGAACTCGCGCGCGGCCCAAAGCCGATCACCCCAAAGTTGATCCGCTCACTCGGCGCCACCGCCCCACCCCGCCCCAGCGCCGACGCCGGCACCACCAGCGGCATCCCCAGCGCCCCGGCCGACGCCTTCAGAAAATCCCGCCGCGTCACGCGCCGGCGGGAAGGAACTTCATCATCAGGAATTCTCATGGAAGGCTCCGGGTTAGGATCCCGATATCTTGCTCGCCCCGTCGCGCCGCTGGCAACATTTTTTGATCGGGGTGGAGCATTTCCCGCGCGCCGTCGCGCCGCCGGTCCCCGAGAATGTGGCCGATCGCTCCCGGCCGATTGTCGGCCAAACGCTCACGCGTTCGGCTACGGGATGCGCTGCGGCAATTTTCGAGTCAGCCCCGCCGCCGGCGCGGGGACGCGCCGCATCATTCATGTGGAAACTTCTGGTGGGTGGAGGAGTGCCTAAAGGCACCACTACGAACATTCCCGTGGTTTTGGGCTCGTAGTGCCGCCTTCAGGCGGCATTCGCATAACCTACTGATGACGTGTCTCTTGTGACACACATCGAAGTATCCCCAACTTTGAAGTTTCAGGTCAGTAATCGATGCGCTCGTAGGAGGTGCCGCCGCTGCTGCGGCGCGAGCGCTGCTGCCCGGAGGTCATGCCCGAGCGGCGCGAGGCCGACGTGGACTCGCGCTCCTGAACGATACGGCGATTCATCTTGGGCAGGTTGAGTTCGCCGGCGTCGCCTATGGGCTCGAAGCTCTTGAGGACGAAGGCGGGGAAAAGGCGGTTGAGCACGGGCTCGTAGCCCTTCCTGTCCCAGAAGTGGCCGTAGAGCTTGTACTGGAAGTTGTGGTCATCGCCCCGGTGCTCCAGGGCGCGGTCGGGCGCGAGCGCCTCGTGCTCGTAAAGCAGGACGGGGAATCCCTTGTCCCAGCCATCCTCGGGGCGCTTCACGTAGCCCCAGGTCTGATACTTCGGGTTGTAGACGCGGTGCCCCACCCAGTAGGCGGGCGGGCTGGCGTTGAGCTGCGCGGGGTCCACGCCGCCCATGGAGCCGACGCCCGTCCCGGTCGTCGTGCAACCGGCGACCAGCGCGGCGGCGGCCGCGGCGAGCAGCGCGCGGCTCACTGCGTCCATCGTCCCCCCTCCGTGGAAAGGATCGGCAGTCCGCCGCGCGAGTAGTCGGTCTTGCCGACGGCGCCCCACATCTTCACGCCCGTCGTGTCGAAGAACTTCTGGGAGTAATATTCGCCGGAGTGGCATCCCCAGCTCTTGGCCTCCGCGTCCGCCGCAAAGGCGCTGCCCTCCACGCGCGAGAGGTCCCGCGTGTGGAAGAAGATCGTCGAGCACCCGTCGATGTCGTTGCTGTAGTCGAACATCCAGTTGACCTTGTTGCTGTGCCCGAAATAGTCGAGGCTCCCGATGGGCAGCTGCGTCCGGTCCTTGCCGCGGTTGAAGTAATTGATCAGCTGGTCGGTCGTGTCGAACCAGAAGAGGGCGACGCCGATCGCGTTGGCCTTCGCCTGCACGACCGCCGTCAGGTCTTGGCGCTCCTCGCGCGAGCGCGCCACGTAGCTGGGCTTGAACACCAGCCACGCGATCTGGTCGCCGGGCCCCGCCTTCGACTTCAGCTCGCCGAGCCGTATCAGGGCCGACTCCACGAAGTTGCCCCAGAAAACATCGTGCGTGCGCTCCTTGGACTTCTCCCACTTGCGGAGCGCCGGCCCGCCGCTCACGACGACGTACTCCTTGGCCTGCCCCCACGCGGGGGGACAGGTCAGCGCCAGCGCCAGCGCGAGCCCGAGGAGAAATCGCATGGGGGGCAGGGTAGGCCGTCCGATGGAAAAATCAAGGTGGGGTCCCAAGCCCTCAAGGGTTGGCTCTAACCCACATCACTCCGCGAATCCCAGTTCCCCCTGCACCGGCGGCTTCTCCTCGGGCGGCGGCTCGGGCAGCGCGACACCGAGCGCCGCTGCGGCGCGGCGCGCGGTGGCGGGCGCGAAGCCCTCGTAGTGGTTGTTGGCGAGCACGAAGACCTCCTCCAGCCCGTGCTCGGCGCGCAGGCGCTGGGCCCACGCCTCGATCTCGACCCCGCGGTCCCACATGAGCCGCGTGTAGTGGTGGCGGCACTGGCCGGCCGCGTCATACTTGGTGGACAGGTCCCCAAGCAGCCTCACGTACGCGTGCGGCGCCGTGCGCGGACGATGCAGGCACGCCCCGCACTCGCCGACGGGGCCCGCGTCATCCCACACCCGCGCCACCCCCTTCGCCGCCAGCCGCTCCTCCACGCGCCGGCTATCCCACGACCGGTCCCGGAACTCCACCGCGTACCGCACGCCCGCGGGCAGCCCCGCGACGAAACTCGCCACCTCGTGGAAGTGCGCGTCCGCCCGCAGCCGCGGCGGAAACTGGAACAGCACGCAGCCCAGCCGTTCGCCCAGCACGGCCATCGCATCGAGGAAAGCGCCCAGCTCGCCCTCCTTCCCGCCCACGGGATGCCCGTGCGTCAGCCCCTTGGGCGCCTTCACGCAAAACCGGAATCCGCGAGGGACAACCTCCGCCCAGTGCGCCAGCACCTCGGGCCCGGGCACCCCGTAGAACACCGAGTCGGCCTCGACCGCCGTGAAGCGCGCCGCGTACCACCGCAGCCAGTCATGCCGCGCCAGGTGCTCCGGATAGAATGCGCCCCGCCACTCGTCAAACGACCAGCTGCACGTGCCCACGTGGCACCGCGGCGCGGAGGCTTTCATGCGGGCGCCGGCACCGGGGGAGCAAATTCGCAGCCGCGAGGCTTTGGCGGCCAAACGCTCACGCGTTCGGCTACGGGATGCGATGCGGCAATTTTCGAGTCAGCCCCGCCGCCGGCGCGGGGACGCGCCGCATCATTCATGTGGAAACTTCTGGTGGGTGGAGGAGTGCCTAAAGGCACCACTACGGACATTCCCGTGGTCTTGGGCTCGCAGTGCCGCCTTCAGGCGGCATTCGCATAACCTGCTGATGACGTGTCTTTTGTGACACACATCGAAGTATCCCCAACTTTGAAGTTTCAGGTCAGAGACCACTCACAGTGTCTGCAGGAACCGGACCAGCTGCTCCCGGCTCGGGCTGGCCGCCTGCCGCACGTAGAACCCGCTGGTCGCCACGCCCAGCTGGAGCGACTGTGGCAGCTCGCAGCCCAGCAGGCACCCGATGCAGAAACCCGCGTTGAAGTGGTCCCCGGCGCCCGTGGAGATCTTCGGCTTCGGCGTGAACGGCCCCGTCACCGAATACGCGCCCTGCGCGTCCGCCGCCGCCGCGAACTTCACCGGGTGGACCACGACGCAGTGCAGCTTGAGCTTCTCGCGGATCTTCGCGGCCAGGTCGGCGATCTGCTTCTCGCCCGAGCCGCCGCCCTTGATCCCCAGCACGCCCGCGATCTGATGGCTCTCCCGCTCGTTGAGCCCAAGGATCACATCGTTCTGCTCCTGGAACTTCATGAGCGTCTTGAGCGCCGCGGCGATGTCGGGCCTGGCGCGCTTCTCCGGATCGGCCAGGTCGAAGAACATCAGCTTCCGGAACGCCGGCTCCTTGCCGGCGGTCTCCGACTGGATCTTCTTCCACACCGAGGTCATGTGCGGCAGCATCGTCCAGTTGCCGATGCCCACGAACCGCGCGGCGTCCCAGAGCTTGCGCCACGTCGTGTCGCCGATGCGCTTGCGGATGTTGTCGAAGGTCACCTCCGCCACCGTCGCGTGGCGCCCCACCAGCAGCTTGCCGTCGCTGAACTCGTACGCGTCGGTCTCGGCCGGATCCGCGAAGCCCAGCACGTTGGCGCGCTTGGCAAACTCGCCAAACACCGGGTGCACCTTCGGGTAGCCCGTCATGCCGCAATAGGTCACCGGCACCCCGAGCGACGACATCGCGAAGGCCATGATCGGCCCGTTGCCGCCCAGTTTCGTGTGCTGGAGCACGATCTCCACATTCAGGCTCTTGCCAGCCGCCCCGGCGATCCGGTGGCCGAACGCCTTGAGCGTCTTCACCGGCGCGTATTCGGTCGCCGACTTCCGCGAGTCCACCACGTGGTAGATCCGGTCGACGAAACCGTCGAACCCCAGCAGGGCCGGGGTGCGCTGCAATGCCGCCCGGGAGCCTATCAGGCGCTCGGCGGTCTGGCGTGCGAGTCGGGATGAGGATATGGTTGTCATAGGCTCGTTCTCTGGCTCCTGTCAGGTCAATTGCGGCCCCCCGGACCTGCCGAGGGCCAAAATGGGTTCTTTATAGGGATGCGCCCGACGAAAGCAAGGCAGAAATTCGCTGAGGGTACAGCAGGCGGTCAGGCCCAGGCGACATCGAACTTGAGCCGCTGCCCCCCTTCCCGGTCAAAGCAGAAGAGACAGCCGTGCCGCCGCCCGTACTCGTGGAGCAGCCGCGTCACCTTGACGTCGTAGCAGCAGTATTCGGCGATCTCCTCCATCCGCCCCTCCTGAAACCAGCGAAGCGCGTCCATGCCGTCGGCCGTCTTGCCGATCCCGAGCGTCGCCGTCGCGACCGACTCCAGCTTCGGGCGGAAGCCCGCCACCTTCTCCAGATCGACCATCATGTCCAAGGTTGGCAGCTGCCCTAGGTCCCGGATGTCATAGGCCGACAGCACCCGATAATCAAAACCCACGATGTTGTACCCCACGACGAGATCGGCCCGCCACAGCTCATCGACCAGGCGCGCCGCCTCTTCCTCAATGAATATGCGGTATTCCCTGTCCCGGGCGCTGTACGTGACGCCCAGCGACACCTTCAGCTCGTGCACCCTCCCGTGCCCGCCCACCTGATGCAGGCTCTTCTGGGTCTCGACGTCGAAGTAGACGAAATTCGGGCTCACGCGGGGCCCGGTGTAGCCCCCTTTCGAACGTCCGCACACAAAAAAAAGCCCGAGCCATTGCGGCTCGGGCCAACCAAGGAGGAGAATGAATGAACTGTCTGTATGTTTAGACCGCCACCCCCCGCACCCGTTCAAAGAAAATGCTCCCCGCCACCAAAATGGTCGCCCGCCGCATGGCATTTGTGTAACAGACTCGCGTACGGGGCTTAACGCCGCCCAAAAAATAGGGTTTTTGCTTCAGTTATTCAAAAGCGCGATCAGGCACCATGCCGCCGCAAACTCGGAGGCTCCCACGGCGACAGGCGGACGAGAACGACCCATGAATATACGTAATTAACTCTTAATCAATCAGTTGAAATAATGTCTTGGTTCGTGCAAACGCGGTTGGGGCTCGTGGGCCGACCCTCGGGGTAGCGCTGGCCACCGCGAGACCCGCCCCGACGGACGATTTTTGCACAAGTTACTCACACGCCCGGAGGGGCCTTTGGGCCATTGAGTCCGTCCCGGTAATCTGCTACGGTGGATCGACCGGGAGGGTCTGCTGGGGATGGGGATGACCATTTCCGGGACATGCATGTTTGAGGTGCTGATCAGGCGGGGCGAGGCGAGTTTCGGGCCACTGGCACCGGACGAGGTGAAGGCCCAGTTCGAGCAGGGGGTGATCCTTCCGACGGACGAGGGTTGGTTTGAGGGGCTGGGGGACTGGTTGCCGATCGCCCAACTGCTCGAGCGCCTGGCCCCGATGGCCACCGAGGCGAGGGCGCCCAGTGAACCCAAGGTGGAGCCCGCGCCCGCGGCTGCGCCGGACGATGCGGCCACCCCTGCGCAGATCGTGCGATTGCGGGCCCTGGGCGTCGTGGGGTGGGACGCCTCCCGCCTGAAGCGGGAGGAGGCCGCCGCGCTGATCGCCAAGGCCGAAGAGGCCGCTCCGGCGGGGCGGGTCCTGATTTCCAAGATGGAGCGCATGGGCCTGCCGATCGAGCCCGGGCTCACGATCGCGGGGGCGCGGCGGCGGCTGGAGTCGGCCACCCTGCTGCACTACCTCGCCATCCTCGACGCAAAGGGCATTCGCTACGTGCCCCCGATCACGGCCGCCGAGGCCGAGGAATTGGCCGAGAGCGGCCCCCCCAGCGAGCGCCAGTGGCAGCGCGCCGCCGAGATGGGCCTCCGTCCTCCACCGAACATCGGGCAGCGCAGCCTCGATCGCATCCTCGAACAGGCGGCCGCGGACGAGGTGGGCATCATCGAGAAATACTTCGATCTCGCCATCCGGTCCACCGGCTGCCGGGGCATCACCCGCCAGCAGGTGAGGGATGTGCTCCGCTATCTCAATGGCAATTTCCCCGGCTGGCGCGAGCAAGACGGGGATCGGCGCTTCTTTGCGTTCGTGGCGAAGTTCTACCCGCATCTCTCCGGCGCGGCGCCCACCACGCAGGCGACGGGCTGAGCGCGACGGGGGCGGGGATCGCCCCGCGAGACCCATGCCACTCCCCTGCGGCGACACCCTGACAGGCCGTTGAATAATCCATCCCCGACCAAGACCGATCCGGCCCGCGAGGCCGCGGGCCCTCCCGACGCAACCCGGGAGGGACGCCGGCCCCGGCGTCCGATGGCGCTCTTCAACGTCTGACTTGAAAATAGCCGCATCGCTTCCCGTAGCCGAACGCGTAAGCGTTTGGCCGCCAAAGCCTCACGGCTTCGGCTACATTTTCTACCCCGGTGGTGCCCCGTCTGCGGGGCATGGAATCTAGCTCGAAAATAGCCGCAGCGCATCCCGTAGCCGAACGCGTGAGCGTTTGGCCGCCAATCGCCCGAGGCGATCGGCTACGTGTTGCCGCCGGCGGTCCGGCGGATGCCGGATGGGATCTTACCTGCAAATTTCGCGCATGCGCGTGAAACATGCAGGCTAAAAAGGCCGTGCGCCCCGAAGATGGCCCGGTACCATGGGCGGATGTCGGCAAAGGGCGAGACGGGGATCTGGAGATCCGCTTGAGCGGGGCGCGGCCCAGATTCCGGGAGGTGCTGGCGATCCGCAATTTCCGGTTGCTGTGGATCGGGCAGGTGATCGCGTCCATCGGGGACCGTTTCTATCAGTTCGCGCTGCTCTACGTCGTGCTCAAGCTGAGCCCGCAAGAGGGGGCCGGCGTGGGCAGGGAAAGCGCGCGGGTGCTCTTCAGCGGGATGATCCTCACGGTGCTGCTCACGCCATGGATCGGCGCCTTCGTGGACCGGCATAGCCGCCGCGCCGTGAGGGTGTTCGCGGATCTGGCGCGGGCCGCGCTGGTGCTCGCGATGCTCGCGACCTGGTACACGACGGGCTCGGTGCCGCTGATCTTCGGCCTCATCGCCATCGCGGGGCTCATGACGGGGTTCTTCATCCCGGCCCGGCAGGCGTCCATCCCGCTGCTGGTCACGCCTCGCCAGATCGTGGCGGCCAACGCCCTGGTCACGACCATCGGCGTGATCGCGAGCCTGGCGGGCGGCTGCGCCGGTTTTCTGGTCGCGATCTTTGGCGAGCGCAGCAGTTTCCTGATCGCCGCGGCGGGCTTCGCGATCTCCGGCGCGCTGATCTCGCGCATCGACCGGCCGCTGGCCGCGGCCGCCCCGGGCGACGGGCGGGTCACGTGGTCCGACATCGGCAGGACGCTGGCCTCGGTGTGGCGCGACACGGTCGTGCGGCTCATGTTTCTGCTCAACGGCATCTCGCAGTTCGTCGCGGGCCTGTTTCTGGTCTTCGTGCTGGAACGGGCGGCCCACGACCTGGATCTCTCGGTGCTCCGGGGGGCGGTGCGGGCCTTCGCGCGCTGGGCCGTGGCCGCCGGCTTCAAGGAGCCGGTCGTCGAGATCCGCCTGCTCGCGCTGGTGCTGCTCCTGATGGCGCTGGCCTGCGGACTCGTCTGCGGCGTCATCGCCGCGGGGCGGCTCTGGAAACTGGCCCACCTGCGATGCCTGCCGATGGCGATGCTCGGGGCGCTCGGCCTCTGCTTCGTGGCGTTCTCGGCCTGCACGAGTTTCCCGCTGGCCGCCGCCGGCTGCATCGCCATCGGCGCCGCGGGCGCGCTGTTGAATATCCCGGTGGACGCCCGCCTCCAGGCGCACGTGCCCGGCGCATCACAGGGCAGGACTTTCGCGGCGCGCTCCGCGTGGAACTACCTGTTCTTCCTCGCCGCGGTCGGGATCAACCTCGATGGGCGCCTCCTGACATGGCGGGGCTCCGGACAGGTGATCGAAGACCTCGGATGGCTCTGCGCCTGCGCCGCCGCGGCAATGTCGGTCGCGTTCCGCGACCAGATTCGCGGCAGCTGGATCCCGCCGGCCGACCGGACGGCGGGCGCGGATCAGGCGGCCTTGTGATTCTCGCCCTCGGGGGCGCGGATCTTCCGCTTCTCTTCCTCGTCGGCCGCCCTGTGGATCTCGCCCTCGAATTCCTCGCGCGCCTTCTTGAACTCGCCAATGCTCTTGCCGAGGCCGCGGGCGAGCTCGGGCAACTTCTTCGCACCGAAGAGCAGAAGCACCACGAAGATAATGAACATCCACTCGGGACCGCCGGGCATCCCTATGGCCAGATGGGGCATGACTTGCATTGCACCGCACCCTAACATCGCGGCCCAGCCTCGGCAAATCGAATAATGGCCCCCTCAAAAATTCGATGCAAAATCCCAGGGATTTGATAAATTACAGCCATGCAAAGACTAACGCCGTCGATGGCGCTATTCTTGGCGGGAATCGCCGCCGCGTGGGCCCAGCCTGCCGCCCCGGTGACCGATGTGGTCACGCCCACGCCCGTGACACCGGCGCCCGCCCAGACACAGGAACCACAGACCATCCAGATGGTCATCACGGTGCCGACCAACCAGCCGGCCACCCCAGGCACGGCGGCACCCGCCGCCGACGCCCCGTCGTCGGCGCCGGTGCCGGCCGCGATGGCGCCCGTGGGCGAATTCACGGAATACACCGTCAAGAGCGGCGACTCGCTCTGGAAGATCGGCAAGAAGTTTGGCGTGGCGGTCGATGCGATCCTCTCGGCCAACGGCATGCAATCGGATCGGCTGTCGATCGGCGACGTGCTCAAGATCCCGCCGAAACAGGCGAAGTTGCCACCCGGCGCGCCATCCCCGACCCCGATCACGCCGCTCGGCCCGGGCCAGTACATGGTCCGCCAGGGCGACACCCTCTGGGACATCGCCCGCGCGCACGACGTGTCGGTCCAGGAGATTCGCGAGGCGAACAAGCTCAAGTCCAATGCCCTCCAGATCGGCCAGATCTTGCAGATCCCGGCCAGAAAACAGATCCCGACGGCGCCGCTCACGCCGGGCGGTCGTCCCGTCCTGACCCCGCCCTCGGTGCCCTCGCCGTTCGTCACCCCACCCCCGCCGTCCGACGCCCCCGCGCCCGCCCCCCAGCCCTCCGCGCCCGGCGCCCGGCTCAATAGTGGCCCGGGCCGCACGGACTCCCTGACCACCGCGCTCGTCCGAGAGACCGATTCGCTGACTGAACGGCGCATCCGCTACGCGCAGCGCTGGCGGCCCCCCGGCGAACGGCAGCCCTGGGTCATGGATTGCTCGAACACCTCCCGCTACCTCTATCGCCGCGTCGCCGGCATCGACATCGGTCGCACCGCGTCCGACCAGTATTACCTCCTCAGCCAGAAAAGGCTGGCGTGGCGCATCCCCGAGGACATCGAGGGCGACGCACTCACCGCCTACCTTGCCCACCGCCTCAGGCCCGGCGACCTCCTCTTCTGGGAGAATACCTACAAGCCCAAGCGCAACCCGCCCGTCACGCACGTCATGGTCTATCTCGGCAGAAACCGCGCCGGCGACTTCCTCATGGCCGGCTCGCAATCGGCGGGCACGGGCCGCGACTCGCGTGTCTCAGGCGGCCCCGATATCTACGCGTTCGATCCAGGCGCCCCGGCCGGCGGCTATTCGACCTGGCTCGGCTTAGGGCGCGTCAAGGGTCGCTTCGTCGGTTACGGTCGCCCCTTGGGCTCCAGCCAGACCTGAATGCGGAGGTCCGGTCCCTGCTTCTGATAAGCCCATGGCGACCATGGGCGCCATGGGCCTCGACTCACCAGGGTCATCGTACGGGCCGGGAAGGCCGATCGCACGCTCATCGCTCTCCGTGCCTTCGGGCCACAGTCCATCTGCGCATTTCCGAAAACCCTGAGTCCACGGAGACCGTGGCAGCGAGATGCGCTGGCTCCCGCACATGACAAAAAGCCGTGTGTGGGAGGGCCCGCGGCCTCGCGGGCCGGGCGGGTCAAGGTCCCCGCGTGCTGGTGGCGCGCGGACGCCGAGGCCGGCGTCCCTCCCACGATTCTCCCACGAAACACGAGGATCACACCAAAGGGCCAGGAATTCTTGGCGTGGTTGGCGTGATTCGCGGGAATACGGGCACCGGCGTCCGTGATAGCCCTTAACTTAGCGCCATTCATGACTGACCCCTTTTGTTAATGACCCCTTCTGCTTCCCTTTTGCCTCTCCTTTTGCCTTCGATCCACCCGCGGGTCCACGGTCTGGCGACCGTGGCTACGAATTTTCGACTCAGCGCTTACGATCTTGGCCTGGATCTCGACCTGCAGGCTCACAGCACCTCGGGCAGGCCCTCGGTGAGCACGCGGATGTTGGACAACAGGCCGTGTTTGGCGGCGGCGCCCATCAGGCGCTCGGGGGGCTCGTGCATCGGCTCGTAGCTGAGGCGATAGGTGCCGTAGTGCATGGGGATGAGCACGCGCCCGCTGAGGTCCTCGAAGGCCCTGACGGCCTCCTCGGGCGACAGGTGCACGTCGCGCCCGGACGGATTGTCGTAGGCGCCGATGGGCATGAGGACGACCTCGGGCTGGCAGCGCCGGCCGATCTCGCGGAAGCCCTCGAAGTACGCGGAGTCGCCCACGTGATAGATCGAGCGGCCCTGGTACCGGATGACGAAGCCCCCGTAGCCGCGGTGCCGGTCGGCCAGCACGCGCGCGCCCCAGTGCTTGGCGGGGACGAACGTGATTTCGATGCCCCCGTAGCTCCAGGTGTCCCACCAGTCCATCTGGTGGATGTAGTGGAAGCCGAGGTCCTCGACGAGCGACCGCACGCCCGAAGGGATCGCGATGGGCTGGCGGTTGGCGACGCGGCGCAGGGTCGATCGGTTGAGGTGATCGAAATGGGCGTGGGTGACCAGCACCAGGTCGATGTTCGGCAGGTGATCGATGTGCATGCCGGCGTGGCGCAGGCGCCGCACGACCAGGAGCCAGTTGGCCCAATTCGGGTCCACCAGGATGTTGTGCCGGTCGGTCTGTATCAGGAAGGAGGCGTGGCCGATCCAGGTGAGGCCCACCTTGCCCGGCGGGACCGTCGGGAAAATCGGCTTGTGCTTGTTGCGGCGCCCGACCTTTGGGGTGAATATAGACGGGATGAGCACTTCGGTGATGAAGTTCCTCTCGCTCCAGTGCTTGACTCGCTTGCGGGCTGTCACGGTGGCGGCCGGGATGCCGCGGGCGCTGCCCGCCGATCCCCAGGCCGATGACCCAATGAAATCCCCATCGGGCATTTCTGCAAATCGAATTCTGGTGGCGTCCGCATGAGGCCGGCCGCCGCAGAGAAGCGCGCGCTGCGCCGCGCCATGCGGGCGCGGTTGGCGGAGGTGACCCCGCCCGAGCGAGAGGCGCGCTCCCGCTCGGCCGTCGGGAACCTCCTCGCGGCATCGGATCTCCGGCGCGAGGGCGACTGGATGGCGTTCGCCTCGATGCCATCCGAGATCGACACCGCCCCGCTGATCGCCGCCCTGCTCGCGGCGCGCCGGCGCGTCGCCCTGCCCCGCATCGACCCCGGCACCCGAAGCCTCGCCGCCTACTGGATCGACACGCCCGATTCCCTGGTGGTGAACCGATGGGGCATCCCCGAGCCAGAGCCCGATCCGTCGAGGCGCGCGGCACCGGAGGACATCGCCCTCATCGTCGTGCCCGGCCTCGCCTTCGATCCCTCCGGCGCACGCCTCGGACGGGCCGGGGGCTACTACGACAGGTTCTTGCGCGCCGCGGGACGCGGGCCGCTGCGGGTCGGCCTCTTCTACGCCATCCAACAACTCCCCGCGATCCCGGTCGAGGCGTGGGACGAGCGGCTCGACATCATCGTCACCGACGCGGGGATCGTCCGGTGCCGGGGGGAGGATTAGGCCCGCCGATAATCGCCCCGCATCCTCGCGCGAGGATCCATCTTTCGAGCCAGCCCTGCCAGGAGCACTTCGGGTGGGCCGGGGCCGCCTGAACCGTTACATCCCGTGCCCCGGACGCCCGGCAGCCGGCGCCGAAAATGTAGCCGAAGCCGTGAGGCTTTGGCGCCCAAACGCTCACGCGTTCGGCTACGGGAGGCGATGCGGCAATTTTCGAGTCAGCGCATCATGCGGATCTCGATGCGGCTGTTCTTGGCGCGTCCCTCGGGCGTGTCGTTGGGGGCGATCGGTTTCGTGTCGGCGAGCCCGGCCATCACCACGTGATTGGACGGGATGCCGCTCTCCCCGGCAACGAATCCCGCGACGACGCGCGCCCGCTCCTCGGACAGTTCCTTGTTGGTCGGGAACCGCTCCCGGTATTTCGGCCCCATCGGGATGTTGTCGGTGTGTGCCTCGACCCGCAATCCGGGTTGGCCCGACGCCTTGACCGCCGCCGCCACGGCGCGCAGGAGGCCCTTGCCCTCCTCCTTCAACTCCGCCGGCCCCGGCCCAAATAGGCTGCGGCTCGGCACCGCGATGACGGGACCCGCATCCTCTTTCCGCAACTGGAGTTCGCCGCGCCCGAGCGATGCCTTCAGCGCCGCCTCGAGGGCGCCCCCGATGTCCCTCTCGGGCGCCGGCGCGGCGGCTTGGGCCGCGGCTTCCTCCGCGTCGTCATTCTCGGGCGCGGCCGCCTGGGGCACGGCCCGCGAGACCGACGCGACGACCTGGGCCCCGAGCTGCTTCACCTGCCCCTCGAGCCTCCCCCGATCCGCGATGAGGCGCGCGACTTCGCCGCGCCATTTTTCGGCCTCGGCCCTGGCGGCGCCGACCACATCGCCCGCGCCGGCCACCTGTTCCCGCATCTGTTCGATCTGCGACTCCAGCTTGCGAAACTCGTCCTGCAGCTGGGCGACGTTGTCCAGCGAGGACGCCAGCTGCTCGCACTTCTTCTGGTGCTCCAGAAAATAGTAGCTCGCGATCCCGGCGAAAACCAAAGTCACGACCAGGATGAGGGTGGTGAGGCCCTTCATCGGATCAGTCTAACCCCGCCGCGTCCCCCGCACAACCTCCGCGCGTGCCCCCGAGGAGCGCGGCCGTCAGCCGGCCCAGGGCCGCCGACCGAGACAACTCGGCCAGCAGCGTCGCGGCCCGCGCCGGGTCGGGCCCCAGCGCGGCCTCCCGCGAGCCCCGGATCGCCCGTTCGACCGCCGCGAGATCGCCATGCGCGGCGAAGTGGGCCGCCCGCGCGTCCGGCAACCTTGCCGCAAGGTCGGCCACGTGGTTCTCGGGCGGGCCGATGCAGAGGAAGGGCGTGCCCAGCGCCAAGATGTTGTAGATCTTGCACGGGTGCACGAGGCCGACGAAGGCATCGCCGATCACCACCGCGTGCAGGTCCGCAGCCGACAGCGATGCGGACAGCCTCTCGGCCGGCTCGTAGGGCAAGAGCGTGATGTTCCTCAGGCAGTGGCGCTCGCGGAAATCGCGCACCCGCGACCAGCCGCTGCCGCCGCCGACGAAACAGAACGCGAAATCCTCCTCGCTCTCCATGCGGCGGGCCACCTCCAAGAGGGTGTCCAGCGGGTGGCACGGGCTGTGGTTGCCCGAATACATCACGACCCACTTGTCCGATAGCCCGTGCCGCGCCCGGAACTCCGCCCGGCCCGCGGGATCATACCGGACGCGGTCGTCATGGGGCCACGGCGGCTGGACGACCACGCGCTCCTCGCTCACCCCTTTCTCCAGGACCCGTCGCGCCATGAAACGATCGAGCGCCACGACCGGATCCGCGCTGCGGAGGCAGTGCCCGGAGATCGCCGACAGCAGCCGCTCGGCCGGCGCGCCCGCCCGGAGCCAGCCCGCCGCCACCGCCTCGTCCGGATTGAGGTCCATGATCCAATACGCGTAGCGCCCCCCGCGCACGCGCACCCACAGGGTCGCCAGGAAGGCCACGAGGGGCGGCGAGGTCAGCGCCACCACCAGATCCTGCCTCGGGAGGCGCGCCATCCGCGCGGCGCACGCGATGAGAAAACTCGCGAAATTCAGGGCCCTCCGCCACCGGTTGGCCTTGCCCAGCGCCAGCGCCCCGACGCGCTCGATGCGGATGCCCCCCCACCGCTCGCTCTTCGGGAAGAGCCGCCCCGGATCATCGTAGCCCTGGCGGCCCGCGATCACGGTCACCTCGTGCCCGAGGCGCGCGAATTCGAGCGCGAGGTCGGTCAGGACCTGCGCGGTCGCGACCACGTCGGGGTGGAACGCCTGGTTGAGCAGCAGGATCCGCCGCGGCCCCGCGCTGTCCTTATCCATCGGCATCGGGCCCAAGATAGTTCACCGCGACCCCGCTGGGCAGCCAAAATCAGGCGCAAAATGCGGGCTGGCGCGCCGGGGATCCCACGGCAATGTTCCCGCATGCGAACATGCCGCCGACCCCGATGGAACTGGGCCCTCCCCGCCGCGATGGCCGCGCTCGCCATCTCGTCCCACGCGCAACAGACGCCTCCCCCCAGGGCGGGAGATGTCGCGCCGATCTTCAAGTTCCACAAGCGCAAGCCCGACCCGCAGCCCCTCCCGGAACCCATCAAGCTCCAGGCGACCACCTTTTTCCAGACCCTCAAGCAGGGCGGCCCCAAGGTCAGGGAGGCCTACGAGACGCTGCTGAGCGGATCGCGGATCGGCGAGGTCGCGGAGAACATCAATGTCCTCGTGACAAAGACCGAGGGCGCGATCCAGGCCTACGGCCCCGCGTTGGAGTTCGACCACTTCGATACCCAGCGGGTGCTCGGGCGCCTATGCGCCGCCGATTACATCACGTGGCACGCGACGCAGCCGCTCCAGTGGCGCCTCGTGTACTACCGGCCCGCCGAGGAGTGGATCCTGATCGACGTGCGCGTCTCCGATGTGGTCGAAGATCTCTTCGAGTGAGGCCGCCCCGCCGCGCGCGGCGCGTCACTTCGGCGGGCCGAGGTCGAAATCCAGCGATCCGGGCGTGCCATCGAGCAACACGAAACGCCTCGCCCCGCGCCGCAGGCCCTCCCGCTCGATGATGAGGATCACGTTGGAGGGCACCTCGTAGCGCCCCTCTTCCAGCCCGCCGCCTTCGCCGGCGGGCGCGAAGAGCATCTCCGGATCCAGCGCGGTCTCCGAACCGAAGATCCTGCCCTTCTGGGCCAGCTCGTAACTGGGCTGTGACCGGTCTTTGGTGAAAGGGCTGTAGAGGATGTCGGGGTTCAGCCGGGTGTCTTCCACCAGCTGGTTCAGGCTCTCGGGCAAGACGCCGCCGTTGTCCTCGGCATAGAGGAGGCATGCGCGCGCCAGCTGCTGCATGTTCTCGAGGTTCTTCTCCTCCTCGGCGCGGTCCCTGTCCGAGCCGACGCCGGGGGTGAGCGAGAACATGACGGCCACGCCCACGAGCAGCAGGGCCATGGCCACGGCGGCGCCGACCAACGACCTCGGTGCTCCCTTACCCTCGGTTTCCTCAGACATCGCCGTATTGACCTCGTGTCCCACACCACGTCCCGCCGAGAACGTGGACCTTGCCGCGGACTATGCCGCGCCGCCGCTCGGGTGACCAGAGGTTTTTGAAGGCGGGGCGGAGATCACCCGTCGCCCCCGGGCGCCGCGAGTTGCCGCAGCGCCTCGAGCGTATCGGCCTCGGCGGGTTTCTTGTCGCGCCTCCACCGGGCGATGCGGGGGAATCGCAGCGCGAGACCCGACTTGTGGCGGGGCGACGGCGCGACCCCTTCGAACGCCAGCTCGAACACCAATTCGGGGCTGACCGATCGCACCGGGCCGAAGCGCCCCGTGGTATTCCCGCGCACGAAGGCATCCACCTCGCCCATCTCGGCATCCGTCAGGCCCGAGTACGCCTTGGCCACGGGGAGGAGCTCGGTTCCCCGCCAGAGCGCGAAGGTGTAATCGGTGAACAGCGCCGCGCGCCGCCCGTGGCCCGGCTGCGCGGCCACCAGCACCGCATCGCAGGTGAACGGGGCGATCTTCCACTTCCACCACGCGCCGCGCTGGCGCCCAACGCCATAGGCCGAATCGCGGCGCTTGAGCATCAGCCCCTCGGCGCCACACCCCCGCGCCCTGGCGCGCCATGCGCCGACCTCTTCCCACGACGACGCCGGCAACACCCCCGAAAGGCGGAGGACCACCGATGCGCCCGGATCTTCCCCCGGTTGCCCGAAGAGGTCCATCTGGACCGGCGCCGCGCCGCGGGGATCCGGCGACGGGATGGCGGAGGTCGCCCGCGCCAGCAGTTGCTCCAGTCGCATGCGCCGCTCGAGCAGCGGGCGATCCCGACAGTCCTCGCCCCCCAGCTCCAACAGGTCGTACGCCATCAGCACGACCGGCACCGCCCTCCGGATGGCATCGCCCGCCGACCGCCGATTGAGTCGCCGCTGCAACTGCGCGAAGGGCAGGGGCGCGTCGCCGCGCCACGCCAGCAACTCGCCATCGACGACCGTGCCTTCGGGCAACACCCGCGCCGCCTCGGCGACCTCGGGGAACGCACCGGTGACGATCTCCTCCCCGCGCGACCAGAGCACGCAGCCGCCCGCGCGGCGTATCAGCTGCGCGCGGATGCCGTCCCACTTCCACTCGCATTGCCAGTCCCGCGCATCGCCCAGCCCACCCGCATCGCCCTCGACCGGCGAAGCCAGAAAAAAAGGATAGGGCCGCGCCGGGGCGTCCTCGGCCCCCTCGCCCGACAGCAGCCGCAAGAACCACGCCGCGGACGGA
>JADLBR010000348.1 GCA_020847615.1 Verrucomicrobiia bacterium
AGTAAGCTCTGACCCCTGTCGCACCCCTGTCGCCATCATTTGAGGCAATATGAAACGATAACGCAGTGGCCGATTTGGGTTGACGACGGTCTCTACGGAAGGAAAATGAGTGACAGTGGGGCTGGATCTGGCCCCGCGTGAGGAGACTGCGAATGCACTTGAGGGATGATCTGGGTGTGGCATGGCGTGCCTTGGCGCTGTGCCCGCTGCTTTGTGTCGCGGGCGTCGCTCCGGCCGCCACCAACGTGTGGGATGGAGACGGACCGACTGGCAACTGGGCCACCAACGCGAACTGGGTTGGGGATACCGCGTTCGCCACCAGCAATGACGTCGCCTTTTACGCCGTTGCCACCAACCTGACGACCACGCTGGGTGCGAACCGGACCATCGCCAGCTTGCTGTTCAATAACGACGCCGACAGCAACGTCGTCATCTCGGGCAATGTCCTCATGACACTGGGCGACATCACCGTCGATCAGGATGCCGCGGGCCGGCACTACATCTCCTCGCAGATCACCCTCTCCAACAACCAGACCTGGGCGATCGATAGCACCAATGGTGGCACCCTCATGGTGGGGGCGGTGCGCCAGGCGGGCAACCGCCCGCTGACTACCCTCACCAAGACCGGCGGCGGCGTCCTGCTCTTGACCAACAGCTCCCTCCAGGTCTCCAACTTCGTCATCCAGGCCGGGACCGTGAAGTACGTGGGCAACTCCTCCGGCTTCGACGACAACACCACGGCGGTGCAGCTGGACTCGGGGGCCATCCTCGACAAGGACAACATTGCGGTGGGCACCGAGGCGTTGCGCGCCCTGCGCGGCTCCGGCCTCGTCACGAACTGGGTGGGCGAACTCCAATTCAGGCCGAGCAACAACGAGTACAACCTCTTCGACGGGACCATCGTCCAGGGGACCGGCACCGGCCTTCTCACGGTGGTGCACGACGGCAACAATGCCACCACGGTCTTCGACCGGAGCACCAATGCCGTCCAGGCTTTTGACACGGCGGTGCCGTTCAACGGGCGCATCTCGGTGCGCAATGGCGTGCTTGCATTCGTGGGGGAGAACGGCTCCTACACCAACACCGACCAGCGCCACGACATCGGCCAGTTCAACCGCGCGACGCGCCTGACCACCCTGCTGCTGGACAGCTCGGTGAGCAACCATATCAACAACGACCGGATCAACGACAACGCGAATTTCGTCCTCTCCGTCGGCTCCCAGATCAAGATCGTCGGCAACGGGTACACCAACACCACCGAGAGCCTCGGCAACATCACCAACGGCGATGGTCGCGCGATCATCACCGTCGATGCCGGCTCCGGCGGGAGCACCGTCCTCACCGCCAAGCAGTTCACCAACTCCAGCCTGGGCCGGGCCGCCCTGGTCCGGGGCGATAACCTCGGTGCCGCCGAGGGCCCTGACGTGGGCCAATTCAAGCTGCTGACGGCCCCCGGCCTTTCGCATGCCGGTTCGGGGGATCAGATCGGCGTCATCCCCTTCATGGTCGGCGACACGAACCCCAACACCTTCGGTTCCGGTCTCGTGACCTACGACGCCACCACGGGGGTGCGGCCCCTGACCGCCGCGGAGTACACCAACACCTTCGCCGCGGACCGCAACGTCAGGCTCTCGGCCAACGACTCGATCGCCGCGAACACCGATATCCGCGCGCTGCACATCGAGGGCGATGGCACCGCGGCGAACCTGAACGGCAACAATCTGCGGGTCGACAGCCAGGCGATCTTTGTGGGAGGCCACAGCACCCTCCAGGGGGGAACGATCACGTTCGGCACCAACACGACCGGAACCACGCCCGTCGGGTACATCAACGTGATCTCCAACCTGACGCTCAATAGCTCGATCGTGAACAACAGCGGTGCGAACCCCGGGACCATTGTGACCTTCAGCGGGCCCGGCACGGTGTATGTCGGCGCCACCCAGACCTACAGCGGCCACACATTCGTCTTCGGCGGCGCGACGATCATCCCTACCGCCTCCGACGTTCTCCCCGATTCGGCCAATGCGTTCGCCCTCGACGAGGGCAACCTCATCCTCGGCACGGGCATTAAGGATAGCATCGGCTGGCTCCGCGGCTCCGGCGCCAGCTACATCCAGCTGGGCACGAATGCCGTCCTCCGCGTCAACCAGACGTCGACCGGCGACTATTACGGGATGATGAGCGGCGCGACCAACAGCGCGCTGGTCAAGGGAGGCACCGGCGAGCTCCGGATCCGCAACAATATGACGAATTTCCAGAGCAACGTGGTCATCGACCGCGGCACCCTCCGGCTGCTCGACCAAAATGGCCGGATGACCTCGGTGCCGCGCTTCGTCGCCACCAACGGCACGCTGTGGATCGACAGCCAGCCCGGGGCCGACAACGCCAACCAGACCGACCGCGTCGGCAGCGAGGCCGACGTTTTCCTCAACAGTGGCACGATCATCCTGGGTGGTAGCCGCAATGGCGGCACGGCGGAAAACATCGGCGACCTCATTTTTGAGAGCGGGTTCAACACGGTGCAGCTCGATGCCAGCAGCGCGTTCAACAATTCCGCCTACCTGAACCCGAACACCTTCCTGCGCTCCAACGCAGCCACGGCCTTCATCCGCGGCGACCTGCTCGGTGGCCAGAACGCCCTCACGACCAACTTCTATACCCGCCTGGCCAAGGACCGCGGGCAGGCCAATCCCTCGCTGGTGCTGACGCACTCCATCGCCGGCAGCAACACCCCCAGCGTCGGCATCGTCCACTGGGCCTACGGGCAGGAGGACACCGCGGCCTCCCAGGGCTTGAACGCGAACATGGGCCTCGTCACCTACGACCGCACGACGAACAGCGCCGGCGCCGAGCACGGCTTCCGGTTGCTGCGCGGGAACGAGTACAACACGAACAATTTCGACCTCGGCGGCAACGTGTGGGCCACGACGACCGGCACGCTCTCGATCCAGTCCAACACGGTGGTCCAGGGACTGGTGTTCCAGAAGGGCAACACGGCCGGCGCGACGGTCCTCCAGGTGTCCAACTCGCTGCTGAACATTTCCAGCGGTGCGCTGCTGGCGATCGGCACGAACACCGGCTCCAACCACGAGATCCGGCGCACGGGCTCCAACGGGGCCCTGACGTTCGGCAACGCGAGCAATGGCTACGAGGCCGTCATCCACACCGTTCGCCGCCTCGACCTGTACGTGCCGATCGTGGACAACGTGGATGCGCTCGGGGTCACCAACAAGGTCACCGTGATCAAGAGCGGCTCGGGCGAACTGCCCTTCCGGTTGACGGGTGGCGCCGGTGGCGCCGAGCTATCGACGTACAGCGGCGACACGATCATCAACGCGGGACTCATCAGGGCGGAGGGCACCAATAACGCGATCTCGTATCAGAATGCCGCCGTGCTGCCCACCAACACGTACCTCCGCATCAACAACCGGGACGCCAGTTTCGAGATGTATAACTCGGGCCAGATCGTGGGCGGCCTGTCGGGCAACGGGCGCGTGAACCTATCGGGCACCGGCAGCCACACCAACCGCTTTGTCGTGAACTACACGAACACGGCCGTCACCGACGCCTTCGACGGATGGATGACCGATGGCTCGACGCGCATGCTCGACGTGGTGAAGCGCGGCGCCGGCACCCTGGAGTTCACCACGATCGGCCAGACCAACACCTACCGCGGCGACACCATCGTCGAGGGCGGGACACTGCTCATGAACGGCGTGCACATTTCCCCGAGCAACTTCACGGACTACGCCGTCAGGAGCGGTGGCACCCTGGGTGGCACGGGACTGGTCCGCATCGGAGGCTCTTTCGCCTTCGAGGACGGCGCCACCCTCCGGCCCGGCAGCGGTGCCGCCGGCACGCTCACGCTGGACGGCAACCTGACACTGAGCTCCAACGCGGTTTTGGCGTTCGAGTTAACCGGCACCGACACGACGGTGGGCGGCGGCATCAACGATCTGGTGGTCGGCGTCAATGACCTCTACCTCGACGGCATCCTCGACGTCAGCGCGCTCGCGAGTTTCGCGGGCGCCACGACGAACGACTTCTGGACGCTGATGACCTATGACGGGATCCTGCTCACGAACCTCTTGGACGTGTCGCTGGGCTCGCAGTCGTTGCTGTCGGGGGGCCAGCTTTTCGCCATCGATGACACGGTCTTGGGCGAGATCCGGCTGACGATCATTCCCGAGCCGCAGAGCTGGGCCCTGATCATCCTGGGCCTCTGCGTCGTCGGTTGGCTGGGGCGCAGGCAGCGGAAGCCCTGACCCGGGCTGTTGGTCGGCAAGGTCGGAGCTTGGCCTTGACCTCCGCCTTTCCCGCGACAGGATCGGCGAGGCGCCGGCGGTTTTCTTGATCGGCCTGTTTCGGAGATAGCATGGGACCGGACTCTGGCGGTGGTGGGACAAGGTCCGGTTCATCGGGTTGGATCGCCTGGGGGGTGTCCGATGATGTGGCGGAGGCCGAAAGGCTCCCGTGGTTGGATCGGCTCCAGCTGGGCTCGTTCCGGTTTTTGGCGGGAGCGGCGACGGTGGCGCTGCTGCTCATCGCGGTGCGGAATATTTGGTTGGGCGGGGCGCGCCCGTGGGTCGATCTGGCGAACTCGCTATTTTTCCTGGCGGTGTTCTGCCTGGTCTCGCGGCGGCCCGGCTGGTTGCGGCCCCTGTCGTGGCTGGGCCTGGCATCATTTTTCGTGAATGCCGTCGAGGGTCTGGTGGCGCAGGCGGATCGGGTGATCGTGCCCACGCACATGCTGCTCCCGCTGCTGGTGCTCTATTCCGCGCTGCTGGGCGACATCTGGATGAGCGCGGTGGCCACGACGGGTGTTTTGGCCCTCTACGCGTGGGCGGGGTTCGGGCGGGGGCCACTCGACGTCGATGACGTGAAGATACTGATGAACCTGGGTTGCACCACGGTCCTGGCGGGCCTCGGTGCGTTTGGCGTCTGGCTGCACCATCGGCGTTTTGCGGAATCGCACCGGCTGCAGGCCACGAGCCTCCGGAGGGAACTGGACGCGCGGCTGCGGCTGCACGCGATCCTCTCGCACGATATCCGCAATCCCCTGGCCGCACTGATGGGCGCGGCGGAAATCCTCAAGGCGAGCGGGGGCGGTGACCCGGAAAGCGTGGATATGATCGAGAAGATGGCCAACCGCATCTGGTCGGTGATCGACTCGGCGCGCGAGATGGGGGGAGGGTTCGACGTGGTGCTGGCGGCGGTGCCCGTGGAGCGGCTCTGGGCGGAACTGGAGGACATGTTCGAGGAGCGTCTGGAGGGCAAGGGGCAGAGGCTGGTCCGGGGCGAGGGCGGCGACCTGATGGTGTGGAGCCACCGGGACATCCTCTGCAATTCCGTGCTGAGCAACATCATGGGCAACGCCATCAAGTTCTCGCCCCGGGGGGCCGCGATCGAGTTGGCCGCGTCGATGGAGGGCGAGCGCGTGCGCCTCGAGATCCGGGATCATGGGGCGGGTATCTCGGCGGACGTGTTGGCCGGGGGTTCGGCCGGCGGGTGTTATGATTCGCATCCGGGGACCGAGGGCGAGACGGGGCACGCCTACGGGTTGCGCATCGCGGCGCTCTGCCTGTCGCGGCTTCAGGGTCGGCTCGAGATCCGCAATCGGCCCGGGGGCGGTGCCTCGGTGGCGGTCGTCATTCCCGCCGCGGCGTCCCTCCCAAAGGAACGCGCCCCGGCGAAGTTCGGGTGATGGATTCGCGCAACGCTCCTGTCGTTAGCGTGTTATCAATTGAATCAGGCACCGCATCATTCATGTGGAAACTTCTGGTGGGTCGCGGAGTGCCTGAAGGCACCACGACGAACATTCCCGTGGTCTTGGGCTCGTGGTGTCGCCTTTAGCCTGCATATTTCACGCGCGTGCGCGAAATATGCAGGCTCAAAGGAAAACCGCGCTCTGAAATACGGGTCCCCGATCGGTTTTCGGCACTGGAAACGCGGCCAACAGTTTGTGATTTCGAAAAATGGTGTTTGGGAGCGCACGGCTCCATCCCAACCTGTTGCTATCGCGCGGTTTTCCCAGAGCCCGGACAGTTCACAGCCCGCAAGGCTGTGACATGTCCGGGTTAGGCGGTGTCCGCTAACCTGCTGATGACGTGCCTCTCGTGACACGCGTCGGAGTGTCCCGAACTTTGGAGATTCAGGTAGCGCCGTTGACATCCGGTCCCGCGCGGGCAACTTGGAATCGCGTGTCGGACGCGATCGCTTGAAGAAGAGGGCCAAAATTCTGGGCCGGCGCCCGCTGGGTCATCACATGAGGAGGGTGTCATGAGAAACTGTTGCGAGAGATGCGCGCCGATGGCGTGGTTCATGGCGGGCGCCGTTGTCCTGGGCCTGGCGTGTCCCCGTGCGGCCCAGGGGCAGGGCGGCGCTGAGATCCAGCTGGAGTTCCGGAGCCTGATGGATGGCGGGAAGGGGGTGCCGACGAAGTGGGACGGCTCGATCAAGGTATCGGAGGGCCGGGTGGCCGCGATCACGCTGGAGCGGCCCGGGTTGGGTCCGCGGCGCGTGGAGGGGATGAGCTGGGAGACGAGCACGCGGCGCAAGGTGCCGGAGAGCAGCCACGAGCGCGAGCGCGGGGCCGAGAACATGCCGATGTTGCCCGAGACCGTGCTGGTCACCCTGGAGGGCGCGGGGCCAGGTTGCCGCGTCAGCCTGGAGACCGCGCAGGGGGCGTTCGATTTTGCGCTGGGCGACGTGACGCTCGGCGGCGGCAAGGTTTTCTTGAATGGATTGGCCAGGGTCTCGCGATTGCCCGCGAGCGAGACGATCGTATCGGCGCCGACGGAGGACGATTTCCCTTCGGCCGCGGTCGGGCGCGACGGGTCGCTGTACGTGGCGTGGACCGCGTTCACGCACGGCAAGGGTTTTGAAAAGCGGATGGAGGCCGAGGCGGAACCCAAGAGTTTTGATGCGCTGGATGATCCCACGGGCGGCGATCAGGTTTTCGTGATGCGCCGGGCGGATGGCAAGTGGGGCCCGCCTGCGGCGGTGACCGCGCCCAATCGAGACGTGTTCCGCACCGCGCTGGCGGTGGATGGCGAAGGGCGCGCGTGGGTCTTCTGGCCCGAGAACGAGGGCGGGCGGTGGGACCTTCGCGCGCGGGGCTGGAGGGATGGGCAGTGGACCGACACATTGCGCCTGAGCGACGATCCGACACCCGACGCGTTTCCTGCCGCGGTGACGGACGCGGGGGGCAAGGTCTGGGTCGCCTGGCAGGGCGTGAGGGATGGCAAATTCGTCATCCTGGCGCGACGGCAAGAGGGGGAGAAATTCGGTGACGCGATGGCGATATCAGAGGCGGGGAGCAACTCCTGGGCGCCCGCCGTGGCCGCCTCGGGAGACGGGGGCGTGGCCTTCGCATGGGACACGTACAAGAAAGGTGATTATGACGTTTACGTGCGCGCGTGGAGCGGGGGGGTCCTCGGCGCGCCCGTGGCGATCGCGGCCACGCTGAAGGGGGAGATGCGGCCATCGATTGCCTACGACGCCAAAGGGAGGCTGTGGGCCGCCTACGAGGATGGGCCGGAGAACTGGGGCAAGGACCAGGGCTATCTGGTCAAGGACGAGGGCGGGGGCCGGCTGATTGGAGGGCGGTCGGTGGCCGTTCGTGTATTGGCCGACGGGAAAGTGATGGCGCCGTCCGGCGATCCGGCCAAGGCGCTCGCGGGCGGCGGGAGGGCGGCGGCCCGAGGCCAGGGCAAGG
>JADLBR010000349.1 GCA_020847615.1 Verrucomicrobiia bacterium
CACGGGAATGTTCGTAGTGGTGCCTTTAGGCACTCCTCCACCCACCAGAAGTTTCCACATGAATGATGCGGCGCGTCCCCGCGCCGGCGGCGGGGCTGACTCGAGAATTACCGCATCGCTTCGCGTAGCCGACAGCGTCAGCGTTTGGCTGCCAAAGCCTCACGGCTTCGGCTACATTTTCACCCCCGGCGGTGCCCCGTCTGCGGGTTATCAGACGTAGACCAGCAGCCACAGCCAACAGAAAACCACGAAGAGGCTCCATCCCCCGTAGAAGATCACCCAGAGCCAGTCGATGCGCAGGGCCTTCCGCTCGACGGTAGCCACCTCAACATCCCCCGCGAACTCCCCCTCTCGGCCCATGGCCCCGCGGGCACCCACCGGCCCCCGCGCGCCGTGGTCGTGGCCCTCGGCATCCAATTCGGCGACCGGGATCGCCCGCACCTCATGCTCGCCATGATGGTACCAGTCCTCGTGGGCCTGCGGATCGACGGCGTGGCCCTCGCCGTGCGCCGCGGGAAACGCCGCCTTCCGCAGATCCGGCAGCAGCGCGATGAGGATCGGCCCGATCGGACCCATCAGGATCCCGAGCCCGAGGCCCTCGATCATCCTCCCCTTCTGCCGCCCGATCCAGGCGGCCACCCCGGCCGATATGAACCAATAGCCCCCGAGAAAAATGACCAGGATCTTCAGCGCCATGCCGCGGGATCTTACCCTCGCCCTCGCCCCGCTCAATCGGAATCCGCGCTCACTTCGTGTCCTGGCTGATCAGGGTCCCGAACCGCCTGCTGATGGCCAGCGCCGGATCCAGCGGCACTTCCACGGGACGGCAATCCCTCGGGATCGAGATCGTCGGCCTCGGCTCGATCCCCCTGCCCTCGAACCTCGGCAACCATCGGCGCTGCGCCTCCATCATCTCGGCGCACATGTCCCGGATCTCCTTGAGGGTGCACACCGCCGCCGCCAGCGGGTCCAGCGCGACCGCGTGAACCACGTGCTCCGGATCGCCGGCGAGCGCCGCCTCCGCGGCCAGGATCTGCACGTTGACGTTGGTCATGCATGCCGCCGCGCACTGCGGCGGGAGCGCCCCCACCCGCGTCGGCCTCAGCCCCGTGTCGTCCGCGAAAGTCGGCACCTCGACGCAGCAACCCTCCGGCAGGTTCGCGATGTAGCCGTCGTTCCGCACGTTGCCCATGAATCGGAACGGCCTGCCCGTCGCGACCGCCTCCACGATGTAGGAGCAGTATTCCACGCTCCGGCGCTCGATCTTCGCGGTGTCGAATTCCAGCGGGTCGTGCTCCGCGTACTTGTCCGCCAGGGCCTGGCAATACTTGTAGTACGCGCCCGTCTCCCCGCCGAAACTCGGCTCGTCGCAATACAGCCCCAGCGCCTTGCGGTTCTTCCTGAACCACGGCACGTACTCGCTCAAGTGCCCCGTGCTCTCCGTCATGAAGTACCCGAAGTGCCTGAACACCTCCCCGCGCACCTTCTCGTTCTTGTAGTACTCGGGTCTCTCAAAACACTCCCGGAGCGCCGGGTACAGGTCCTTGCCCCGGTGCCGCAGCGTCAGGAACCAGTCCATGTGGTTGATCCCCCCGCAGGTGTACGAGATCTCCTCCTTCGGCACGCCACAATAGCCCGCGATCAGGTCCAGCGTCGTCTGCACCCCGTGGCACAGGCCCACGAAGGGCACCTTCGTCGACCGGCCCAGCGCAAGGCAGTTCGCCGCCATCGGGTTGGCGTATTGCAGCATGATCGCCCCCGGTTTCGCCAGCTGCTCCATGTCCCGCGCGATGTCCGCGAGCACCGGGATCGCCCGCAGCCCGCGAAATACCCCGCCCGGCCCGAGGGAATCCGCGATGCACTGGTCCACCCCATACTTCAGCGGGATCTCGTAATCGAGCCTGAACGCGTCGACGCCCCCCACCTGGATCATCACGACCACGAAATCCGCACCCCGGATCGCCTCCCGCCGGTCCGTCGTCGCCCACACCGATCCCGCGATCCCGTTCTCCGAGAGCATCCGCCTCGCGAATGCCTCCATCCTCCGGAGCTTTGTCTCCGTCGGACTCATCAGCGCGTACTCCGTCCCCGCCAGCGCCGGCGTCGCCATCAGATCATTCAGCAGCGTCTTGCAGAATATCGCGCTGCCGGCCCCTATCATCGCAACCTTAACGGCCATATTCCTCCTCCCGCGCGCGGCGCCCCCGCCCGCCGCACGACTGGCCCAAGTCAACCGCCCCGCCCGCCCGCGCGCAACGCCAAGTTGCGAAAATCCACCGCCAATTTGCGAATCGCCCCGCGTCAGGTGTCCATCGAGTTCAGCGCGCGCATCGCCCGGGCCAGGTTGTCCGTCCGAAGCACCATCAGGCCCCGCTTCGAACCCGGCGAGGTCGCGCAATAGGCGTATTCGATGTTCACCCGGTGCTCCGCCAGCTTCTTGGCGATCCGCTCCAGGCTGCCCGGGCGATTGGCGCCATCGAGCATGATCACGTCGTTCTCGACCACCAGCAGGCCGTGCTCCTCGAGCTGCTCCAGCGCCGTGTGCGGGTCGCTCACCACGAGCCGCACCACCGAATGGTCGATCGTGTCCGAGGTGCTGATCGC
>JADLBR010000350.1 GCA_020847615.1 Verrucomicrobiia bacterium
CAGCGTTCGGAACAGCGTTCGGAACAGCGTTCGGAACAGCGTTCGGAACAGCGTTCGGAACAGCGTTCGGAACAGCGTTCTTTTTCCGTTCCTGCCATTTTGCCTTCCGCTCGGCCACCTTCGCGCGCTCCGTGAGCACCGCCTCGCGACTCGGTTGGTACTCGAGATAGTCGTGCACGCGGTAGTAGCTGCCGGCATCCTCCCAGAGTCCGGCCTGCACCAAGAGGTCGGCGATACGATCCACCTCCACCGTCTCGCCAAAGCTCGCCATCCCGGGAATCTCGGCCGTCTCGATGGAGAGAAAATCAAACCCGGCCAAGCGCTTCACATGCCCCTTGGGGATCGCCCCGTCGGTGAGTTGGCGGTTGCAGTACGCCAGGCCGCAGACATAGAGCCAGCCGCAGAGCGGAGCGTAGGCGCCGAGTTCAGCCAGTTTCCGGTGCTCGGGAAACCCGTCGTCGATCTTCACCCAAGCCATCTATCGCGCCTCCGTCAGGACGGGCCGTATCAGCGCGCGCCGGGCCTGCAGGACGCGATTGGCGAGCCGGAGCGTCTCTGCGGCCAGGTCGTGCGCCTCGACGTCGTGGAGGGCCCGCAGGGCCCGTGTGAGGGCCGCGCCCGCCTCGCGCAGGGCGGCATCCTGGAGATCGATCCGGGTGCCAGCGACCACCGGCGCCGGTCCACCCGGCGATGGCGCTACGCGATCGTCCTCGGTTGCGCGCGAGAACGGGTCACGAGCCCTGAAGGTGTCCACCCCGTCGTGCTCGGCGGGCCGGTGGTCCTGGCATATGCGCGGCGTCATCGGGACACCGCCTGGCGCTCGCGCTCCGCGCGGGCTAGTAGGGCGTCAACTTCGGCCTGGAGCCGCGCGACGAGGTCCTGATGTCGTGGCCGCTGCCCGCGCTTGACGCGCGCGAGGTCCTCATCCATCAACGCGTGGATGATGGCGTACAGCGCCTGCTGCGCGCCACTCACCATCAGCGCGTGCACGGGCACCATCGACCACACCCCGGGCTGGGAGAAGTGCTCGCGCACGATCGTGTCGATCCGGGTGGAGACGGCGAAGATCATCGGGACACCGCCCCGCGGGAGGCGCGCTCGTCGCGCCGCTGCAGCTCACGGATCCGCCGCGGGCTCCGCTTCGCCGGATCGGGCTCGGGGATCTCGAGATGGCACTCCTGGGTCAGATACGGTAGGACCTGCTCGTCCAGGTAGCCGCGGAACTCCTCGGCCGACATCGACCCGGCGCGCGTGCTCCGCGTCCGCGGCATCCCCGTGACGGGACAGGGGCCAAGGCTGAGGAACATCTGCGCGAGGATCTCGTGCGCCATATCGGGCGTGGCCCCGCCCACGCCCTCGTTCCGGAGGTAGGCGGCGAAGGCCCCGCAGACGATCCCGCGGTAGTAACCGCGAAGCCCGCCGGAGGTCTCGTCGCCTTCGAGGCGCGCCGTCAGGCGGATGCGCTTCCCTTCCCAGTCGGGCGGGATCTGCGCCAGGAACCAGGCGCGATGATCGATGAGAGGCTCGCCCTGGCGGATGCGGCCGAAGCCGATGATCTCCATCACCGCACCCCGGCCTCGTGGAGGGCCTTCACGATCTGGCCCGTGAGCACCGTTTGCCGCTGCGCGATGGCGCGGGCCTCCTCGGCGGTGAGCTCGAGGACAATGAGCACGCCGCGGCCGTCCGCGCGCAGATCCTCGACGCGAATGTCCGGCATCAGCGCACCCCCGTCTCTCGCGCCGCTTCGAGGACGCCGTGGCAGAGCCGACACTTCTCGCGAGCGGCTAACTGCACGCCGTACACCGGGTCCATGCCCACCGGGCGCGCGGGGCGACAACCGATGCAGACGTGCCCGACGCCGAGGACCGTGTGCGGCACCTTCACCATCCAACCCACGATGGGCTCGGACGTCTCGTCCGTGGCGTCCAGCGCCAGGGCCGACACCGCCAGCGACGAGAGTCCGCCGGATTCGTGACGACGGCGCCATGGGGCGCTCATCGTCGCCCCCGCGACGCGCGCACGCTGCCGGCGTCATAGAAGCGCACGCCCGGGATGGTCGCGGTCCCTTTGTCCGCCTTCGCGCGCTTGGTGAGGTACGAGCCGTTCTCGAGGATGGCCTCGGAGCTCACCTTCCCCTCGACGACCGCGCGCGCCAGGGCCAGCTTGTCGAGCAGCTCCCACGTCCAGTTCTGCGCGACGGTGGGCCCCTTCTTTACGTCGATGGGGCTCTGCAGCGGCAGGACGGGCGCCTGCACCGTCGCCGCCTCGACGCGCGTGGCCTCGGCGGTCTGCTGGAGCTCCTCGGCCTGCTGCTCGAGGATCTGCGCCTCTTCGCGCGTGGAGGCCTGCAGCGCCGCTTGCCGCGCCTCCTCGGCCTCTTTCTCGCGCGCCTCGGCTTCGGCCCTAAGCCGCGCCTGCTCGCGCTCCTGCGCCTCCTTCTCGAGCCGGCGGCGCTCGCGCTCGGCCTCCTCGCGGACCCGCCGCGCGTAGTCGGCGTAGCGAGCCTGCAGCACGACGAGGGCCTGGTCGATCGGGTCGGTGAGACTCCCCCGCTTCGACGTGAGCGCCTTCCACGCCGCGTGGGCCTTCTCGACCATCGGCGCGAAGAAGCCCTCGACGGCCTTCTTCTGTCGCTTCAGCTCGTCGATGATGAGCCCGGCCGTCTCGTACGTCTCGGGGCTCGTGACGTGGAACGCCTGGGCGCGGGCGACGAGCGACTGCGCCGCATGGGCGATGGCCTGCTCGTCGACGGGACGAGCGGGTTCGGCCGGCAGGATCTCCGGCGCCGCGGGCGTCTGCGTGAGCGTCGGCATCGCCAGGGCGATGTCGTCGAACTCGTCAATCGGATCCGTGATCGGGGTTGGTCTGCCGCTCACGATTCAGACTCCTCTCGCCGTTGGCTCTCTGGGGTTTCTTGATGACACCGCTCGCAGAGATCAATGTCGTCCCACGTGATGAACTTCCTGGTCGTGTCGTCGAAGAC
>JADLBR010000587.1 GCA_020847615.1 Verrucomicrobiia bacterium
ACATCTCGAAGACGTGGTAGGTCGGGGTGAGGAGCATCTTCTCCTTGTCCGTGAGGATCATGGCCTGGAGGACGTTGATCGTCTGGGCGATGTTGGCCATCCGGACGCGGTCGCAGTGTCGGTTGAAGATGTTCAGGGTGAGGCCGGCGACGAGGGCATCCCGGAGACTGTTCTGCTGGTAGAGGAAGCCCCTGTTGGTGCCGGGTTCCACCGCGTGCCACGCGCCCCATTCGTCCACGATCAGGGCGATCTTCTTCTGCGGGTCGAAGCGATCCATGATCTCGGAGTGCTTCGCGACAAGCTCCTCCATGCGCAAGGCGGTCTTGAGGTTGTGGAACCAGTCACCCTCGTCGAAGTCGGTGGCGGAGCGGCTCTTTTTTCCGGTGCCGCAATAGAAGTGGAGGGCGAGACCGTTCATGCGCTTGGTGCAGCGCTGCATGAGCACCTCGGTCCAGTGGTAGTCGTCGCGGTTGGGGCCACAGGCGATTTTGTAGATCTGGTTTCCGGCGAAGTTGCGGACGTAGGTGGCGTAGCGGAGGTATTGGTCGGCATAGTATTCCGCGGACATGTTGCCTCCGCAGCCCCAATTCTCATTCCCGACGCCGAAGTATTGCAGTTTCCATGGCTCGGCGCGGCCGTTGGCCTTGCGGAGCTCCGCCATGGGGCTGACGCCGTCGAAAGTGATGTACTCGACCCACTGCTGCATCTCGAGGACGGCGCCGCTGCCGACGTTCCCGCAGATGTAGGGCTCGCAGCCGAGCTGGGCGCAGAGGTCCAGGAACTCGTGGGTGCCGAAATGGTTGTTCTCGGTGACCCCGCCCCAGTGCGTGTTGATCATGGTGGGGCGCGCCTCCTTCGGGCCGATGCCATCCTTCCAGTGATACTCGTCGGCGAAGCAACCGCCGGGCCAGCGCAGCACGGGGATCTTTATGGCCTTGAGCGCCGCGACCACATCGTTGCGGATCCCGCGGGTGTTCGGGATCGGGCTGCCCTCGCCGACCCAGATGCCCTCGTAGATGCAGCGGCCGAGGTGTTCGGCGAAGTGGCCATAGATGTTGCGGTCGATCTTCGCCTTGCCCCGGTCGGCATGGATGACGAGGCGGTTCGGTGGGGGCGGTGCGTCGGCGGCGGGGCTGGGGGAGAGAGAGGGAAGGAAGAGGAAGAGGAAAAGGAAGGGAGCGTGCGGTCTCATGTGGGTTCTCCTTGTCTTGCGTCTCTGGGGGATGGGGTCACTCGGTGAACGATAGGGTTTCGGCTGTCGCGCGCAACGCCAGTTTGCGCACAAAGACCGCCAATTTGCGAATCGTGGCGAGATGCGGTCGCGGCACGGTGGCGGGCGGATGAGGATGCGGGCCTGCGGCGGGCGGGGGGACAGTGTAGCCAAACACTCAAGGGCTTGCCGCCGGGCGCCGAACCATTCGGTGGGAGAGTTCTGGTGGGTCGCGGAGTGCCTGAAGGCACCACTACGAACATGCTCGCGATCGTGTTGGCTGGGTTTGCGGCGGATTTGGCGGCGAAGGCCCGGCTGGACATCGGTGGCGGGGGCGAGAGAATCGGGGCTTGAAAACGGCGGTTTTTGCGAAGGGCCAACGCGTGGTCTCGGGGGTTGGCTGGCTCTTTTTGGGGGCGCTGCCGGTGCTGGGATACCCGCATCCTGGGCATTGCATGTCGACCGCGAGGCCTTCCCCGCTGGTGATCTGGGACTGCGAGGGGGCGGGCGGAAGAACGGGTTTGGAGGTCGTGGTCGCTCCGGCGAAGTCGGGGAAGGCCGCGGTGCGGTGGGGGAGTCATTTGGCCAATCCATCGGTTTCCGTGCCGGGCGTGCCGAAGGATTGGAGCGGATACCACGAATTGCGGTTCTGGCTGCATAATGAGAGGCCGGTGCCCGCGCGGATTGCGGTGATCGTGGGTTCGGAGAATCCGTCGACGACGGGCGGCGACTATTGGGGGTACCAGATCGCGCTGAACTTTTTGGGTTGGCGGCAGATCGTGCTGCCGATCGGGGAGAAAGGGGGGACGCGTTCGCCGCGCGGATGGGATCAGGTCGATGGGCTGACGCTCCGCGCCTCGGGATGGGGCAACGAGCCGCACCCGGAGGCGGAGGTGTGCCTGGATCAGTTTGAGCTGGTGGTGAACCCGCCGCGGCCTGGGCCGGAGATCGGGGATGCCGAGTTTTTCTCGATGCTGGATTTGG
>JADLBR010000351.1 GCA_020847615.1 Verrucomicrobiia bacterium
CAGTTTGTGATTTCGAAAAATGGTGTTTGGGAGCGCGCGTCTCCATCCCAACCTGTTGCTATCGCGCGGTTTTCCCAGAGCCCGGACACTTCACAGCCCGCAAGGCTGTGAAATGTCCGGGCTAGCCAGAAACCCTGGCACCGGGGGTCATTTCCGGACCAGCTCGACCTCCAGCGGCGCGAGCTCGACGCGCTGCGACCACCCGCCCTTCCGCAACGTGGCCGCGCGCGGGGCATCGGAATCATTGACCGCGATCACCGCCTCGGATCCGTCCTCGGCGCGAAACGCGCCGACGCGGAACGCCCCGGGCGGCTCCACCGCGGGCGGGGGAACCGCCTCGCCCAATTGCAGGTAGGGTCGACCCTCCCCGTGATACAGCGCCACCCATTGCCGATACAGCTCATGCTGCGGCGGGAGCCCCTCGCGCACGATCGGGCGCGGCGCGCCATCGGGCCCGTACTCCAGCACGCGAAAGTCATCCACCCACACGCGGCACGGCCCCTCCACGTTGATCATCACGCGCAAGAAGTCCGCCCCTTCCCCGGGGATCACCACGTCGGTCGAAACCTCCTGCCAGTCCCCCGGCGCAGGGAATGGCAACCTCCACGAACCGAGCCCTTTCAACTCCTTGCCCAATGCGGCGATGCCGATCGCGGCGGGTTTCTCCAGCCGCTCCGTCCGGCACCACGCGGAGATGCGATATCTCCTCCCTGGTAGCAGCCCCGCGGCACCGATCGCGAGATTTCGGGACACCTGCGTGAGCTCCCCCGGAGTCGCGCTCTCGATCCGAAGACTGCCCGCGCCCGAGTGCCGGACCCCGTCATCGCGATGCGGCCAGCCCGCGTACTTCTTGTCCTTCCAGCCTCGCACGTGCTCCCATCCCGCGGGCACGTCGCCCTCCCACTCCTCGAACCCGCCTTGCGTCGGGAAGTCGTATGGCTCGACCGGCCAATGCGGCACGAGGTGCGGCATCTGCCCGGCGGCGATGCAGTGCGCCGTCATCTCGCGGCTCTCGGCGCGCGGATTGCTTTGGAACAACGGCACGAACTCGTGATACAGGTACCCGAACACCGACTCGGGCCGATGTCCCGGCAACTGCGCCTTCCACGCGACCTCGTAATCACGATAGTCCTGAATGCCGACCTCCTGGAGGCACAGCTCCTGCGGCTCCTCGTATCCGAGCACCATGTTCACGCCCGCCGCGCGGCACGCGGCGAGCATCTCGGACATCTGCCGGTGCGCGGCCTCGACATCCCAGATCCCGATGCCGGGGGGATGCCCGTGCGCCGTGGAGCGGCAGTCGCCGCCGCCGCGCATGCCCGCGCCGACCACCTGGTCGATCTGGAAGAGCTCTCCCCCGCGCTTCGCCAGCTCGACGGCCACGCCGGTGAGCCAATCCCGCGACCACTTGTCCCCGCGGCATAGCGTCGCCGCCTCGCCGCCCCGGTACCAGGGCGGATTGGTCAGCATCACCTTCCCGTCCTTGCCGATCATCGCGTGCGGCTGGGCCTCGCGCTCGAACCAGCCCCGATCCTCCCATTCGAATGACCCATCCTCGCACTTCCCGTAGCTCAGGCACCACTGGTATCCCGAGGGCCAAAAGAACGCGTGCCCGCCGGCGCGCCGCACGGCATCGACGCACCGCTTGAGCCCCGCCTCCGAGGGAAAGGGCGGGAAATACTTCGGCGGCACCCACGTCGCCACACCCTCCCAGCCCCAGAAGGTCACGATCAAGGGCACGCCCGGAAAGTGCTTGGCCCAGTACTTCTCCAACCAGGCCTCGATGCGCTCGGGTTGGGCCATCCACTCGCGCCCGAATCTCACCTGGGCCGGCCCCCCCTTGAGCCAGCCCGGCAGATCATCGCGCGCGGCCAGCCGTTTCGCGCACCACGGCTGCTTCAGCGCCCAGGACTTGTACATCGCGGCCGCGTCGCGCCAGTCGGCCCCCGCTCCATCCGACCCCCGAAATGCCCCCACCGCCACCGGGAATGCCAGCTCAAGCGGTTCCGATAGATCATGCCGCATCGGATGCCGCCAACCGAGCGCGATGCCATCCGCAAGGCGCCCCGCCGCCAGCGTCTTCGGATACCCCGCGGCATCCTCGCAATAAGTCACCACCCCACCCTTTGGTCCATAGTAGCAGCCAAACTGCGCCGCCAGGTTGCCCGGCTGTGTGCCCGCCGCGTACCGCCCGCTCTTCCATTGGTGCGGGCGATCCAGGACGCCCCCTTTCGTCGTCCCCATCACGATGGCGTCGCCAGCGCCATCCCCCTCCAGCGGAGCGCGCAACGGCATCAGCGGATAATCCACGCGCTCCAAGATCATCCCGCGCTCCCCCTCCACCTTGATGCGGAAGCGAAACATGCCATCCGCCCCGGCCGCCACGGCGCAGGTCGCAGAAAGGTCCCGCCCACCGATCCGCTCGAATCGCAGCCGGATCCCCTCGCCCTCCAGCCGCCGCACCGCCTTCGCCTCGCGCGAGGACAGCTCCAGCGGCTTGAGCGGGTCCCCGTCCCGCGGCGCGACCACGAGACGAAACAACCCCTCGCCTCCCGAAGCGAACTCCAGTCCCTTCCCCGCGTCCGCAAAGCGCACCGGCGAACCCGTCGCGCCGTCCAGCCCCAACAGCGCACTTCCGCTCCGGAGTTCGAGCACCCCGGCCCGCGCCACGCCAAGGATCCCCGCCACCAATCCCAAGACACCAAATACTCGCTTGCCGCACATGCCACCAAGCATCACACGTCAGCCCGCATCCCATCAAACCCAATTCCATCGGACCCGGATGCCGCACCGCGGGCCGAGACGATGCGGCCGGTCGCCCCGGGCGCTCGGCCACGGCAAGAGCTGCGGCAATTTACGAGCCATCCCTGCCAGCAGCACTTCCGGTGGGCCGGGGCTGCCTGAAGGCAGCACTACGAACGTTCCCGCAGCGCTGGGCTCGTAGTGCCGCCTTTAGGCGGCATCCGCATGAACCGCTCGATCCCGTGCCCCGGACGCCCGCCTGCCGGCGTCGAAAACGCAGCCGCACGCCTCATCCGATCGGCGCCCAAACGCTTACGCGTTCGGCTACGGGAGGCGATGCGGCAATATACGAGCTAACCGCCAACGTTGATCCACATCGGCGACGCCCAGACCAGTTCCCC
>JADLBR010000352.1 GCA_020847615.1 Verrucomicrobiia bacterium
CCGAGGCCGCGGAGAAGGGCGACACCGTGCGCGTGCCGCTGGTGGGCGCGCCGTCCAAGTCGGGCGAGTTTGCCGGGGACTACACCGCCAACAGCGATTCGGCGGTCGCCTCGGTGCCGGTGACCCTGAACCGCCACTTCTTCAAGACCGTCCATGTGACCGCCCGTGAGCTGGCCGAGACCGCCTTCGGCGTGCTGGAGCCGCTCGCCGAGGCCGCCGCGCGGCAGTTGGCCCTCGATGTCCTCCTGGACGTGTTTTCGGTGGTGACCGCCGGCAACTACGGCGCGCCCGCGGTGCCCGCCATCGGCCCGACCGCCTTCGACTACAAGCGTGTCCTTTCGGTGCGCGAGGCCTGCGGCGCGGCCAAGATGCCCTCCGACCGGCGGGCGCTGATCCTGGACGCGGGCTACTACACCAACCTCCTGGCCGACGACGTGGTGGCCAAGGCGTTCAACATCTCCCTCAGCGGCCCCGCCGTCGAGCAGAGCCGGATCAAGCGCCTGGCGGGCTTCGAGCTGTACGAGACCGGGGTGATCGCCCCAAGCCACGCGGAGAAGCTGGTCGGCTTCGCCGTCCATCCCAGCGCCATCGCGGTCGCAGTGCGCTACCTGGTGCCCGCGGCCCGGTACGACGAGGCGGGGGCGGTGACCGACCCGGCCACCGGGCTGACCTTCGGCTACCTGCGGTTCTCCGACACCAAGAGCAACAAGATCTACGTGACGGTGGAATGCCTATACGGCTTCACGGTGGGACGGGCCGATGGGCTGAAGCGACTCGTTAAACCGTGAATCGAGCGACCAGCGGCTAGCACCTAGGACCTAGAACCTGAAAGGAACGAAATGAGACCCTTCTCGGCAATCGGTGACGATGGCACGACCCTATCCTCGGCGGCGGTGCCGCCTTGGCCGCGGTCCATGACTCGGCTCCAGTTCGTGAGCGCCACTTCCGACAAGGCGGGCTCGATCCTCAAGTTCCTGCGGCATGCGGCCGAGGCGGACGTGACCGCCGCCAGCGCGGCGGGCCAGAAGGTGGTGAGCGCCGATCCGGCGGGCTTTGCGGCGGATGACGTGGTGATACTGTGGAAGCTGTCCACGAACCAGACCGCGCGTGCCGTGGTCGCCTCGGTGGACGCGGAGGCGGGCACGATCACGATGGTCGCCAACCTGCCGTTCGCGCTCGCGCCCGGCGACAAGGTGTTCCTCATGGCCGAGGCGGGCCGGGTGCCGGTTGGCGCCGCGACCAAGGAGATCAACTCGCCCACGGTCTTCGCCGCCGATGGCCCCGCGCTGGTCGAGATCGACGGCACCGCCGCCTGCAAGGTCCAGCTGGTGTCGGGCGAGTACGTGTGACGGATTGCCCCGCGCGGAGACGCGGGGATCTCCGGGATCGAGGTTCCTCGGGCGTGCAAATCGCGCTTTGGTTGCATTCCTCCGGATCAACCGCAGCTTGCGTCTTTGCGATGCGCGTCTTGGAAGAATTCGGCTTTTTGCTTTCCCAAACCTTCGCCGGCACGAGGGCGGTAAAGCGGAAGTGGCCCCACGTACCCGGCAAGTATATCGTGCTCGATCCGGCGGCACCGGTGGCCGTGACGAGCCTGGGGAGCGTGGCGTTGGCACACGAGTTGGCGGTCTCCGCGCCCGAGGGCCTGTGCATCACGGGCAAGCTGGAGACCGAGAATATCGGCATCGAGAAGATCCTCAAGAATGTCCTGGCCAATCCCGCGATCCGGTTCCTGGTCTGCGCCGGCGCGGAGCCGCCGAAGCACCTGGCCGGTGCCACGCTGCTGGCCCTGTTCCGAAGCGGAATCGATGCCCGCGGGCGAATCCCCGGCGCCCCCGGCATGCGCCCGGTGCTGCCAAACACGACGCCGGACGAAGTGGAAGCCTTCCGGCGGCAGGTGGAGCCCGTGGACATGATTGGCTGCACCGACGCGGCTCTTATTGCCGCCAAGGTGCGGGAGCTGTCGGGGCGCGCCGTCCGGAGCCCTTCGCCACCGGCGCCCGACACGCCCCGGAGCGTCTCGCGCGTGCTCGCGTCCGCACCTGCGCCGGATCGCATCAAGCTCGATAAGGGCGGGTATTTCGTGATTGGCATCGAGGCCGACGTCATCCTGGTTGAGCACTACGACTACCGGGATCGATTGTTGCATGTGATCGAGGGCAAGGATGCGCGCGCCGTGTACTGGACCCTCATAAGCAAAGGATGGGTCACGAGGATCGATCATGCCGCCTACCTTGGCAAGGAGCTGGCACGAGCCGAGCTTTGCATGAAGCAAGGCGCCGAATTTGAGCAAGACGGGGCGTGAGCAGAACGCGCGTCGGTCGCGCTTGACATCCCGCGACGTACGCCGTGCCGATCCCAGACGACATCGCCTCGGACTTCTCCGAACTCCTTTCCGAGCGCGGCGTTCAGGTCGAGTGGAAGGGCCGCTCCTTCCGTGCCCTGATCGGCAGCCCCTCGGTGGAGTACGGTCTGGTGGCCGGTGGCTTTGATCCGTCCTCGGCGGTGATGGTGCGGGCGCTGCGGGGAGATGTCGGGCCGCCACTGCCATCAAGGGGCGACCGGCTGACGGCCGATGGGCGGGCGTACAAGGTGACGGGGCTGACGGACAATTCGAACTGGCCGATCATCACGATTCACGCGGAGCTGATCACATGACCGACCCCTGCGATGCGGTGGAGGAGCGGCTGAAGGTGGCGGTCGAGCGCGCCGATACGGGACTGCCGGTGGTCAGCGTGGATTCCGACGAGGACGCGCCCGACACCCGCATCGTGGCGATGGTCGATGGGGCGAGCGAGGACGACAAGCGGCCCGGCAGGTGGCTCCTGGATTGCCGCGTGGACGTGATCATGGAGGCCGAGGCGGGCAACAGCCCCGAGGCGTTGGCTGCCGCTTGGGGCAAGGTGCTGGGGAGGCTGAGGGATTCGGCGCTGCCAGACATGCTCTCGGGGCCAAGGGCGCGCGTGTTCGGGGCACAGGATTTCGACATCGCCCGGAGCCGGACGCGCCATGAGTGGGTGCGGACGCTCAAGTTTAAGGTCTGGGCGGCGGCGCTGGATGCGGATTGATCAACGCTCGACTCGGGCACCGCGTCCGCGCAGTAGGACGTCTATGCCAACCCGGTAGGTCTGCCGCCCGTCCTTGCCCGCGAGCCTTGCAAACGCCGGGACGCTCCCTTGCTACTCGAAGCTCTGCCAACCAGAGGCGATCTGATGCCATCGGGGCACGAGCCTACCCCAGAGCGAAGTGAGCGATTCTGATGTGAAGGCATAGCACTCCTCATATCCGGGGCGCTTTCCGGAGGTGTCCCGCCTGGTGAGGCTCACTTGCGGCAAGTTTTGCGCAATGCTGCCGAATAAGTCGGGATTATCGCGGTTGAAAACATCCACCTTCAATTTGCCATGGGAATCGATTTTCATGCTCGACCAGATAAAGGCAATCGTCTGGTGGATCCTAATATATTCGCCGATGAGCGGGGCGATGGGGTGTCCTGCCGACTCGGCGTCAAGCGAGGTGAATTCGGTGCGCGCGGATGCCACCAATCCGGTATATCGATCGAGGTTGAGCCCGGTCTCGATGCTCGAATTCAGGGTCTGGAGGGATCGGATGAGCGGGGCGAATCTGTCCTTCTTGGAGGCTTTTGCCACGAGTTGCCGCGTTGCCGCCAGTTGATTGCTGAGCGCTGAAACTTGGGCCCGGGACTGTTCGAGCGCATTCAGACTGCCCGCCGCTTCGGCGCGCAGCCGGGTGATGAGGGCCTCCTTGTCCCTGAGAGATTGGGCGGTGAATGCGGATTCCGTGCGGAGGGCGGAGATCTCCTGCTGGAGGGTGACGTTCTGTTGCTCGAGGCGCCCGGCCTTTGACCGGAGATCTTGAAGTTCCCGCTCGCCGCACGCGGACAAGAGCGCGACGAGAGCGGCGATGGCGATGGGGATTTTTGGCGGGAATGA
>JADLBR010000353.1 GCA_020847615.1 Verrucomicrobiia bacterium
CGCGAGCGTCGCGTCGGGCATGGGCCCGGTGCGGGCCGAGACGGGTTGGTCCGCGGTGTAGGTGAGCGTCACGTCGCCCACCGTGACGTGGCCCGCGCCGGCGCGGGTCGGGGCGTCGGACGGCACGCCCAGGTGCCATCGGAACTGCACGACGTCAGGTTCCTTGAGGTGGACCTCGTCCTCGATGAGGACGGCGCCCGGATCCCACGTCACGCGCCGCCTCCATGCCGAGACCGCCGCGTAGCAGGCCGAGGCGTCGACCCGGGCCACGCCGCCCGAAGTGTCCATCCTTTCCACCGTGATCGGCGCGGCGCGGTGGTGTCCTTTCAGGATCTGGCCCGCCCGTTCCAGCGTCCTTGGCGTCAGTTGGTCGGGCGCGGCATCGCCGACCTGGAGCACATTGTGACCCGCCACGCTCCGCATGTGCGTCGCGTTGTTCGGCACCGCATAGTTCAGTGTCCCGGCCTCGATCAGCAGCGCGCGATCTCCGATGATGAAATTCACGTGGCCGCGGTCCATGTGGTCGTGGAAATCGCTCTCGTGCCCACCGCGTATCCAGAGTCCGGTCGCCGCGTCGTCATCCCAGCCGCTGCGCCAGTTGATCCGTGTCGCCTTCGCGTAGCTGGCCCAGGGCGGCGGCTCGGCCGGCGCGGGGGTCGACATATTCGCGGCGAGGATGGCATCGAGCGTATCGCCGAATCCGGCGCGCGCGCGGAGTCCCCAGAGCGCGTGGGGGCTGCCCGTCACGATCGCCGCGGTGGCGAGCAGGTTCCGGTCGCGGGAGAGATTCCCCCGCGAACTGCCCGGCGAGTCGAACGCGTTGATGAGGAAACCCCCGGGCTGGAAGTGGTGGACCAGCCAGGTGGGAAACTTCTGGAGAAATGGGTGCGCGAGCAATCGGCCGTCCCCGGCGGCGGCGGCCGCGCGCGCGATTGAATAGAGGCTCTCCATCGAGAGGCCGGAGTAGCGCAGGCCCTCGACGAACTCGCCATCGGCGCCCTGCGCATCCATCGAGCGAAGCAGGCGCGCGACCCCTGCCTCGTAGGTTTCCCGATGCCGGTCCACGCCCAGGAACAGGCAGGCGCGGACGAGTGCCTCGTTGGGCAAGATCCACTGGTTGCTGTGCGCGGCCTCGGCCCGGGCATACCATGGGCGCTTCGCGGCCCAATCCTCCTCCATCATCGCGAGCTCGGCGGCCAACCGCGATTCGAGGGCCGCGCGCAAGGCCGGCGAGATGCTCCCGGGCGGGAGCAGGTCCACCGCATCCGCGATCGCGCGCACGAGCCAGCCCGTGCCAAGCCATGCGCCATCGTCGCCCTTGTGGCTCGGCTTGCTGTTGCTAAGCGACCAGCCCCGGCGCTCGAGGGGCTCCCACGTGGCCAGCTCGGCAAGCTGGGCGCAGGCCCGCTCGGCCAGTGACGCGTCGCCCGTCAGCGCGGACGCCGCGGCGATCCGAGGCAACTCGACTTTGAGGATGTTTCCCGCGCCGTTGTCCGCCTGCGAGAGGCAGAATATCTCCCACTCCCTGTCGGGGAGCGCCGACATGTGGGGTGGGCGGACATCGTATTTCAAGGGGATGTGCCACTCGCGCAATTCCGCGACGGTGCGGGGCCTGCGCCGGACCGGCCGCGCGGCGTCGGCCCTGGCCTCGGCGATTAAGCGCGCGCGCATGCCCTCGATATCCGGCTTGCCCGCGACCTCCTCGATCAGTTTTCGCAGCGGGGCGGCGACGACAGCCCCGGGGCCAGCGTCCCCGCACGAAGCCTCCCGCGCCGGCACAGCCAGGATGGCGGAGATCAGAATGATTCTGGGGCGCATGGCCATCGGCTCACTCCGACCATCGGGGTTCCCTGCCCAGCAGGTGCCGCACGAAGAAATCCATCCGCCGGCGGCTTGCGTAGGGCGTCTCCGCCGCGCCATGCCCGCGGCCGGTCATCACAATCAGATCGAAATCCTTGTCGGCCTTCTCCAGCGCATTGACGACCTGCATCGTCGAGGCGGGATCCACGTTGGCGTCCATCTCCCCGACGATCAGCAGCAACTTGCCCTGCAGCCGGTGGGCGTGCGTGACGTTGGAGCTGTCGGCGTACTCGGTCCCGACCGGCCAGCCCATCCACGCCTCGTTCCACCAGATCTTGTCCATGCGGTTGTCGTGGCAACCGCAGTCGGCCACGCCCACGCTGTAGAAATCGCCGTGGTGAAGCAGGCCCGCCAGCGCGTTCTGCCCGCCGGTGCTGCCGCCATAGATGCCGACGCGAGCGAGATCCATCCACGGGCGCGCCGGGGCCGCCGCGCGGATCCATGCGATCCGGTCCGGAAAACCGCCGTCCTTCAGGTTCTTCCAGCAGACGTCATGGAACGCCCGCGATCGCCAGTTCGTGCCCATGCCATCGATCTTCACCACCACGAAGCCCAGCTCGGCCAGGGCGCACATCCCGGCGTGGCGATCCCATGCCTTGGGGACAAATGCGCCGTGGGGTCCGGCGTAGATATTCTCGATGACGGGGTACTTCTTCTTGGGGTCGAGATTCGAGGGGCGGATGATGATGCCATGGATGTCGGTCTTCCCGTCGCGGCCCTTGGCCGCGAAGCGCTCCGGCGGGATCCATCCGGTGGCGAGCAGTGCGGCGGCGTCGGCCTTCTCCAGGGCGCACACCTGTCGCCCATCGGTGGCCCGGCGGAGCTCGGTGACGGGTGGAAGGTCGACGCGCGACCACGTGTCCAGGAACCAGCGCCGGTCGGGCGAGAACTCCACCGAGTGCGTGCCATCGCCCTCGGTGAGAACGACGAAGCCGCTCCCGTCAAAGTTTGCCCGGCAGAGGTGGAGGTAGTAGGGGTCTTGCCCCGGCCGCACGCCCCCGGCCATGAACCACACCTGCCTCCGTGCCTCATCCACGTGCTCCACCTCGCGCACCACCCACGGCCCCCGCGTGATCTGATGCTTCACCCTGCCGGCGCGGGCGTCGTAGAGCCAGAGGTGGTTCCACCCGTCGCGCTCCGACATCCAGATCAGTTCGCCGGTCGCGTCGAGCCAATGCGAAAAAGTCTTCTGCGAATAGTCGATGAACGTCGGGCTGGTCTCCTCGAGGAGTGGGCGCGCCGCGCCATCCCGCGCGCCCACGGCCACGATGCGGAGCACCTGGTGGCCGCGCTGATTGTACAGGAATGTGAATCTCGAGCCATCGGGGGACCAGCGGACATCGTTGATCGCCCATGGATCGGGGAACAGTTCGTCCCCTATCGGAATCTGCCGTCCCGCACCGACGTCAAAGAGCCGGGGACGGGGGCGCGCGATGCGATCGCCGGGCTTGAGGTAATCGATGGCGTGCAGTTTCGGCTGTAGCTGATCCTTGGGCGACGACTCGACGAAGTGGACCTTGCGCTCCTGAGCCGGAATCGTCTGCATCACGACGAGCCTCGATCCGTCGGGCGACCAGTGGACATCGTCGCCGTAACGGTCATGGGCCGAGCCATCCGTGCTCAGTGGGGTCTCGCGCCCCGTCGAGGCATCGCGCAGCCAGACGTTATGGTTCCTCACGAGGGCGATCCGCTTCCCATCGGGCGAGACACCGCGCGTCGCCCCCTTCTTCGGCCCTGGCGGCAATGGCTTCCCATCGACCTCGACTCGGCCAGGTTCGTCCCGCGCCTCGACCAGGGCCAGCTCGTCGCCATCGGCCCCCACCACAAGCCAGACGTGCCCGGCGTACGTGTTCATCTGCCTCTCCCCACCGGCTCCAAGCCTCCCATAGCCGCGCCGCTGGCCGTTGGCATCCAGCCAGAAGAGGTCCACCTCGCCCGCGGTGCGATTCGCGAAGACCAGCGTGGTCTCCTCGCCCGTCTTCGCGCTGCGGCGGGGCACGTCCGCCCGAGGCGGCAGCGGTTCCGCGGGCGGGGGCACGAAACCCGGGGTCCGCGTGCCCTTCTCGGCATCCACGAGCACGCACTCGCGCCGCCCGGGCCCGGTCTCGACCCGATACCAGAAAGTGACGTTGCCGGGCAACCAGTGCGGGTTCACGCGCGCGCGAAAAACCTTGTCCCGCGTCCGGACTTCGAGGCTCAGCGCCCTCTCGTAGTCCTCGCGGCCCCCCTGCGCCATCGCCGCGCCCCCCGACGCGAGCAGCGACGCGAGCGCCGCGACCGGCGCCCCACGACGCGCGTTCCACACCATGCCTCCACAGCTCAATCGACCCGATTTCTAGCAGCCGCCCGGGCCCGGTAAAGCCCCGCGGGCACCCCGCCCACCGCGCTAATCCACACACTGATATATCAGTTTAACGTTGACGATCGCGACGCCGCGCCGCAGCATGTCGCCGTGGCCGAGAGACCCGCACCCCAGCCCCGGCGGAAGCGCCCCCGCGCCGGGGGGGTCAGCCTGACCTCGCGCGCGTACGAGGCGATCCGCTCCGCCATCCTGAGCGGGGAACTGCCCCTCGGGGGGCCGATCTCGGGGCGGGGCCTGGCGCGGCGGCTGCGGATGAGCCTCTTGCCGGTGGCGCAGGCGCTGCGGCAATTGGAGAACGATGGCCTGGTGGAGAGCCGGCCGAGGGCGGGCACGGTGGTGCGGATGCCGACGGCCGAGGACATCCGCGGCCACTACGTGATCCGCGAGGCGCTGGAGACGCAGTCGGCGCGGCTCTTCGCGGAGCGGGCGACGATCGCGGAGCGCCGGGAATTGCGGGCGATGGCGGCGGCGCTGGACACCCTGTACGCGGGCAAGGGCGGTGCCCGGCAGGACGCGAACCGGACCCACGCGACGTTCCACCACCGGATCGCGGAGTGCGCGGGGTGTCCCGAGCTGGTGAGCGCGATCGAGAAGAGCCACGTGCTCGTCCTCAACTGGCTGTACAACAGCGCCGCCGATTTCCATCCGCCGCCGAGGCGATGGCACCGGGATCTGGCGGAGGTCCTGACCCGCGACGATCCCGAGGCGGCCGACCGGAAGATGCGCGAGCACGTGCGTTTCGGTCTGGAGACCGTGCTGCGGCGGCTCGCCGCGAGCCAGAGGCTCGCGGACGCCGCGCCGCGGGTCTTCATCCGGCAGCGGCGCCGGCGCCAGAGTTCCGCGAAAAACCCCATCCAGCCAACGAAACCGAAAAGGTAAAAGCCATGAACAGACACGCACACCTCCTGACCCTCGCCGCTCTCGTGGCGGCGCTCACCGCGGCAGGCGCGGAGACGACCGCGCCCGGATCGGCCCCGCCCGTCCCCGACGCGCGGCACATCAGCAACGGCTGGAACATCCCCAGCCGGGGTTACGCGGACCAGCCCTACATCGTGACGACCGACGACGGCGCGTGGCTCTGCGTCATGACGACGGGGAGCGGCAAGGAGGGGGATCCCGGCCAGACCGTCGTGTCCATGCGCAGCACCGACCGCGGCAAGACGTGGGACGCGATCACGCCGCTCGAGCCGGTGGATGGTCCGGAGGCCTCGTACGCCGTGCTGCTGAAGGTGCCGAACGGGAGGATCTACTGCTTCTACAACCACAACACCGACCGCGTCCCCGAGGTGAAGCGCGAGGACAAGGGCGCCTACAAGCGCGTGGACTCGCTCGGCCACTACGTCTTCAAATTCAGCGACGATGGCGGGCGCACGTGGTCGGCGAAGCGATACGAGGTCCCGATCCGCGAATTCGAGTGCGACCGGAACAACGTCTATGGCGGCAAGCTTCGGTTCTTCTGGAACGTGGGTCGCCCGCTGATCCTGGGCGACGCCGCGATCATGGTGTTGCACAAGGTCGGCGCGATGGGCGAGGGCTTCTTCGCCCAATCGGAGGGCGCCTTCTTTAAGAGCAAGAACATCCTCACCGAGCGCGATCCCGAGAAGATCGTTTTCGAGACACTGCCGGATGGGGACATGGGCCTGCGGACGCCGGCCGGCGGGGGCCGCGTGGCCGAAGAGCAGAGCATCGTCAAGCTCAGCGACGATTCCCTCTACTGCGTCTATCGCACGATCGACGGCTGGCCCGCGTGCGCCTACAGCCGCGACGGTGGGCACAAGTGGACACCGCCCGCGTATAAGACGTACGAGCCCGGGGGCCGTCGTGTGAAGCACCCGCGCGCGGCGAACTTTGCTTGGAATTGTACCAACGGGAAGTTCCTCTATTGGTTCCACAATCACGGCGGGCGCTTCGTTGGGGCCCTGGGCGCCGCGGGGAAGGATGGCCGCAGTGCGTACGACGACCGCAACCCCGCGTGGCTGATGGCGGGCCGGGAAGTGGACACGCCGCAGGGCAAGATGATCGAGTGGTCGCAGCCGGAGATCCTCCTGTACGACGACGATCCCTACATCCGCATGAGCTACCCCGACCTCGTCGAGGACGGCGGCAAGTTCTTTATCACCGAGACCCAGAAGAACATCGGGCGCCTGCACGAGGTCCCGAAGGCCCTCGTCGATGGCCTGTTCGCGCAGTGGGATAGCAGCGCCGTCTCGACCAACGGACTGGCACTCAATCTCCCTGCCGGCAAGCCGATGCCGGCCGAGACGCCGATGCCCAAGTTGCCGGCGCTCAACGCCCGCGACAACAAGCGCGCCGATCACGGGTGCAAGGACCTGCGCGCCGGCTTCAGCATCGACCTGTGGGTGCAACTGGATTCCCTGAAGCCGGGCGTCCGGCTGCTCGACAGCCGCGACGAGACCGGCGCGGGCGTGCTCGTGTCGACAACCGAAGAGGGCACGGTCGCGATCACGCTCAACGACGGGCGCAGCGAGTGCTCCTGGGACTGTGACCGGGACGCGCTCAAAACGGGCAAGCCGCAGCACGTCGTCATCACGGTGGACGGCGGTCCGAAGATCATCGCTTTCGTGGTCAACGGCGTCCTGTGCGATGGCGGCGAGGAGCGGCAGTTCGGGTGGGGCCGCTACAGCCCGAACCTCCGCACGCCGACCGGTTCGCCGACGCTGAAGATCGCGCCCTCGGTGCGCGGCTTGCGCGTCTACAGCCGCGCGCTGCGCACCAGCGAGGCCGTGGGGAATTTCCGCGCCGGGCTGTGAGGCTGCCATGAGAGAAGAATCCCCCCCGATGGCCGGTGCCGCTGCGCGGCCGACGCACATCCGCTACAAGGTCGTGGCGATGGCGGTGCTGCTGGCGATGGTGACCTATCTGGACCGGGTGTGCATCTCGAAGCTGGCGCCGAACATCATGGCGGACCTGGGTCTGTCGAAGGTGCAGATGGGGTGGGTGTTCTCGGCCTTTGCGCTGGCCTACGCCCTCTTCGAGATCCCGACCGCGTGGTGGGCGGACCGGTGGGGCACGAGGCGGGTGCTGACCCGCATCGTGATCTGGTGGTCGGGTTTCACCATCGCGACGGCGGGGGCGTTCAACTACGTCTCGCTGCTGGTGCTGCGGTTCCTCTTCGGGGCCGGTGAGGCGGGGGCTTGGCCGGGCGTGGCGAAGACCTTCTCGAGGTGGATACCGGACCGCGAGCGCGGGACGATCCAGGGCATCTTCTTCACCGGCGCGCATCTCGCGGGCGGCCTCACGCCGCTGCTCGTGGTGGCGATGCTGCACGTCCTGCACTGGCGCATGATCTTCGTGCTCTTCGGGCTGATCGGCTTCATTTGGGCGCTGGTCTGGTACCGGTGGTTCCGGGACGATCCCTCCGAGCACCCGGAGGTCAACGCGGCCGAGTTGGCGCAGATCGTCGCCGAGCGCCGGCCGGATGCCGGGCACGCTGCGGGCTGGGCGTACTGGCGTCGCCTCTTCGGAAGCCCGAACATGTGGTCCCTCTGCGTGATGTATTTCCCGAACAGTTTCTCATTCTATTTCTGCATCACGTGGCTGCCGACCTACCTTCAGGAGAAGGGCTCGTTCGATCCGGCGATGCTGGGATTTCTGGCGGGGCTGCCGCTGCTTCTGAGCGTGGCGAGCGACCTCTTTGGAGGGATCACGACCGACTGGGCGACCCGGCGTTTTGGACTCAGGTGGGGTCGCTGCGGCGTGGGCGCGGCGGCCTACCTCGTCGCGGGCGTGGCGCTGATCATCGCGGCGGGCACGGGCAACACGATGCTATCGGCGGTCATGATCGCGCTGGCCACGGCGGCCAGCATGTTCACGCTCGGCGCGTCGTGGAGCACCGCCATCGAACTGGGCGGGAGCCACGCCGGCGTCGTCAGCGCCGCCATGAACACCTCGGGGCAGGTCGGCAGCCTGCTGTGCCCGCTGATCGTCGCCTACTCGGTGGACTGGTTCAAGAACTGGGACCTGCCCCTCTATCTGATGGGGGGCCTATTCCTTCTCGGAGTTATCTGCTGGGGCCTGATCGATCCCCGGCGACCGATCTTTGGGGCCGCGGAAGAAAGTTCGTGAGATCCGATGCGCTGGCATGGGCCGCCGGGCGGTCCTCCGACAAGAGGGCTACCAAGGAGACCCTGAACCATCGGGGGCTGATCGAGCTCGTGAGCGGGCTCGATGTCTACGCACACACCCCCGAGGCATTCCGCAGGGCCTACGAGGCCCTGGGCATCGACATCGTCAACCGCGTGCCGATCGAGAACGCGCCCGCGCCCACGCCGCCCGGACGGGTCCGCCCGCATCCCGCGCGGGGCGACTACGATCTCGCACCGCTCGGGGTCTACGACACCGCCTCGCGGCGCCGATACGCGTGCCAAGACGTCGACGGGGTGTGGGCGTTCGACGCCGGGCGCGTGCGCTATTCGGATCTGGTCACGCCGGTGCCGCATCCATGGGGGGCGACCGACATCCGCGCGAGGGAGGAGGCGCTGGGCGAGGTGGGGCTCTATTACCCGATGCTATACACGACGCTTTTCATGTGGCCGGTCGAGGTGTTCGGGTGGGAGGTCTTCATGGTGGCCGCGATGGAAGACCCCGGGCGGTTTCACGACCAGATCCTCAGACCGTTCGCGGCCCAGTCGCGCGAGATCGTGGCGGAGATCGTGCGCGGTTCGCGGGGCCCGCTGGTCTTCGTCCATGATGATCTCTGCGACGCGCGGGGACCCGTCTTCCGCCCCGACTGGTACGAGGAATTCATATTTCCCCATTATCCCGAGATCCTCGCCCCCGCGCGGGCCGCGGGACGGCGCGTGATACTCGTCGCCGACGGCAATCTCTCGGCGCTGCTGCACCGCCTGCCGGGGCTGGGATTCGACGGGCTGATGTTCGAGAGCCCCGCCACCCCGCTTGAGGATGCCCTTGCCGCATTCGATCGCCCGGATCATCTTCTGATCGGCGGCATCGAGACGGGAATGCTGACGGGGGGATCGCCCGCGCAGATCGCGGCGATGGTTCGCGGCGTGGGCGAGAGAACCGCGGGCAGGCCCGGTTTTGCGATCGCGTCTGGCGGCGGTTTGCACGACGATATCCCCATGGTCAACCTCGAGGCCTATTTCGACACCCGGGCGGAGATTGGCGCTACGCCGCCCGACTGGCGGACCCGCCGCCACGCATGAACCCCTGAATTCGGGAGAACCTGATACCATGATCCTCGACACCCTCAAGGACATCGACGCGTACGAAAAACTCCACCCCCTGTTCCCTGCGGCATTCCGGCACCTGAGGGAACTGGCGTCCCGCGAGCAGCTCCCGCACGAGCGGTTGGAGCTCGACGGCGAACGCATCTATGCCGTGTTTGTGCGGGGAACGGGGAGGGCGGCGTCCGATGCCCGGCTGGAAACCCATCGGCGCTACATCGACATCCAGTACACCGTGGCGGGTGCCGACCGCATCGGCTGGCTGTCGGCCGCGGCATGCGCCGCCGGCGACGGGTACGACGAGGCCAAGGATGTGGAACTGTTCCCCGGTTCTCCCGGCACCTGGGTCGATGTGCCGGCCGGGCACGCGGCCATCTTCTTCCCCGCCGATGCCCACGCACCCATGGCCAATGCGGGCCAACCCGTTACGAAGATCGTCATCAAGGTGGCCGCGAACGCCTGACGGCAAGCGCTGCGGCAAATCTCGGACTAGCCTGCATATTTCACGCGCATGCGCGAAATATGCAGGCTCAAAGGAAAACCGCGCTCTGAAATACGGGTCCCCGATCGGTTTTCGGCACTGGAAACGCGGCCAACAGTTTGTGATTTCGAAA
>JADLBR010000354.1 GCA_020847615.1 Verrucomicrobiia bacterium
GCGCGGCCGCGGCCGGAAATTTCCGGGTTGAATTTGCGGGGGGACCGCCAATGCTCGGCCGATGATCCGGCGCCACGCGCCCCTCTTCCTGCTGAGCGCCGTGGCGCTCTTTCTGGAGCTGGTGGTCATCCGCTGGCTTTCCTCGGAAGTCCGCATCTTCGCCTACTTCAAGAACATGGCGCTGATGGGCGCGTTCCTCGGGTTCGGCGTCGGGTTCATGATGCACCGGAGGGCCCCCACCCTGTTTCAGTGGTTCCCGCGATTGTTCTTCGTTCTGTCGCTCATCATCGCGGGGGCCCATGCCTTCGGAATCACGCACGTCATCTTCGTCGATCCGCGCGAGTTTCTGCTCTATGGGAGCGGGTTTGGGGACCACGCCGCCGATGCGGTGCCATCGATGCTCTCCACGATCAAGGCCCTGCTCGTCATCCTGTCGCTGTTCGCGCTGGTGGTCGCGACGTTCGCCAGTCTGACGTGCCTGCTGGGGTCGCTGCTCGATCGCGATGAGCCGCTGGTCGCCTATTCGGTCAATGTGGGGGGCAGTCTCGTGGGCATCCTGGCTTTCTCTCTGGCATCGGTCGTCTGGAGCCCGCCGTGGGTTTGGCTGCTGGTGGGGTTGGCGCCACTGCTCTATTTTTATGGGGGGCGCCGATGGCGCGCGGGCGTCTACTTTGCGGCGGCGGTCGCCGTGGCGATCGGGGGAGACCTCCGCCGCCCGGTGACATGGTCTCCGTATTACAGGATCGAGGTCTATCGCCAGGATGGGGACCCGTCGGATTCGCTTCACGTCATGGTCAATTACGATGGCTTCCAGGTGATCAATGACCTGTCGACGGGTGGCCTGGGGCGCCTGTCGCCCGAGCTGCGGGCCAGCCTGAGCCGCCATTATGATATCCCCTATCGGTTGGCGAAGCGGCCCGTCGAGAGGGTCCTGATCCTGGGCGGCGGCACGGGGAATGACGCGGCGGCCGCCGTCCGCAATGGGGCGAGTGTCGTGGACGTGGTGGAGATCGATCCCGCGATCGTCCGGATCGGGCGGGAGCGGCACCCCGAGAAACCCTACGAGAACCCGGCGGTCAGCGTCCACGTCGACGACGCGCGGTCCTTCCTGCAGAAAACCCGGCGGGGTTACGACCTGGTGATCTTTGCGACGCTGGACAGCCACGCCGCGTTCTCGTCCATGTCTTCGCTGCGCATGGATAATTTCGTGTTCACCGCCGAGAGCGTCGCGAGGGTCAAGGAATTGCTGCGCCCCGGTGGCGGCGTGGCGATCAACCTGTTCGCCATCAAGCCATGGCTTGTGCAGCGACACCACAACACGCTCGCCGCGAGTTTTGGATCCGGGATCCTGTGCTTCGGGAGCCCGCTGAGCCAAGAGATGATCTTGTTGGCGGGCGAGCTCTTTGGCGGCGGCGGGTCGCTCGGCGTGACCGATTACGTGAAGATGGAGCCCGGCTTGGACGCTGGGCGGGTTGAGCCGACGGACGACGACTGGCCGTTCCTTTTCTTGAAGGAGCGGGGCATCCCGATTCACTACCTTCTTCCCCTGTGTCTCATCGCGCTTGGGTCGCTGGCGCCCATGCGCTGGGTCTGTGGCCGGGGCGGGGATATCAACTGGCATCTCTTTTTCATGGGGGCGGCCTTTCTCCTCATCGAGACGAAGGCGGTCACGACGCTGGCCCTGGTCCTGGGTTCGACGTGGCTCACGAACTCCATCGTCCTGGGCTCGATTCTTCTCGTGATCCTCGCCGCCAATTTCTTGACCCTGCGTTTTCGGGTGGTGGGATTTGCCGCGCTCTACGCGCTGCTCATCGCCGGCCTGATTCTCAATTTCGCTTTCCCGTTCGATTGGCTGAATCGTTTCGACATGGGGGTGCGGATGGTCGCCGGGGGAGGGATCATCAGCGTGCCGATATTTTTCGCCGCCCTGATATTCGCGAGGGCCTTTGCGGCGGTGCCTTCGCCGAGCATGGCGCTCGCCTCAAATCTGTTCGGGAGCGTGTTGGGGGGCGTCCTCGAGTACATGGACATGCTCGTTGGCCTGAGGGGCTTGAATCTCATCGCTATTGGGCTGTATGCCGCGTCGGCCCTGGCGTTGTACGTGAGGGCGGGCGGGAACGGAGCGCTGCGGGCCGCGGGTTGCGGGGGGGTTGGGAGCGCGGCACCATCGCCTGGACATCGCCCAACGTAACCATCTTGGAACAAGGCGGTTTTGATTTCTGGCTGCCTCGATGGGCTTGGCAAAGTTCGACGTGCTGCTAGTTTTACACAAGTAGGTTTCTTCGGGGTCGTTTGGCGGCGGTCCCTGTATTGTTCGGGAGCAAAGATGTGGTGGCGTTATCCCCTGAGGCGAGTGAGGTGGCGAAGCGGTGCCTGGCGCAGATCGAGGGGCGCGGGTTGGCGGGGGGAGGTTTTTCTGGGAGTGATGGCGGGGATTTTCGGCCCGATGCGACGGCGTGGGCGGTGATGGCCCTGCGGGCCACGGGCGTGGCGCCGGACCGCATGTACGCGGCCAGGGATCGGCTCGTGAAGGCGCAGTCGCCGGACGGTTCGGTTCCGGTGTCGCCCGACCAACCGAAGGCGGTTTGGCCGACGGCGCTGGCGGCGCTCGCGTGGCACGGGGAGGCACCATTCGCGGATGCGGAGACGCGGGCCTTGGGCTATTTGCTGGGTTCGGGGGGGATCCGTTGGCAGGAGCGGGCGGATGAGGCGGAGATGGCGGTGGATCCGAGATTGTGGGGTTGGTCGTGGGTCCTGGGCACGTTTTCGTGGGTGGAGCCCACGGCGCTGGCCCTGATGGCCCTGACGGCCGGCGGGCATGCCACGCATGCGCGCGCGAAAGAGGCGGCGGCCCTGCTGCTGGATCGACAGCTTGCGGGCGGGGGATGGAATTTCGGTGCGACGCGCGTGTATCGGAACGTGCACGCGGCCTCGCCGGAGATGACGGGACTGGTATTGGTCGCCGCGCGGGATCACGTGCCCCGCGAGACGGTGGACAAGTCCATCGGCTATGTCCGCGGGACGGTGGGCAGGTACATGACCCCTTTGGCCCTGGGTTGGGGGCTGTTGGGCCTTGCCGCGTGGGACGACGCCCCCGATGGGGCCGCGGCCTGGTTGGGCGAATGCCTGGGCCGGCAGGGGCTGTATGGGCCATATGACACCACCTATCTGGCCCTGCTCGTGCTCGCGGCGATGGCGCACCATTCCGGGGTGGGTCCCCTGTTCAGCGGGGTGCGCTCATGAGCACGGGTGCGATTGCGGGCGGAACCCGGATGCGGATTGGACGCCGGCGCTTCCTCTGGTTGGCGGGGGGCGCCGCGACCGGGGGCGCGTGTGCGCTGCTGTGGAACCGGTTTGCGACGCCCGCGTGGCACGAGCCAGTTTTTGTGGCACGGGCCCAGAGATACGGCGACGACATCGCCGGGCCGATGCTGGCGGGCATGCGCGAGTTGGGGATCGGGGAATCGGAGATCCGGGGCAAGCGGATCTTGCTAAAGCCCAATCTTGTGGACACGGGAGAGGGTGTGGTCCATGTCAACGCGCACCCGCTTGTGGTGCGCGCCGCCGCCGAGGCGTTCCTGAGGCTGGGCGCCGGCGAAGTCATCGTGGGCGAGGGGACCGGCCTGGTGCGGGACGGCCTGATGGTCCTGGAGGCCTGTGGTCTCGGTGACGTGCTGGCCGCGGAGAAGTTACGTTTCGTCGACCTGAATTACGACGAGGTGCGCGTGGAGCGGAATCGCGGGGGCTACATGGGGCTGGAGACGCTGGCGCTGCCGGTGGCGCTCAGGCGCGCGGACTGGATCGTGTCGGTGGCGAAACTGAAGACGCACCACTGGGTCGGCGTGACACTCGCGATGAAGAACTTTTTCGGCGTGATGCCGGGCCGGGTCTACGGCTGGCCGAAGAACGTGCTGCATTACGCCGGGATCGGCGAGGCGATCCTCGACATCAACGCGACGGTCAGGCCCCACTTCGCGATCGTGGACGGGATCATCGGCATGGAGGGCGACGGGCCCGTGAACGGAACGCCCAAACAGGCCGGGGTGCTGGTCATGGGCCGGAATCCCGCGGCCGTGGACGCGACCTGCGCGAGGATCATGGGTATTGACCCCTCCAAGGTGGGCTATCTTGCCGAGGCCCAGCGGCGCATCGGGCCGATCCGCGAGTCGCAAATCGAGCAGCGCGGCGAGAGCACCGGCGCGCTGCGGACGGATTTTCTGCTGCACGATTTCATCCCGGCGCAGCGCGGCCTAAGGCTCGCGCCGACCCGAGGCTAGCCACCCGGCGATCGCCTGGTCGGATTCCGGAAGTCGGACCAGTCTCATCGTCGCGCCGTGGGAACCGAGTGGCCATTGGCCCATCAGCGACGATGGCGGGCAGCGCTCCAGCACGCCGAGCAAGGAGGCCTCCGGCGCCGCTCCCTCTCCCGCGAAACGCCGGTAGGCATCGATCTCGCGTGGATATGGGTTTGAGATGATGACGGCATGACGCCAACCATCGGCGCGGATTTCGCGCAGGGCCCGCGCGGGATCGGCCGACAGCAGCCAGCCGAACAACTTGCGGATGCCGGCACCATTGCGGACGTTGGGGGTCGCGACTACGGAGGCCCGCCATTCGCGCATGATCTGGGGCCCTAGGGCGGCGTGGGTTAGAACTCTGCGGGAAGGGATGCCCTGCGCGGCGACGTCATTGGCCCACAGTGCGTGGGCGGCGCGAAGCGCGGCGTCCAGCTCGCGCGCCGGGATGGATGGGGTCGCGGGCGTGGTCCAGCGAGAGGCCGCGATCCGTCCGGCGAATCCCACCGCGACGGCCGCGGTGAGCACGAAACACCACGCGCCCGTCCGGGAGAAACCCGCGCGTCCCGGCGCGAGGCGCCCCCGGACCGAGGCCGCGAGCCAGCAGGCGACCACCGGCGCGGAAAACGCCATCGCGTAGGAACACCATCGCATTTTCAGCAGGCCGAGGGCCGCGTAGGCGATGGCGCAGGCGGTCGCAAGGCGGACGATATCGCCCTTCCTGCCCCTGGCGCGGAGGGCGGCGACCGCGGCAAATGCCAGAAGCGGAACCACCGCCCCGTACCATTGGAGAAAATTGCGCGCGCCCTGGGTTGGTCCCCCGAACATGGGCATCCCGTCGGTGCTCGCCTTGTCGAGGAATCCGAGCATGAGCGGGAGATCGGTCGGTGGCACGGGAAGCCCCGGGAAGAGCCGCGGTGGCAGGGCCCACGCGAGCGCGGCCGCCATCGCGACGACCGCGAGGGCGCAGAGCCGCCGCCCCCCGCGAGGGGAGGCCAGCGGTCCCGATAGCGCCGCCAGCGCCGCGATCACCACGCCGCCGGGCACGAGGAAGCGCAATGAAAGGGCGTCGGTCCCCCAGAGCATCGGCCCGCGGATACCGCCGCGCTCGATGAGCCACGCGCCGACCATGGACAGCCACAGGGCGCAGGCCCAGCGGGTGAAGACCTGGAGCCGGGCGGCGGGTGACGACTCCCCGGGCCAAGCGACGCGCAAGGCGAGCCAGCCGCCCAGGAGGGCGATGAGCGCGCAGGACTCGACGCTGACCCACGCGGCAGCCGCCGAGAACGCGGCGGACAGCAAGATGGCCCACCCAGCCGCGGTCCCGGCGCCCCTGCGATGTTCGGCCGACAACTCGGCACGAGCGAGCGCGGCGAACGCCAGGGCATGCAGCAGAACCAGCAGGCCGTGATGGTCGGGCCTCGCCGGCAGGAAAGGGTGCAGGACAGCCTGCGAGCCGAGCAGGAGGAACACGAGGGCGCCCCCCGCCAGCGCGCCGCCGAAGCGCACGACGCAGCGCATCAGTACCAGCGAGAAAACGCCAAATAGGACCGGGCCCACCCAGATGGACCACGCCCGGAGCCCGGCATCAAACGAGCCCGTCGCCGGAGTCAGGATGGCGGCCCCGGCGATCAGCAGCAGGTCGAGGGGCAGACCCCAGTGGGAGGTTTCGCCGACCGGCGGGTTGCTGCGAGGGAAACGGTCGAAAGGATATTGGCCGGCAGCCACGATCTCGCCGACGCGCTCGAGGCGCATGTGGCAATCGGCATCCACGTACGAGATCGCGCCCCCGGGTTGCGGGGGCCAGAGGAGCGCGATGGACATGCACAGCCAAAGGGCGGTCGCGATCCCGGTCAGCGCGGCGGCGACAAGCCAGCGCTTGCGGCTCATCGCGACGACACCTCGGCAAAGGCCGCGGCCACCAGCAGCTTGCCGCAGAAACCCGCCAGCGGCGCCAGGGCGCGCAGGAAGTCCATCGGGAGCAGCCAGGCCGTGGCACCGCCCGCGAAAAGGACCAGCAGGCATCCCGACACGACACGCGCGGTGACGCGTGCGCCGGGTTGGCCCGCCAGCGCGACCCACGCGGGGATGAGGATGGCGATGTCTTCGCTGGGTGAGAGGTGCGGCGCGAAGAGGCAATACGCCATGGCGGCGGACCCGAGCGCGACCCGCGGGGCGATCGGTCGGCGCAGCACCAATGGCGCGAGTGCCAGCGCGCCGCAGCACCCGAGGAAACACGCGGACGACACGGACGACGCGACGCCATCGGGCGCACCCGCCATCAGGAGCACCGATCGCAGATTGGACATGATCCATGGCACGAACCCAGCCCTGAAGATCGGATCGCACGAATCGGTGTCATAGCTGCCGAGCAGGCGCACGTAATCGCCGATCCACTGGGGCCCGAACCAGAGCGTGGTGGCCGCGACCACGGCGGCGACGACGGCGCCCGCGGGGAGCATCGGTCGCCAACGGCCAGAGGCCAGCAGCGCGGCCCCTGCGAGGATGGCGACCGGCGGCTTGAATGTCAGGAGACCCAGGCCGATGCCCAGCGCGATGTCACGCCACGCGGACCGCCTTTCGCCATCCAGCAGGCGGACACCCGCGAGCAGCGCGGCCGTGGTGAGCGGCGAAGTCTGGCCATTGCCGATGATGAAGATGGCGCAGGGGCTTGCGGCCGCCAGCCTGAGGACGACCGTGGCGCCGCGCGATGATGTGGCGAACGGTCTGGCGGCCACCAGGAAGAGGATGGCCGAAGCGAGGCAGAAGAGGGCCCAGGCGGCCGGGGTCGGCAGCGCGAACAAGGGCGCCATCACGGCGACCACCGTGGGGCTCCAGCCAAAGCACATGGACCAATCCTGCGGTTCCCCGAGCCACTTTCCCATGAAGCGCCTGTGCGTCTCGACCGCGTAGGGCGATGAGTCGCGGTCGGGGAATTGCCCGCGGGCGTAGTTGAGCAGGAAGGCGAAATCCTGGATCTGTGGTCTGGGAATCAGGCGCGTGCCCGCCGGTACCGAGGACCCGGAAGGCCAGAAGTCCGGAGCGAAACGGATGGTCATGCCGAGGGCGGCGATCATCGCGATGGAGGCGAGCATCGCCAGCCGGTCGGGCGTCCTTGCCGATCTGGGCGCGTCCTGATGCGGGGAGGGGGGTGACATGCGCTGGGGCTACAGTGAATCCGCCAGCATTTCGGGGAAGGGCACGGGCTCGAACCCGAAGAGCCGTTTTGCGGGTTCCGGGTCCGCGGTGTTGTCCTCCTCGAGCATGATGGCCTGATCGAGCGTGAAAGGGGGATCCGGGAGGTGCCCGAGGGCCCAGCCGAGTGCGCGCGCAATCGAGAATGGGATCGCGACGACGAGGGGCTTGGGCCTCGTGAGCATGGCCCAGGGGACCAGGAATGGGTACAGCGCCGGCGAGTCGCTGATCCACGTGGGGTTGCGCCCGAGGCCTCGCGCGATGCCGAGGAGCATGTCCTTGAGCGAGACGCGCTCGTTGCCGCACAGGGCGATGGCCTGCCCGACGGCCTCCGGATTCGCGATGGCGCGGGCCACGCAGTGCGCGACATCGCCCACGCTGATCGGCTGGAAGAGCGTGCCCCCATCGCCGAAGCAGGGCACGACGCCCCCCTGAAGGACGAGCCTTCGCCCGCGCATCATCGAGGCGAATTCCCCGACGAATCCGCAGCCTCGCCCGAGGATCAGCGAGGGGCGCAGGATGGTCCAGTCCAGCCCGCTGGCGCGCACGGCATCCTCGGCCAGCCATTTCGTGCGGTGGTAGGCCGACCGGGCGTTGGGGCGCGTTCCCAGCGCCGTCAGGTGGATGAAGCGCCCGACGCCAGCGCTCCGGGCGGCCGCCACGGCGTTCGCGGTGGCGCGCACGTGGGCCCGCTCGAAGGTGTTTTGGCCCCGCTCCGCGATGATGCCCACCAGGTGGACGACGGCGGCGACGTCCCGCATGCAGGCATCGGGGATGCCGTCGGACGCATCGCCGGCGACGAGTTCCGCGCCCGCCAGTCCGGGGGTTGCGGCGACCCGGGACGGGTCGCGGGCCAGCACCCGCACCGCAAAGCCGGAGGCCCGCAGTCGCGCCACGACGTGGCGCCCCACGAATCCGGTGCCGCCCGTGACCAGCACGCGGGATGTCGGGGGGGGTGTTGCCATGGGGTTTGAGCAACAAATATCGCTTTGCTGGTGGCGCGATGCAAACCGGTTTTGGCGGCACCGTTTTGGTATCGCAGCCTGATCGCCGGGGGCGAAAATGTAGCCGAAGCCGTGAGGCTTTGGCGCCCAAACGCTGGCGCGCTCGGCTACGAGAGGCGATGCGGCCATTTTCGAGTCAGCGACGGACGTCGGGGCGATGTTCCGGGGACAAAAAAAGCGGAGTTTTGCTCCGCTTGGAGGTGACCGGCTTTCGCGCGCCCCTCTCGGGGCGGGAAGCGGGTCGACGTCTCAGTTTTGGCTTGACGCAGTTAGAACATCGTCGCGAATCGCGCGCGTGTCAAATGGCTTTTTGAGTTTCGGAGATTTCCGCGAAGTGGCCGCCGCCCACCAGGCGCGGGCCATCGTAGAAGGCGCAGACTTGCCCGGGGGTGAGGGCGCGCTGGGGGGAATCGAACTCGATCCGGGCACGTCCACCGGCTTCCGGGGTGAACAGCGCGGGCGCGGCGGGCGCGCGATACCTTGGGCGGGCGCGGAGTCGCGCGGGCGAGGTGAGGGGCGCGCCGGTGAACGAGACGCCGTCGAGCGTCGCCCGCCGCGCATAGAGGTCCGGGGCCCCGGGCTGTTCGAGGGCGACGACGAGGGCGTTCTCCGGAGTGCGTTTGCCGACGACGACATAGGCCCGGGCGAACGTGTTTGAAGGGACCCGGATGCCGCGGCGTTGCCCGAGGGTGAAATGGTGGAGGCCCCTGTGCTCGCCCAGCACGCGCCCTCCCGTGTCGATGATCGGGCCGGGTCGATCGGGGATGAACTCGCTGAGGAAGTCGGACATCTTGACCTTGCCGATGAAGCAGATCCCCTGGCTGTCTTTGCGCTCGGCGTTGGGAAGAGCGAGGCGCCGAGCCATCTCGCGGACCTGGGGCTTTATCATTTCTCCGATCGGGAATCGGGCGGCGGCGATCTGCGGTTGCGATAGGAGGGCGAGGAAGTAGGTCTGGTCTTTATTGCGGTCGGCGGCCTCCAGGATGTCCCATTCGCCGCCGGGGCCGAGGGCGCGGCGGGCATAATGGCCCGTGGCCACCGCCTCGAACCCCCCGGTCCGGGCCACATCGGAGAGCACGCCGAACTTGATCTCCCGATTGCACAGGGCGTCGGGGTTCGGCGTGATGCCGGACGCGTAGCCATCGATGAGGCGGCGGACGACGCGCTCGCGATAGGCGTCCATGAGATTGATCACCCGGAAGGGTATGCCGATGGCATCGGCGGCGGCGCGGGCGGCATCGATGTCATCCTGCCAGGGGCAATGGCCGAGCACGTCGGTCTCGTGCAGCCAGTTCTTCATGTACGCGCCCTCGACTTCGAGGCCCTGGGCTTTCAGGAGCGCCGCGGCGACGCTGCTGTCCACCCCGCCGGACATGGCGGCGAGGATGCGTGGCATGGGATCAATATCGCGCTATGCGCCCCAGGGGGCAGGCGTGGCGGCGGGCCGAGGATCAGTAATAGGGATCGGCGCCTCGCGGGTACCAGGTCCTATATGGGCCCGTGTGCAGGGGCGCCGACTTCTCTCGTCCGGTATAGGCGTCGGTGGGCGCCGGCACGGAACGGGGCTGCCCGGGTTCCTCGATGGAGTATTCGGGCGGGGGCCACGACGGGGGGGTCGAGGCGCAACCTCCGAGCATCAAAACCACGGCGGCCATGAGGGCGAGAATGGCGCATTTCATAACGGGAGAAGCATACACGGAACCGGCGCGGCGCGCCACAGAAATCCGTCCTCAGTAGACGGGCAGGGCGCGGGGCGGAGGGCGGTCGTAGTTGATACGAACGCGGGTGCCGATGGAGGTGACCTCGAAGAGGCGATGGGCCATGTCCGAGTGGACGCGGATGCAGCCATGGGAGGCGGGAAAGCCGGGCAGGAAGCCCTCGTGGAGGCCGACGCCACCCCAGGTGAGCCGTTGGAAGTAGGGCATGGGCGCGGGCTTGTAGACGGTGCCCGGGGGCGCGGCCTGTCCCGCGCTGGCGTTGGAATCGACGATGCGGCCCGTGGCGGCGTCCACGAATGAGCCGAACTGGTTGGATTTGTGGTCCTTGACCTTCTGGAGGACCTTGTAGTCGCCCGGGGGGGTGCCGTATCCCTCGCGTCCGGTGCTGACGATCGAGTAGCCGATCTGGATTCCGGAGCGGTAGACATAGATGCGCTGCTCATTGAGCACGATATCCAGTTCCACGGGTCCTTCCGGGGCGCGCTCGGGATGCCATTCGTAGGGCCAGGCGATCACGTCGGCGCGCTTGGTCTGGCCGTCGAGGGGCGTCTTGGTGCCGTCGGGGTTAATGATGAAGAGGCGCTTGTTGGAAGGCTTGGGCTGCTGTCGTCCGGTCGAGCGTCCGGCGGCATCCGAGGGCACCTGGGCGAGGGCCAGGGCCGCCGCGGTGCCCAGCGCGATCAGCGTGGTGCGAGTGAAGTACACGGGGGTCTAGATATCACAAGTCGGCGAACGCTCAAGGGCGGTTCTTGGGGCCCTGGTCTCGGCGGGCGGGGTAGAGTGTCCCGTGGAACCCGCGGGCAGCGGTCGCCAGCTCGGGGTACGGGTCGTCGGTGGCGTTGACGAAGCCGATGTTGTAATTCTCCCCATCGCCCCGTCCGGTGAGCGCCTGGTCGAGGTACTGGAACCAGTGGGCGCCGACGCACCAGGGTGCGGCGGCGGCCTCGGACAGGTAGGCGACGTACTTGGAGGCGCGGTCGGCCTGGTTCTCGGTCTTTCTCAGGCCCGGGTGAAACATGCCGCGGTCGGTGGCCCCAAAATGGAATTCGCCGATGACGACGGGGAAATCCATCTCGGTGGCGAGTTCGTCGGCCTGTCTTTCGCTGGGGCTGTAGGCGTAGATGTTGAAGGAGACGACATCGCAGAACTTTTTGGCGGCCCGGATGGCCTCGATGTTGTACACGTGGAAGCGGCAACCGAGGTAGAGGGTGCCGGGGAGGTGGCGGCTCAGGGCGTCGCGGCACGTGCGGAAATATTGCTCCGCGACGATCGCGTCGAGGGACGCCAGCGCGGGTGCCGCGGACTTGAGTTGGGGGGCGCCGAGTCGCCACGGCCCGGCGGCGTCATCCCAGGTGGCGAAACGGGTTCCGAAGGCGGCATTGAGCGACTCGGTGGAGGGGTGGGAGGCGCGGAGCGACTTCAGGAGCGCGGCCTTGACGGGGACCGTGGCCGGGAGATCGAGGGCCGCTGCGCCCACGCCCCGGGCCGGCGTTCCCTCCGTCCAGGGGAGCTCGTTGTCGATGAAGACGCCCAACAGCCATGGGTCGTCCCGGAGGTGCGCGAGGGCGGCGAGTCTCTCGTCGAGGGTTGCAACGAATTTTGGATCGAAGGGATCGGGGAACCTGCGTATCCAGGGCTGGCCCGCCTTGAGTCTCTCCGTGACCACGAATGAGGAGCCCCAGGCATGAACGGGCACCGTGTAGGGGACGCGCCTCAGGGCCCACGCGCGCTCATCGGACCAGTTGGCGATGGTGTTCACGCCCCACGAGACCAGACGCTTCGCGGCCACGTCGAAGAATCGGGTCTCGAAATCGGCCCCGTATTTTCGCATGAGGTTCGCGGCATAGAAATCGAACGCGCGGCCCTTCCCTTTGCCCGCGAAGAATCGCGCGAGGGGGTCATCCTGCGAGGGCAGCCATTCGAAGAAGTCCTCCCGTCCGGCGACGCGGGTGGCGTTGTTGAGGCGGACGCCGGTGATGCCGCTGGACCAGAATAGTCGGCCCTCGGGGTCAACGAGCCACCATTTTCCCTCGTGTTTGGCGACCCGGAAGCGGCCCGTCGCGTCGAGCCTCGGGCCGGTGGCCCAGCCCCCGAAGGTGTCGCGGTCGGGGAGCGCGCCGAGCCTGGCGAGCGCGGCGGCCTCGGCATCGCGCCGTGCGGCGAGTTCCTCCTCGCGCCTCAGCTTGCCGGGCCAGTCGGCGCCGTTGAATTGGCCGAAGCGGTCGACGAAGGGGATCTTGGGGCGGGCGGCCTCGAGCAGCTCGATGCCCTTGAGCAGTATCGTGTGTTTCTGCGCGGGCTTTGCGACGAAGAGCTGGAAGCTCTTGATCTTGGAGGGGTCGAAGGGCGTGCCCGAGAGAGCGAGATTCACATCCCCGGGCGTGGCCGCGACTCTGGGCGGTTGGCCGATCATCCCCACGATGGCGCCGCCCTGGTCGAGGGGCATGAGGAGACGGGTGTCCCTGCCGGGCGGTATCTCTGCGGAGGCTTGGCGCCCGCGGTCCGGGGCGGCCCGTGAGTCGATGCGCAGGCCCAGGGAGAATGGCTCTGGGCCCGCGTTCGACACGGTGATCGCGAGGGTGCCTGCGCGGGACCAGTCGGCGGAGAAGCCGGTGCGGCCTGGCTCGAAGCGGACGCTGGGGTAATCGGCGCGATTGCCGTAGGCGATGCGCAGGGCGGGCCGGCCTTCCGCCGCGACGACCGTGGCGGTCGCGTCCGAGAGCACGCACTTTCCGGGCAGCGCCTTGTCGCCCACGTCAAGCAGTGGGGCGGACATGGATGCAGCCGGGGCGAGGGCCAGGGCTAGCCTGCATATTGCACGCGCATGCGCGAAGCATGCAGGCTCAAGGAGGTGGCGCGCGAGGGAGAAGGGCGGTCGCATTGCCGGAGAACGGTAGCCGGCCCATCGGGGTGGACGAGCGCAAAAGGTGGGGCACGGGCGACTTGCGCTCGGGTCCC
>JADLBR010000355.1 GCA_020847615.1 Verrucomicrobiia bacterium
CGGGTGTGCGGGGCCAGTGGCGAGGGATCGGTGGGTGCGGGGTCCGCGACGGGTTTGGGCTCCCAGCGCGCCTCGAACGTCCAGTGGGCGGGGTCGTCGTGTGAGGCGCGTGCGGCCTGCGTGAGGGCCTGGCTGCGGAACCCATGGATCTCCATGAGGACGCGGCCCCCCTCGTCGAACACGGTGATATCGCCGGCGATGGAGCGCGTGCTGTACGCCGTGAGGCGCGCGTAGCTCCAGGCGGCCCGGCCCGGGCAACCATAGAGTCGGACGCGGTCGGCGCGGACAGGCAGGAAGAGGCGCGCGTGCGCGTTGGGGTCAGCGGCCTGCGCGGCGGCGGCCTGCGCCTGGAGGCAACCGTCCAAGAGGGCTGGGTGAAACACGTGCCGGTCGGCGTCCCCGATGCAACTCTCATCGAGGGAGACCCGCGCGAGGGCGCGCCGGGGCGCCCTGTATATCTCGCGCGCGACGCGGAAGGACGGGCCAAAATTCAAGCCGCACGCGACGTACATCTGGTAGAGGCGCTCTGGCGCGTATGTCTCCGGAAGAGAGGCGCGGAGCGCCTTGATGTCGATGGGCGCGGGCGATTCGATGTGCGGGTCGCGACGACCGGTGCCGGCGACGTGCTGCGCCCAGGGTTCCTCGGAATCGACGCCGATGCGGCTTGAGATCGTGAAGGTGCCGCAGGGGGCCATGGAGAACTGCAGCCCTATGCGCTCATCGCCGTCGGGGATGAAGAGGGCCTTCTGGATATCGACATCCTCAAGCACGGGTGTGCCCTGGCCGTCGGTGGCGGAGACGGCGCCCAGGGCGGTATCGATGTACGCGGCGGCTGGGAAGACGATGTTCTCGCCGACCCGGTGATCGCGGAGGAAGGGGTGTGATTCCAGCTCGAACCAAGAGAGCCAGGTTCGTCGGGCGGTGGGCAGCTCGCGCCGGAGCCAGGGGTGGGGCGGCCGGGAGAGTCGGGTCTGGGCGGACTCGAGGCTCTCGTGCCAGTGGCGCTCAAGTTGCCACGGATAACGTGGGAGCGAGACGTCCGAGGGGGCCTCGGGGTACAGGGCGCTCCAGTCAACGCGCCCGCCGCCTGCGAAGAGGGTGCCGAGGGCGGCGAGCAGTGTGCGGCGCTCGGGCTCCTTGCGCCGGAGCGAGGAGACGATGTGGCCGCGCTGCGCCTTGGCCGCGAGGCACTCGCGGATCGAGCCGGCCAAGACGGGGTGGGGCGCCAGTTCCAGGAAATGCCGGTGTCCGGCATCGATGAGGAGCCCGATCGTCTTGGCGAAAAGGACGGGCTCGCGAACGTTGCGCCACCAGTCTGTATCCCCGAAGTCGCCGTCGGTGGTTTCGGCCGCGGTGACTGTGGAGAAGAGCGGTAGGGAGGGCGAGCGCGCCTCGATTCCGGAGAGGGACTTGAGGAGTTCGCCACGGATGGGGTCCATCTGGTGGCTGTGGAAAGCGTAGTTGACCTGCAGGAAGCGGTTGAAGAGACCGCGGGCCTCGAGCTGTGCGGCGATGCGCTCCAGGGCGTCGCCCGCCCCGGAGAGCGTCACGGAGGCGGGGCCGTTGACGGCGCCGATGCAGATCTTTCCCGCGAAAGGGGCGATCAGGTCGAGCGCGTCCTCGTGGGTGAGGGAGGCGGCGAGCATGCGTCCCCGTTCGGTGGTGAGGTCCATGCATCGACCCCGCTCGAAGATGACGCGCGTGGCCTCTGGCAGGCCCAGTGCCCCGGCGATGTGGGCGGCGGCGACCTCGCCGACGCTGTGGCCGACGCAGGCGGCGGGCTGGACGCCCCACGAGCGCCACAGCGCGGCCAGGGCGACCTGGATGGCGAAGATCGCAGGTTGCGCGATGGCGGTCTCGGCGATCCGGGAGGTCTTCTCGTCGCGGTGCAGTTCCTCGACGAGCGACCAACCGCCGAAGGAACGAATGAGCGTGTCGCAAGCTTCGATCTGCTCGCGGAAGACGGGCTCTTCCGCGAAGAGCTCGCGGCCCATGCCCCACCACTGGGGGCCCTGGCCCGAGAAGACGAACACGGGGAGTGAATCCGCCGGGGCGAGGGCCTCGCCCGCGGTGGTGCCTTCGGGATCCTCTCCGGCGGCATGCGAGCGGAGTCGGGCGGCGATCTCTTCGGGGGAGTCACCGACGATCGCGAGCCGGTGGGGGTGGTGGCCGCGCCTGTGGGCGGCGGCCGCGCAGACGAGGTCAAGTTGACCGGGGTTGCCGCGGGCACCTTCATGCAGGGCGTCGGCATAGCGGAGCGCCAGCGGTGCCAGGGCCTCGGCCGTGCGGGCCGATAAGACCAGGAGCCGATCTTTTGCGTTTGTGGCGCCCGAGGGGGAACGCCGTCCGCGACGGCCGGCGGCGCGGGGTGAGTGCCAGGCCTGGAGGACGGCGTGGGCGTTCGCGCCGCCAAAGCCAAAGGAGTTGATGCAGGCCGCGGGTGGTTCGTCCCGGTAGGTCCTGAACGGCTGGAGTTCGGTGGGCACGCGAAGCCTGAGCGCCTCGAAATCGATGTGGGGGTTCGGATTGAGAAAGTGGAGATTGGGCGGGATCTGGCCATGCCGCAGCATCAGGGCGAGTTTGATGGTGCCCGCGATGCCGGCGCCGGCCTCGAGGTGGCCGATGTTTGTCTTGACCGAGCCGACGAGGCACGGGTCGTCGGAAGGACGATCATCGCCCAGGGCGGATCCGAGGGCATGGGCCTCGATGGGGTCGCCCACGAAGGTGCCCGTGCCATGCGCCTCGGCGTATCGGATGGCGCGCGGGGGAAGGCCCGCCCGGCGGCACGCCTCGCGGGTCAGCGCCTCTTGGGCCCGGGGGCAGGGCACTGTGATGCCGTTGGTCCGCCCGTCCTGGTTGGCGGCCGTCGCGCGGATGACCGCGTAGATCGCATCGCCGTCTGCCAGGGCCTGGGACAGGCGCTTGAGGATCACGACGCCGCAACCCTCGCCCCGGACGAAACCGTTGGCGCGGGAGTCAAAGGCCATGCAGCGGCCATCGGGCGAAAGCATCCCCATGCGGCTGAAGGCCACGAAGGGCGCCGGCCCCAGCAGGGCGTTGACGCCCCCGACGATCGCCGTGGTGCAATCGCCGGCCAGCAGGCTTTCCCGGGCCGCGTGCAGGGCGATCAGCGACGAAGAGCACGCGGTGTCGATCGACATGCTCGGGCCCCGGAGGTTCAGGCAGTACGAGATGCGATTGGACGCGATGCTGACGGCGCTGCCGGTCGTCGAATAGATCTCGGCCACCGAGGCGCCGTAGGAATCCGTCTGCATCATCGAGTAATCGTTCGTCGAGATGCCCACGAACACGCCGGTCGGCGAGCTCCAGACCTGATCCCAGCGCAAGCCGGCGTCCTCGAGCGCCTCCCAGGTCATCATCAGCAGCAGGCGCTGCTGTGGGTCCATGAAGTCCGCCTCGCGGGGCGAGATGCCGAAAAATCCCGGGTCGAAGCGATCGATGCCATCCACGAAACCGGCCCATTTCGTGTACGTGCGGCCCGGGCGGCCGGTGCGCGGGTCATAGAAGGCGGCCGCGTTCCATCGGTCGGGCGGCACCTCCCGGATGCCATCGACACCCCGGCAAAGCAGATCCCAGAACGCCGCGGGGCCATCGCCCCCACCCGGGAAGCGGCAGCCGACACCCACGATTGCGACAGTTTCTAATCCCATCATCAGTCTATCTAATATTCGGTCCGCGGCGCGCCGCGGGCGATTCGTCGTTCAGTACTCTTTTGGTGACGCGGTCCTGCCCGGCACGCCGGGCCGGGGAGCCGGGTTCACCCACCCCGCGGCACCCGGGTCCGCCAGGCGCATTTGCGGGGAGCGCAAACATAGGGTGGCGCTGGGGCGCGCGCAAGTATTCTGGAGGTCTGGAGAGGCCCGCGCTGTTGGCGGTTGGCGGGGTGGAGGTGGGGACGGCTCAGGGGAAGACGAGTTGCACCTGGAGCCTGTAGAACTGGCGCGGGTCGCCCGGGGTGATGGGGATGGTCAGTGGGGTTGCGAGCGCGGCGCCGTCGATCGGGTCGCCGACGTTGGCCCAGTCGATCATGTTGGTGGAGGACTGGAGGCGGTAGGTGCGATCGGGGCTGGTGCCTGCAAACGTGATGGCGGCGTTGGTGCCCTGGACGGTGACCGAGGAGGCGTGCAGGAAGCTGGAGCGGTCGCGCGGGTTGGTGTCGCCGGCGAACTCGGTCCGGGTGATGCGCCCGTCGCCGTCGTCGTCGAGGAGGGCGTCTGCCGGGTTTGAGGGACTGTAGCCGTGGCGCCTCTCGTAGGTATCGGAGACGAGGTCGTTATCGAGGTCATCGGGGAGGACATTGACGGTGACGCGGGCGCCGGCGTAGACGTCGGCAATGAGCTGGAATTCGAAGCTGAGGTCTTCGGATGTCGCGGTGCTGGCCTGGTGGATTTCGACGGCGACGAGGTTGGAGCCCTGAAGCAGGAGGGAGGGCGAGATGGCGAAATCCGCGAAGTTGGTCTCGCTGGGTGTCGGGGATGTGGCGAGCGTGTTGTGGGTGGCGTTGGATGCGAGGTTGGCATCGCGGTAGACCTGGACGCCATTCAGGTAGACGGCGGCGGCGTCGTCGCGCAGGACGCGGCCGGTGAGGTTGGTGACGAAGAGCGGGTCGAGGGGGGAGTCGAACCGTTTTCGGAAATAGTACGCGGCGTAGACGGTGGCGTTGGAATTGGGTCTGATGTTGGTGGTCTCGGGCCGTCCATCGGCCTCGTCGCCATAGCCGATCTCGGTGATGCCGACGCCCCAGTTCGTGTCGACGAGGCTCGCGTTGGTCCAATTGTTGGGCGGCTGAGTGCCATCGATCCACGTGAGCCAGAAGCTGTTGGTCTGGACCAGGACCTGCGGCGCATGGGCTGGCTCGGGGCGGTCGAGCGCGCGGTAGGCGAACGAGTCGGTGCCGTGGAATCCGCTGTCCGGGGCGTAGGAGAAACTGCCGTCTGCATTGAGGCCGAGGGTACCGTGCTGGGGTGCCACGAGGACGACCGACGTGAGGGCCGACTGGGCGGTGTCGATGTCATAGTCGTTGTTGAGGACGCCCCCGGTGCCCCGGTTTCGGGTGAGGCTGCAATCGAATCGCAGGTCGTTCTCGTTGGCGGTTCGCTTGTGGACCTCGGCGGCGATGACGTTCCACCCGTCGAAGAGATTGGTGGCGCTGACGGGGATATCGATGAAGGCATTCTCGAGGGCGCCGGTGATGGGGGGATCGGTGGCGAAGGTGGTGTGGGTGGCATTGGAGGCGAGGTTGGCGTCGCGGTAGACCTGGAATCCGTTGATGTACACCGCGGCGGCATCGTCGCGTTTGAGGGAGAGGAGGACATTGGGCAGGGTGTCGGAGAGGTCATCGACGAAGAAGTCGTGTCGGAAGTAGGCGGTGGCGATGTTGGAGGGTCCGCCGCCGCGGATGTCGGTGACGATATTGGAGGGGCCGAAGCCGAGGGTGGCGGGACCCGAATTCCACGAGCCGTCGTTGAAGGCCCAGGTGTTCCAGTTGGTGATGATCGCGGTGTTCGTGGTGTACAGGTAGGACCAATTGGTGCCCTGGGGGACGAGGATCTCGGCATTGGTGGGGCTGCTGGCGCCGAGGCCGAGGGCGGCGGCCTGGAGGGTGACGTAGCCGTCCGGCGAGGCGACGGGCAGGTCATCGACGGGGTTGACGGTCAGGCTGACGAACGTCTGCGCGGAGGGCTCGCCGGTATTGTCGATGGCGGCGGCGGCGGCCTCGATCAATCCGGTCACCACCACGTCGATGCGCGTGGGGGGATCGTCCTCGATCACGAGGTTGGTCAGCGAGAGGTTGACCGGCAACTTGACGGTCATCGTGGTGCCGTCGGAGGTGATGGTCGAATTCGTGAAACTGAGCGGCAGGACGACACCGCCGAGGTTGATGGCCGCCTCGGTGGTGACCGGTGGCGGATCGAGGGGGTTGTTGATCGTGGTGGTGGAGGAGCCCTTGACATCAAAGGATGTGAGCACGTTGGTCTGGTCGAAGCGGCCGGTGCCGGCGATGTTGGTGACGGTGGCGACGGCGGGGGGCTCCTCCAGCGCGAGCTGGACGCCGCCGGTCGGCACATTCACGACGACCCTGAGGACCTCGATCGCGGGAACGATGGGGTAAAAGGGGGGAAAGTTGGTGAAGGCGAAGGTCAGCGTGTTGGGTGCGAGGTTGGATGCCTGGAAGCCCGCGGTCTGGAGGGTGGTGGGGACGTTGGTGGTGCGCGGGGTGAGGTTGCCAACGATGAAGCCGGCCAATTTGGCGGTGGTGCGCTGGGTCTGCGGGTTGGGGGAGAGGGTGACGGGGGGATTGGAAATCGTGACCGTGGCGGCCAGGACGACCGAGGAGACATTCGTCTTGATATTGAATACCAGCGCCTTGCGCGCGAAATAGGAGAACTCGTCCGGCCCGAAGTAGTTGGTATCGGGATAGTACTTGAAGCCGCCGTCCCAATTCAGGACGAGGCGCCCATGGGAGGTGTTCGTGGCCACGAGCGACTGGAGCGGTGCGTTGCCGTTGGCGGCGTCGTTGGAGAGCACCCCGGTGGCGGTGGGCACCCTGAGTGTCGTGTCCTCATCGCCCGAATAGGCGTCGGGGTTCACCGTGGGCGGGGCGGCGCAGAGCACGGTTCCGAGGGCGAGGGTCGAGGCGAGGATGTGGGGCAGGGGTCTCATGAGGGCCGCGCGCGATTTTATCAGTGCCAAATTCCCGCCTAATTTGAAAAAAAGATTGCCGCGGAAGCCTATCCGGGGTGGGCGGGAAGTCAAGCGGACGCGGGCCCGCTGTCGGCGGTCGTTTTGAGGGGCTCGCAGGGAATGCCGTCGGCGGCGAGGCGGGCGCTGATGGCGGCGGCGGCGTGGTCGGTGTAGCAGCGGATTCGGGGGATCTGGCAGGGGGGCGGGATGCGGTGGAGTCCGGCGCGGAGGGCGGCGGCCCAGATGGGGTTTCTGGGCAGCACGGCGAGCCAGATGCGCTCGAAGACGGCACCGGCATGCGCCTTGGGCAGCATGGCGTTCTGGCCGCAGAACAGGGCGCGCTTGCCGCGCCGCTCGGCCTCCCGGACGAGCCGAAACGTGCCCTCTGGGTAGAGGTGGCCGGCGTGTGGATGGGAATAGTCCATGCCCATGTAGAGGCCGCAGAGGGTCCGGGGATCCTCGAGCGCGAGCCAGAAGCAAACGAGCTGGCCGCCCGGGGTCGCGCACGTCAGGGCGAGGGCGGTATCCCGGCATCGGGTGGCGACGGCACGGAAGAAACGCTCGTCGAGCCGCTCGAGGGGGGTCTGGCTTCTGGAGAGGACCTGGGCATACAGGCGACCCATTTCCGGGGCGAGCGCGGCGAAGTCCGGCGAGCATTTCCAGATGAGGCCGGTGTGCCCGGACTCCGCGAGGGTCCGGGCGACGTTGTTGCGATACTTGTGGCGAAGCGAGGCGGGATAGGGCGGCAGTCCTTCGCCGACTGGGATGAAAGCATTGGGGAGGGTCTCCATCCAGAGGAACTCGGGCCCGAGCATCCGGGCGAGGCGCTCGCGATCCCTGGCGCGAAAGTCCTTGGCCATGATGATGGGGCATCGCTGTTCGCGGGCCTTGGCGTGCAGGGCGGCCTTGATGCGAGCGAGCAGGCCCGGGAGGCGCGGGTCATCATCGGCGATACCGATGCCGAGCAGGTGATCGCAGGTGGCGAGCGGCGAGCCGAGGAAGAGGATGCGTCGGGTCAGGAACTTCGGGAAGACGCGGCGGGCGAGTTGGGCGACGGCCCTGACGCGCGGGGGCGAGAGGAGGTCGAGGCGGGCCCGAAGGATAAACGCGGGGATGATGGCGGCGACCTGTTCGCCGAGGGCGGCGGTGAGGTAAAGCAAGGTGAGGTTCTGGATGCGCGCGTCCTCGACCGCCTGCGCCAGGGGGAGGCCCTTGACCGCCACGGTGGTTCCGAAGATGCGGTTCCAGTCGGGCGGGGGAACATCCGCGAGGCTGGCGCGCCAGTGGACCGTGGGGGTGGGCGGGGTCAAGCGCCGGGGAACATAGCGCGTTTTGTGGCCGCAACCAGAAGGTCGGCGAGCCGGGTGGGTTCCGGGACGCGGTGCCTCGGGGCGCAGGCGAGGGCGATGGCGACGGCGCCCCCCAAGTCGATGCGGTGTCCGATGCTGACGTAGACAGGGCGGACGCCGGTCTGCGTGCGCAACGCGGCCCCGATGAGGGCGCCCCGGTCGCGCAGGGGTGCGGTCGAGCCGCGCCGAGGCCGGGGCGGCGCGTGTTCGCCGATGAGGCGGCTCTTGGCGCAGCCGATGGCGGGGAGATCGCACAAGATGCCCATGTGGCAGGCGATGCCGAAGCGCCGGGGGTGCGCGAGTCCCTGTCCGTCGCACATCAGGGCATCCGGGGTGCGGCGCAACTTCCTGATGGCGGCGAGGAGTGCCGGCGCCTCGCGGAACGAGAGCAGGCCGGGAACGTA
>JADLBR010000356.1 GCA_020847615.1 Verrucomicrobiia bacterium
ATCTCGCTGCGGTCCAGCTTGACGTTGCTCAGGATCACGCCGGCCCCGATGTGCGCCTTGTGGCCCAGGATCGAATCCCCCACGTAGTTGAAGTGGGGCACCTCGCAACCGTCGAACACGAGGGAATTCTTGAATTCGCACGAGTTGCCCGCCACGACCCAGTCGCCCAGGATGACGTTCTCGCGGATGTACGCGCCCGAGCGCACCTGGCAGTTGCGCCCGATCCATGCCGGGCCCTTGATCACCGCGCCCGGCTCAACGATCGTCCCGTCGCCGATGTAGACGCGCTCCCCCACGAAAGCGTGCCCCATCACCCGGCCCCGATTCGCCGGCTCAAGATGCCCCTCCAGATACGCGCCGATCTTTTTCAGCGCATCCCAGACGAACTCCACCTCCGCGAACAACTCCCGGTGCGCGGTGCGGGCCAAGTCAAGGTACTCCTCGGGACGGAACATGCGTCTAACCTATCGCAGATTTCCGAATTCCGAAACCAAAACCTATTTTCCCACCGTCGCGCCCGCCTCGTTCGCCGCCTCGTCCCGCGCGCGGATGAACAGCCGCCCCTCGGGCGCCACAACGCGAAACTCCTCCGCCTGCGAATCGAGCACGCCATCCACGGGCAGCACGGGATCAAACTCCAGCCCATCGCCCGAGACCGTCACCGACGTCAGCACCGATGCCGCGTCCTCCACCCGGAAGACCGCGTTGCTCCCCTCGATCCGCACCCCCGCAATCTGCGGCGCGCGGTTATCAATGATCACGAGTTCGCTGACCCTCTCGCCCGTCAGGGGCCCAGCCGGGTTCGACGGCCGATCCGAGGCCGTCACGCGGAACTCGTATCCGCCGTCCGCCCACCCCGAGGTGTCGAGGCTTAACAGCGCCCTGTCCAGCGGTTCGCCCAGTTCGACAAAATCGCCCTTGCCGCGGACCCTCCACGCGACGCGAAACTCCAGCGTGTCCCCGTTCGGGTCATTCGCCGCCCACGCCAGGGTCCGATAGCTCCGCCGATCGATCCTCGCGAACCGCGCCTCCTCGCCCGAATCCCCGGCGGCGTCCTTCTTGCCCGACGCAATCTGGGATGCGCTCTTGGGAGTTGGCGGCATCGCGGCCCGGGGCGCCGGCTCGTATCCCTCCCCGGGCGACAGGACAACGATCCGCTCCACCTCGGGCGGGAGATTCCGCGGCGTGTAGAACACTTCCGCGCGCTTGGCCCTGCCCGCATCATCGAAACGGAGCTCGAACTGGAGGTACCGCGCCGCGGGACTCGCCACCTTGCCGCCCCCCAGCGCCATCCACTCGCCCCAGGTACCGTCGGGCTCGCGCGTGTTGCCGCTGCGCGTCCTAATAGCCACGCCAGAGCCCTCCACCCGGACTGCTCCCCACGCGCTGAACCCACCCGCATCGATCGCCTCTGACCGGTACCACCCTTCCTTGCCCACCGCCGCAAACCGCAGCCATGCCGCCTCGTTGCTCGCCGCAGCCCACAGCGCCCCGCCCGCCACCACGAGGCCGGTCACGTCCTTGCTCGCCAGTTTCGCGACAATCCTCTCCTTGCCATCGTCGCTCACGCCGAATACCCGCCCCTCACCGCCTGTTCCGACGATCCAGGAACCGTCGTGCCTGGCCAAAGACTGCGGGAACTCCGTTCCCGACCACAGCCGCCTCGCAAAGCCCGGCTCCACCAGCAGCCACAGATCCCCGCCCCCGGAAGGCGCCGGTGCCTCCGCCTCCGCCTTCGAGCCCCCCGTCCCCGAAGAGCCGTCCTTGCTCCCGTCCTCCTTCTTTGGCTCAGACCCCGGTCCGCCTGACCGCAGCGAGATTGAGACCGAAGCCGATGCGCCGCCCGGTTTCTTCGCGCCCGAATCCGCCTTGCCCCCCGCCACGAAGGCGACCCGCCCCGACTCGTCCACGGCGATCTGGCGCACCTCCCCGCGCCCCGAATCGAAAAGCGCGAACGCCCTGCCCTCGGCCTCGAGCCGCAGCAGCAGCCCTCGTCCCTCGGTGCCGATGAGCAGCTTTCCCTCCTTGTCCGACGCCAGGCAGCGCAGATTCGACTCCTCCCCATCGTACGCCACCGCACCCTTGCCCTTCGAGATGACCTTGAAGAGCCGGCCCCGGTTGCCCGTGGCCACGTACAGCTCCTTCCCCACCCAATGCATCGCCCACACGTGCTTCTCCCCCGTCTCGTAATACACCTCCGGTTCCTTCCCCGCCGCGCACCGGTACACCTTCGCGTCCGGCGAGCACGACGCGTACACCGCACCATCCGGCCCCGCCGCCACGGCGTACACGTGGGTGCCCGGCAACTTTGCCACTTCCGATATCTTCCCCCCGGCATCGGCGCGCAGCACTCGCCCCTTGGGCCCCGTCCCCAGGAGCACGCCCCCTTGCCCATCGCCCACGACGGCCCAGATCGCCTCCACACCCGCGGAAACGAGATTGCTCACCGACGCGAAGCGTCCGCCCGCCTCGACAAAACCATCCTCCACGACCACCGCGCCATCGACCTCGCCCTTCCGCCACTCGGAATACGCCTCATATGCCACCCTCTTGGTCTCGACCGCGCCCAGCGGAGAACCCAGCGCCAGCAATATCACCATCCATGTCCGATCCATCGATACCTCCAGATCCAGAATGCCTCACTGCACCAGAAGCCGCGCCACCGCGGACCCCGAGACCTCGCCCTCGGTCTCCTGCCGCAACTCGGCCACCACGGAATCCCCGATCATCTCGACCTCCGAGGGCCCGTTCCGCAGGACGCTGGCCACCGACGCGGGCACGTCGTCCTGCCGTCCCCGGCCATCGCGCACGCCCTCTTGCGAGCGGGTCACCCTCAGCATCATCACGTTCGCGCGCCCCTGCCGATTCATGCCCTCGATCAATTCGCCCAGCGAGCGCGCCCCCGGTCCCTCCTCGCGTCGGCCCCCAAATAGAATCGACGGAATGTCGCTGTCGCCCCCGGACCGCTCGCCCCTGTCCCTGGCCAGGAGGCTTCGCTCGTCATCGGCCTCGACCCGCAGGCTCTCCCCGGGCCGCGCCTCTTCGGGCACCGTAAACTCGAACTCCCTCCGCTCTTCCCCGCCCCATCGCCTCCGCACCCGCACCTCCGCCCGGACCTTCTCCCCCGCGCGCGCCTGCCGGGGCCAAAGCGTCACCGACTCGATCCGCGCCTCGTCCCGGCGCTGCGTCACGCGCACGTCCATCTCCACTCCCTCCGGGCGGATCTTCTCGAAGGGTTGCTCAAACACCCGCCGCAAACGCCCCCGGAGATCCATCGCCGCATCCACCAGCGATCCAGAGTCCCCGCTGGAAAAACCATCGAGCCGCACGGCTGGCGCACCGCGCACGCGCATCTCGCCCGCCATCCTCACGGTCAGCTCTTCGCCCACGTGCTCGCTCCCCATCACGCTATCGATCAGAAGCGATGCCAGCACCGACGGGGCCAGCATCTCGTGCGCCACGAAGTGCCC
>JADLBR010000357.1 GCA_020847615.1 Verrucomicrobiia bacterium
AGCGGTTAGGCGTACAGCGGGCCGTAGGTCTGGCAGGCGCGGAAGTCGGCGCCCTCGAGGCCTGCGGTGCCGAAGGCATTCCACGCGCTCGGGCGGAACACTTTCTCCTCGGGCACGTTGTGCATGTAGACGGGGATGCGCAGCATGCTGGCGAGGGTGATGAGGTCCGCGCCGACGTGGCCGCAGCACATGACGCAGTGGTTGGCGCCCCAGGCGTTCATGACGGAATAGGTGTCGCGGAAGGCGCCCTGGCCGGTCTCGCGTGCGGCGAACCATGTCGTGGGCCACGTGGGGTTGGTGCGCTGGTCCAGGACATCGTGGACCTTCTCGGGCAGGTCGACGGTGAAGCCCTCGGCCAATTGGAGGGCGGGCCCGAGGCCCTTGACGAGGTTGAGGCGCGCGATGGTGGCGGGCATGCCGCCGCGGGTGAGGTAGCGTGTGCTCCAGCCGCCGCCGGGGAAGTACTCGGTGATCGACGGGTGCCAGGTGGTCGCCTCGAGGCATGCCTTGACCTCGGCCTCGGTGATCTCCCAGAAGGGCTTCATCGCGGGCTTCCCTTCGGCGGTCTGCCGCCCGGTGCCATCGAGCGCGGCGGGGCCCGAGTTGATGAGGTGCAGCAGGCCGCCGGAGGCGACGCCGGTCAGCTCGTGGCCCGCGACGCGTTTCACCGCGGCGGGGCTCCAGTAGGTCCGCAGGTCGGCGAAGATCTGCGCGCTATTCGTCAGCAGGTAGCCGAAGAGCATGGTGACGGCGTTCATCGCGTCGTTCTCGGTGGCGAAGATGTACGGCGTTCGGATGCCGTTCCAATCGAACGAGGAGCAGAGGATCGCCTCCATGAAATCGCCGTTGGGGTAGTGGTCGGTCCACTGGCGCTGGCCCTGGAAGCCGCCCGCGATCGCGTTGTGGCCGAGGGCCTCCTCGCCGCGGCCCATCGCCTTGAGGGCGGGATTGCCGATCATCAGGTCGCGCGCGATCAGCGCCATCTTGACCGACAGCTCCCATTCCTTGTCCAGCTGCTTCCGGTCGCGTTTCGTGGCCGGGGCGTTGTAATCCTTGCCCTCGGGGCAGTTCTTCTTCACCCACGCCAGCGCCTTCTTGTACTCGGCCTCATCGAAGATCCCGCGATCGATGCGGCGGATGACCTCGGTCATGTCCACCGCCTCGACCCGCATCCCGAGGTACGCCTCGAAGAACCCCGGATCCACCACCGAACCCGCGATGCCCATCGACGTCCCGCCGAGCGAGAGGTACGACTTGCCGCGCATCGTCGCCGCGGCCAGCCCGGCGCGCGCGAAGCGCAGCAGTTTTTCCGCGACGTCGTCGGGGATCGATGTGTCGGAGGAGTCGCGCACGTCGCGCCCGTAGATGCCGAACGCGGGCAGGCCCTTCTGCGTGTGGCCCGCGAGGACCGCCGCGAGGTACACCGCGCCCGGGCGCTCGGTGCCGTTGAAGCCCCACACGGCCTTCGGCGCGTGCGGGTCCATGTCCATCGTCTCCGACCCGTAGCACCAGCACGGCGTCACCGTGATCGAGACGCCCACGTTCTCGCGCCGGAACTTCTCCGCGCACGCCGCCGCCTCGGCCACCCCGCCGATCGTCGTATCCGCAATCACCGACTGCACCGGCGAACCGTCCGGGTGCCTCAGCCTCTCGGCAAGCAACTTCGCCACCGACTTGGCCATGTTCATCGTCTGCACCTCGAGCGACTCGCGCACGCCGCCCAGGCGTCCGTCGATCGTCGGGCGAATGCCCACCTTGGGGAGATTCTTCAAGACCGGGTTGCTGCTCATCTTCGTGCTCCTTGTTGGGGATCTATCCGTTTTTGGGAAGTGTGCGGCCCATCCGAATCGGTAGGGAATGGCCGAAATTGACCTTTGCGTATCATTATTTGACTTGCGCGATCCGGGTCGATGGCGCGATGGCGGGGGGTCGTACTGCGGGGCGCGAGTTCCGGATGGCGGGAGGTGGCCGAGCGGGTGAGCGCTTGGCCCGCCGAAGGTCGCGAGCCGCATCCGCGGGCCCGCGGTCTGGCGACCCCGGCTACGGGGATTTTCCACCGAGTTCGTGCGCCGATGGGGCGGCGAGGTTCTCGTGCCAGAAATTGCCGCGCAGGGGCGGGCCGCGGAACTCGGTGCCGACGGCGTTCGCGGGATCCACGTCCAGCGCCGGCCACACGAGTTCGCCCCGGAGTTGTGCGTCCTCGCGCTCGTAGGCGCCCAGCCTCAGGGAATTGGAGTCGAGCCAGAGGACGAACCTGTGGCGGTCCTCGGGCGAGACGGCGGCGGCGTGGTTCGTGTCGAACAGCGCTTTGCCGATCCGCGAGTTGAGCGCGCCGAAGCGTCCGGGGATGGTGCGGGAACCGCCGTGCGCGCCGCTGTAGTCGCCGAACATGTTGCGGAACATCGCGCCCGCGAACCAGAAGGTGTAGCCCTCTCTGAGCGCCTCGTAGCCCATGTCCTGAGGCCCCTTTTTCTCGCGGGCGTGGCACGGGGCGCAGGAGCGTTCCACAATCGGCCTGATCTGGCGGTAATAGCTGATCGGTTCCACGGGACCGATCTCGGGCGCGATCCGCGATGGGGCGCGGCGCAGCGCGAGGGGCGGGCCCGCGGGCGCGGGGGCTTTCTGCACCGGCTCGTGGCAACCCTGGCAGGCGAGCTGCTCGCCCGGGCGGGCGAAGGCCACGGAGCGCATCGAATGGACGGCGCGATAGCGCTCGTCCAGGACCTGAAAGATCAATTCCTTGGCCACCGGCGCCTCGAAATACGCGCTGCCATCCTCCTCGACCGGCACGACGCCGAGCGGTATGCGGGGGGTATTCTCGCGCTCGTAGCCGATCATCGGCTCGCCCATCGCGTGGTTGGATTTGAGGATGTTCTGCGTGACCCGCAGCCACCTGATCTTGACCCCGGGGGGCAGGGGCAGGTCCGAGTCATAGACATTCATGACGGCGATCGTGGCGGGCCGTTTCCCTGGGTCCGGCGCGGTGACGGGCGGCTTCCTCCGAGGCCGCAGCGGGATCGGGTCGATGAGCCGGAGGCGCTCGTCGTGCGCGCAGGGCAGCGCCGCCAGCTCGCACAGCAACTCCTTGTTCCCAAATCCGTCGACCAGCACGAGATTCTCCCACGCGTTACAGAGGAAGAAGTCCTCGCTCAGGGGCCAGGGGCTCCCGTACTTGTAGTGCCTGCGCCCGCCGTTCTCGCTCTCGGGAAAGGGTTCCTCGGGCGTGATCCGGCGGATCTGCGACATGCGCCCGTCGTCGGGGGTTCGAAGATCGAGGGTGCAGAGCGATCCGAACACCTCGCCGTGGTGCGGGGCCGCGGTGAAGACATAAAGGGGCGACTCCGGGATGGCGCGTATGCCCATCTCCACCAGGGGCGTCCCCATGCGTCCGTCGACCTCGCGCCCGTTGACGACCTCGAGCCGCGGTCGATCGGGAAAGGAATGGTAGGGCTGCGGGTAATTGCCGTGGGGCGCGCGGGGATCGGAACCATCGGGGCGGCAGAGCCAAATGCGCGAGCCGAGGCAATTCTCGCGGTCGGTATAATCCCACCGGGTGAACGCGACCTGGCCCTGGTTGTTGACCGTGGGATTCCATTCGCTCGTCTCGAAGTAGCTCATCGGGCGGATATCGGAGCCGTCGTCAGCCATCGAGAACATCGTGTAGGTGCGGACTTTCAGGTAGGCTGCGAAGCAGCGGATGTGGCCGCCCCGGCGCTCGGAGACGAAGGCGATGCGGCCATCCGGCAACCAACAGGGATCGAAGTCGTTGAAGGGGCCGTCGGTGAGCTGGACGAGCCCGGTGCCATCGGCGCTGATGCGGAAGATGTGGAAGCACGACTCCGTGCCGAAGCCCCACTCGTGCTCGCGGTTGTCGGTCCACGCGAACGCGATCGATTTCCCATCGAATGACAGATCGGGCGTCGCGAATGCGCCGTGATCGAGCCTGCGCCCCTTCAGGCGCCCGTTCTGGACGACCGCGTCGCGCACGATATCCACCACGCGCGGCGCCCCTTTCCAATCCCGGATGGCATATAGCCCGCCCCCGGGCAGGGCGTTGCACCCGAAGTACTGAGTCGCGAAATGCCCGCCCTGCGCGTCGGCCGTCACGGGATTGGAACGCACCGAGCCGGCGAAGGTCCCCCGCGCCACGCAGAGGATCTGTTCGAAATCCAGCAAGGGGTTGGCCAGCGCAATCTGCCGGCGCACCGCGCAGGCCGCCAGATAGAGCGCGAGGACCTCCGGAGAGTCGGGCGCGTGGCCGGAAGCGAGATGGGCTGATCGGAGAGCCTCCAGATCGCGAAGCGGCGCGGCGATGCCCGCGCCCCTTGACCGGAGGAGATCCGCGAGCGCCCGGGTGCGGCGCAACACGGTCCCGGCGGCTCCGCCGTCCTCGGGCCAGACCAGCGCGTGGCGGTCGTACGCCTGCCGGGCGAGTTCCGCTTCGCCGGTCGGGTACCACGGCTTCCGGCTCTCGGGGTATTCGAGTTTCCC
>JADLBR010000358.1 GCA_020847615.1 Verrucomicrobiia bacterium
ACAGTTTGTGATTTCGAAAAATGGCGTTTTGGAGCGCGCGTCTCCATCCCAACCTGTTGCTATCGCGCGGTTTTCCCAGAGCCCGGACACTTCACAGCCCGCAAGGCTGTGAAATGTCCGGGTTAGCCAAGTCCGACAAGGCTGCTAGAAAGCAAAACCGCCTGATTTCTAGATAGTTACAATGGAGGGATTGTGGGTGTAGCACCACTTTTGAGCCAATGTCTGGCACCGGGATGCTCTTCCGTAAGTTCCTTGTTATTAGATAGAAGGCGGTTTTGCCAGAGGAATCTGTCGGACAAAGTCCGACAGATTCCTAGAGCACGGACGCCACCAGTTGGCCCAGCTGCCGCGTCTCGTTGCGGAAGGCCCCCGCCCTGGCGATGAGTCTGTCGCGCAGTGATTGCCCTGCCCCAAGGAGGTCCGACGCCCGGGCGCGCAACGACTCCATGCACGAGAAGAGGTCCGTGGCGTCGAAGCACTCGCCCATGTCCCCCTCGAATAGGTCGCAAAGGCCGCTCATCTTGTGGGATGTCGTCGTCAGGGCGATCACGGGGCAGCCCACCATCGTCGCCATGATGGCGTGGTGGTAGCGCCCGGTGACGAGCAACCGCGATCGCGAGAAGACACCGAAGAGATCCGAATAGTGATAGCTGGGCCCGATGAACCCCGAGCCCGTGCGCCTTGCCAGATCGCGGAGAAACTTGTCGCTGTTGTCCTTGGCCAGGAGGACGACGCGCCGGCCCCCGCCCTTGAGATCCTCCACCAGCCGATACAGCGATGACCTCGCGGGATCGCGGCGGTAGTCCATGGGCAACATCGAGGCGCTCAGGCAAACGACGGGCGCATCGAAGTCGGTCGCCCCGGCGCCCTCGAGCTTGCCCTCCGTTCGCTGGAGTTCGGCGATCTGCGCGTCGTCGAAATAGAAGACCGAATCGGGGATCAGCCGGACGCGCGCTCCAGGCACGCCGCGCCGGACCGTCTCGAGCGAGCGCGGCTCGCGCACGGCCACCCCGTCGATCAGCCCGAAGACCTTTCTCAGCATGCCGGGCAACACCGGCTCCACCTCCGTGATCATCGCGCTCCCGTTGACGAAAAGCGCCGGGAGTCCGAGCCTCGACTTGGCGAGCCACAGGAGGAAGAGGGCCTTCGAGGCCGTGTAGTTATTGCGATAGGTGCTCCCCTCCGCGTTGAAAACGACCGCATCCACGCCGCGGGCCGCATCGAGGAAGTCCCGCGCCTCTTGGCCCCCCTGGCCCGCGAGCCACTGGTCGGCCGCGGCATCGAACTCATCGGCCACCCGCGGTATGCCAATGACTGGGCGCGATAGGAAATCCTCGACGAAGACCTTGGCCAGCGTGTAGGGCATCGCCTCGGCCTCCGCCTTCAGCCGCCGGCTGCTGCGGTGCCGGAACACGAGCCGCCTGCCCGCCACGGTGAACTTGAGGGCGTAATATCGCCGGGCGATCCATTCCGAGGGGATCGGGCGGATCTCGATCCCGGGGTTGGTCTCCCGGATGATGCGCTTGAGGGCCTCGGCGCACGCCTGGGAACCCCAGTTGTCGTGGTCCGACGTGTCGTTGAGCAAGAGGATCCGTTTCACGCCCGATTCACCACACCGTGTAAAGGTCCTTGGGGACGCCGTCGTCCTCCTCCCAGGGGAAACTCGTCGCCTTGGGGCGCGGCTTCTTCTGCCGCCGCCAGAAAATGTTCTTGATGCGCCTGGTCAATTTCGCGCCATGGCACAGGGCCTGGAGCCGCGCCATCCGCGGCGCGGATGGCTGGGCCATCGGCGGACAGAAAGCCGCCCCGTACACCCGCCGGGCCAAGAACAGGTTGCCCAGTTCATTGGGATGGGTCTCGTCCCACAGCATCCCGAGGGGCGCCAGGTGGCGGCTGGAAAGATCGTCGCCCGCGCAGCAGAGCACACCGAGCCGAGAGCATAGCGCCTCGATCCTCGCGTGGCATCGCAGCTGCTGTTCCCAGAGGAACGGCACCACCCGCTTGTGCTCCCGGTAGAGCAGCACCACCGGCACCACGCCGGACTGCGCCAGACTTTGCAGGAAGGCGCCCAGCCGCGCGACGTCGCGTTCGATCAGCCCGGGGCACTGTCCGAGGAACTCCGGCAGCGGGACCTTCCGGTCTCGAACGAGGCTGAAAGCGCCCGCATTGTGGGTGAAGTGCTCCGGGTCGTCGTCCTGGTGGCCGGGGAGCGGCTGCCTGGTGAACAGCGGCACCTGGAGGATGCACTTCTCCGGGGCGAGGCGCGCGGCGAACTCGTGGTACCAATCGATGTTGAGCTTGAGCCCGTAGTTGCGCCTGCCCATGTTGAGGACTTGGAAATCTCGACGGGGCAGCAGCGCCTGAAGCAGGCTCGGCCAGGTGAAGGCCGTCCATGTGCGGCCGTAGGTGTGGGAGCAACCGATGCAGACGATGGTTCGCTTGCCGGGTGCGGGGGGCAGGTTGTCCCGGGTCCCGGAAGCCGGGATGGGGATGCCGCGCCGGGGAAAGCGCGCGGGATCGCAGCCGATCTGGGGCGACCGGGAAACGACCGGGGCGGCGTGGCTTGGCGGGCAGCCAGACATCCGGGTATGCTATTCGAGGGGACAACGGATAGCAAGGCGGGCCGAGCGATCCGGATGCGAGCCGGACCTGTCCGCGCGCGCAAGAACGCCTTGACTTCGTTCCCCATACTGACACACATGCGGGCGGAGGTGTCCCACGGCTCGCGGCTCGCGCGGATTTGGTGGCGCGCATCGCGGCCTGGCCCGCGACCTGACCCGGTAGGATCCCTTTGAGATGACGACCCATTCGACAGCGCAGCGGCCCGAGTCACGGCCGGCCATCGGGCCGTGGTCGCGCCGTCCGTTCATCGAGCCGTGCGGCCTCGCCAACCTGATGTGCCGCGCGGGCATGGGCGGGCTGGCCCTGCGCTGGACGGCGTCCATGGTGCGCGCCGGGAAGGCCGTGCCGGAGTGGCCGACCGTGCTCTGCTTGCGCAGGTCTCAGTTTGCGCGGGACATCGATCAGCTCGCCGCGCGGACCCGGCTCAATTATGTGACGGTGGAGAGCCGTTACCTGAGCTATTTCCAGAAGCACCACGTGCCCTGGGAGCGCCTCGGTTTCAGGTGCACGCAGACATTCTACCCCGCGTCGGAGCACCCGTTGGTCCAGGAGGCCAAGCGCAAGAACGAGCGGGCGGCGATCCGGCTGCTCCGCCTGATCCGGGGGCGCCACCGGTTCTCGGCCGTCCTGACCGCGCAGACCGACTACTGGCAAGAGGACAGCGTGCGCGCGGCATGCGGGGAGCTGGGCGTACCCTTTCTGGTGCTCTCCAAGGAGCACTACGTGAGCGGCCACTTGCGGGCCAACCGCATGAAGGACTACGCCGATTCGGGGTTCCGGTTCCGCGGCGACGGGATCGCGCTATTCGGGGAATGCACGGTCGAGACCCTGGTGAGCACCGGCGTGGCGCCGCGGGATAGGATCTGGATAACGGGGGCGCCGAGGCTCGACGCCTGGCGCGAGATGGGCGGGTCCGCCACGCCGCGAGACACCATCACCCTGCTGTCGTTCTCCAAGGGCTACATCGTCAAGGACAGCTATCGGGACGCCCTGCTCACATTCGCGAAGGTCGCCAACGAGCTCGGCGGCCACGGCGTCCGCTTCGTGGTCAAATGCAAGAACGGGGAAGACCGCGAGGCCGCGGAGAAGGTGCTGGGCGAGTCGGGCTCCAGGGGGTTGCGGTTCCTGGTCGGCAACCATGTGCCGCTCCTGGACCGATCGAGGCTCGTCATGGGATTCAACTCCCTGGCGCTGCTGGAGTCGTTGCTCAGCCGCGCCCACCTCGCGGTGCCCCACTGGGGCGATGCCGTCCGCAAGCCGCACGATCTCGTCGTCGATCCCGCCGACGAGGGCGCCAGGCGGGTTTTCGAGTTCCTGGATTCGCCCGCCGCCTGGGAGGCGCTGCTGCGGCGCGCGGCCACCGAGGCCCCGCCGCCCGGAGACGCGGGCGAGCGGCTCGCCTTCCTGCGGCGATATTTTCACTACCCCAGCGATACCACATGCTCCGCCGAGGTGGAGGCGTTTCTGCTTCGCTTCATTCGCCCGGGCGGCGCATCCTGAGGATCCATGGAAGTCCTTGCCATCATCCCTGCCCGCGGCGGCTCCAAGGGCGTGCCCCGGAAAAACCTGCGGCCCGTCGGCGGCCGATCGCTGCTGGCCACCTGCGTGGCGAGCGCGCGCGGGGCCACCCTCGTGTCCAGGGTGTGCGTGTCCACGGACGATGACGAGATCGCCGCGGCCGCCATCGCCGCCGGCGCGGAGGTCGTGCGCAGGCCCGCGGAGATCTCCGGGGACGCGGCATCGTCGGAGAGCGCGCTGCTGCACGCGCTTTCGGCCCTTGAGGCCGCCGAGGGATATCGGCCCGACATACTCGCCTTCCTCCAGTGCACGTCGCCTTTCGTGATGCCCGAGGATGTCGATGGCGCGATCGCGCTCGTCGCCGACGGGCGCGCGGATTCGGCGCTGACGGCATTCCGGTCCGACCTGTTTCTGTGGCGACTCGACGAGGGGGCGGGGGCGGTGGGCATCAACCACGACAAGAGCCGCAGGCCCCTCCGCCAGGAGCGGTCGCCGGAATTTGCGGAGAATGGCGCGGTCTACGCCATGCGGGTCCCGGGGTTCGTCGAGGCCCGCCACCGCTTCTTCGGCAAGACCCTCATCCACGAGATGCCCCGCGAGCGGTCCCTGGAGATCGATGCCGAGGAGGACCTCACCTTGGCCAATGCCCTTTTCTTGGCCATGGGACTTGGGTAGCATTCTCCGATGGGCGAAACGCGCACAATCCAGATAGGGCGGAAGACGGTGGGGGACGGGCACCCCACCTACATCATCGGCGAGATAGGCATCAACCACAACGGGAGCATCGAGGATGCCGCGCGGCTGATCGAGGTCGCCGCGATGGCGGGGTGCGATGCCGTCAAATTCCAGAAGCGGACGCCGGACCTCTGCGTGCCCGACGCGCAGAAGGGGATCGAGCGCGACACGCCCTGGGGGCGGATGACCTATCTGGACTATCGCCGCCGCGTCGAGTTCGGCGCCGGGGAGTACCGGCAGATCGATGCGCTGTGCCGCGCCAAGGGGATCGCGTGGTTCGCGAGTTGCTGGGACATCCCGTCGGTCGACTTCATCGACGCCTTCGACGTGCCGTGCCACAAGGTCGCCTCGGCGACCATCACGAACCTGCCCCTCCTCCGCCGCGTGGCCGCCTCGGGCAAGCCCGTCATCCTATCCACCGGGATGTCCAGCATGGACCAGATCCGGGCCGCGGTGGACTGCTTCGACGCCTCCCGCCTGATCATCACGCACAGCACCAGCACCGACCCCTGCAAGGCGTCCGAACTCAACCTCCGCATGATCACCACGCTGCGGCAGGAGTTCGGCTGCCTCGTCGGCTACTCGGGCCATGAGGTGGGGTTGCCCACGACGTGCGCGGCGGTCGTTCTCGGGGCCTGCGTGATCGAGCGCCACATCACCCTCGACAGGACCATGTGGGGCAGCGACCAGGCCGCCTCGCTCGAGCCGCTCGGACTCATGCGGCTGGCGCGGGACATCCGGGTCATCGAGGACGCCCTGGGCGACGGGGTCAAGAGGGTGTACGAGAGCGAATTGCCGATCATCCAGAGGCTGCGGACGTCCTGACCGGGCCTATCTGGGGCCCGGCCCTGCCGGGGCGGGAGGCGCCGGGATCCGGGCGACCACCGCCTCGATGCCCTCGCGGGAGAAATGGGAGTGATCCACGTACAGCGATGATCCGGCCAGCAGGGAGCGGGACGCCGCCCTCCGCTCGCGCACGATGTCGTAGAAATCGATCGCGTGGAAACCGCGGCGCCGGGCGGCCTCGAGGCATTCCTTCCGGCGCGAGAACGAGCGCTCCACGCTCCCGGACCGATACACGTCGGGCATGCTGTTGGCCATGGAGACCTGATACACGAAGACCCGGTAGGCGATGCCCGCGCGATCGGCGAAGTCCCCGAGCATCGAAGCGACGTCGGCCGGCCCAATCCCGTTCCGGTAGTCATTCTCGCAATGGACGTACACGAGTCCGCGCAGCGCCCCGGGGCGCTGCGCCCTGAACCGCTCGAGCCTGAGATAGTAGCTGGGCGGCGACGTCCCGGGCACGCCGAGGTTTACGAATTGGACGCCGCTCGTCCGCTGCTGCAGGCGAGAGGCGATAGTCTCTCCGTCCTCGACACCGACGCCGAAGGCCACGCTGTCCCCGATGACGGCCACGGCGTCCGGGCACACCCTTTCCGGCACGGTGCGCCTCCATCCGTCGGGGCCGATGCGCACGAGGATCCTCCCAAAGGCGTAGCGGTCGAGAAAGGCCTCGATCCGGGCGTCGGTCCCGAGGCCCGAGTCGGACAGCCTGAAGAAGCTCGGCGGGTCGAGCGGCTCGAGGATCCTGGATCGCAGGAAGCCAAACTCGAATCCGATGCCGGCCCTCATGAGGCGCCCGAACCTCGGGTCGTCGAACGTGGTGGTCGTGTTCTGCGTGGCCAGCTCCTCGAAGGGCGAGTTCCCCAGCATGACGCCGTGCTTCACGAACAGGGGGAACAGGGGGCGCAGCATCCCCTCATTGTCGATGTACTCGTTTTCGACGAGGGGCCGGGACTTGTGGGATGCCTTGTGCCGGTCTCCGCGCAGTGCCGACAGCGCCCGGGCGGTCAAGCACGTGGCGGCGTTGTCCCAACGCCACATGGCGGCGGCGCCCTCCAGCAGGAGAACGGCGGGAACGAGCAGTGCGGCACTGGCCAGCGACACCGCGATCGCGGCCACGAGGGGACGACGCATGCGGGACGTTACCCCCTCGCTCGCTGATGGACAAGGGCCGGATGCGTCGCCTAAATAGTGGCGATGAGACTGCTGCGACTTGCGCTTGCGAACCTCGTCATTGCCGCGGTGCTTCTGGCGGCGACGCTGGTGGTGGTCGAGGGCATCGCCGCGCTGAGGCGGGCCTCGCAACCGCGCACGGCGCTGGTCTGGAACGCCTGGTGCGCGATCACCGGCCGCCGCCAGCAGAAGGCACGCGACGCGGGTCAGTCCTTTCGTGCGGGCCGGTTGAACGACGAGCAACGGGCCGTGCTGCGGGAGAGTGCCCTCGTCGATGAGGCGGACGTGGCCGCCCTGCTTCCCGCCCTCAAGGCGGGCGGCGTCGTCCTCGGGAGCACCACTTTTGACGAACTCGCCACCCCGGAGGCCAGGGTCACCCGAGACGACCCCGCCCTGGGGCTGTGCCTGAAGCCCGACCTCGATATCCGGTGCGGTTTCCTCAGGAGCATGTGCTTTTCCCCCCTGGACCCGGTGACGTTCTCAATCCGGGCGGACGACGAGCCGAAGCTCGCGGCCGGGGCCGACGCATTCCTGCGGCGCTACGCCTTCTGCCCGACTTCATTCCGGACCGATTCGCGGGGGGACAGGGTCACGTTGCCGAACATCGAGCGTCCCGACATCGTCGCGGTGGTGGGCGACAGCGTCGCCTTTGGCGTGATGGTCGGCGACGACCAGACCCTCGCCTCCTGCCTGCAGCGCCGGGATCCTTCGGCCCGCTACATGAACCTCGGCGTCCCGGGCTCCGACGCGGAGGGGAACCTGAAGCGGCTGGGCGCCTGCCTGCGCGAATTCGGCGATCGGGTCAAGGGGGTCGTGTACGTCCATTGCGAGAACGATCTCGGCGATCTCGCGCCCGGATGGAAACCCCGCGACATCGCCGATCGGCTGGCCGACATGCTCGACCAGAGCGCGATCGGTTACCGCGTTTTTGTCTATCAGGCGTACGTGTACCGGACCATGCCCGAGATCCTGCGCAACAAGGTCGATGCGAGCTATTTTCATGCGCGCCGCGAGATCGTGGACTGCGCCCGGGCGCGCGGTTTCGCGGTGGTCGATCTGTCCGACATCGTCAGGGAGCACCAGGAGCGGGAGGGCAGTCTCCTGGCCGGGTTCGCGATATATGTCGACCACTGCCATCTGTCCGTCCAGGGCACCGAGCGTGTCGCGGCGAAGATCCCGGTGCCCCGAACGCCCTTGGCGCCCGCGGCGAACAAGGCGGAGATGCGCTGATGGGATTCCGGAAGGTACCCCTCCTCGGTTGCGCCGCGATCGCGGCGGCGTGGCTTTTCGCGCTGCTGGCGGTGGCCGCCGGTTGCCTCGAGCTGTTCCTGGCGATGGGCGAGCGGGCGCGGGCGCGGGCGAGCGCGGAGCGCCGGCCCAAGTGGACGGAGCTCCAGGCCCGGTACGAGCCATGCACGATACAGCACATAAACCCTCACTTCCTGTTCTTTTTTCCCTATGACACGCGGCAGCGGGCCCGGCTTAACAACCAGACCGTGACCGTCGATTCGCGCGGTTTTCGGGGCCCGGGACCCGAGGCCCGCGGCGGCCGGGAGCTGGCGTTCTTCCTCGGCGGGTCTGCCGCCTTCGGCCACGGCGCGTCCTCGGATGACACGACGATCACCGGATGGCTGAATCGCCTGCAGGAGCGATATTTTTTCGTCAACTGCGGGGTCCCCTCGTGGAATTCCGCGCAGGAACTCGCGCGGCTTTGCCTCGAGTTGCACGGTTGGAGACCGGCGCTCGTGGTCACCTTCGATGGCTTCAACGATGCCAGCATCGGCCTGAAGCGCTTCGAGTCGCGCCGGTTGGACAGGTTTCCACCCGGCGTTCCCGAGTCGTTCGAAAAACTCTATGCCATGGTGGGGGACATCCGGAGCCGGAACCCGAGGCGATCCAGACAGGGTCTATTTGAGAGATTCTTGCCTCGCACCCGGGAGTGGCTGCAGGGGTCGCGCGCGGAGAAAGATGAGGATATCGATCGGGCGTATCCTCCCGAGGTGACCGCCGCCATCGCGCGGCGCTATCTGGACTGCCTGGACTCCATGGCCGCCTTCCTCCGGGGGGCGGGGATCCGCCACCTGGCGTTCTTCCAGCCCGTCCGCGCGCTTCACGAGCGCCTGCCCACCCGGGTGCCGCGCCCGCGCCGCCAGGGCATGGCGGCTTTCAGGGGCGAGGTGTTCGCGGGTGCCGGCGACCTGCCCCTCCACGACCTGTCGCGCCTGTTTGACGCGCGTTATGAGGAGGTGCCATGTTTCTCGGAGGAATCCGGCGACGACATGACGGATGCCATGATCTTCCTCGACAACGTCCACCTCACGGATCTGGGCAACCGCATCGTCGCGGAGGAGATCATCCGTCGCCTTTAGGGAACACCCACCAGTGGTACAGGCCGAACTTGATGCCGGCCAACATCGCCGGGACCAGAGCGATGACGACGTACCGCCACTCGGGCATCACCCAGAAACCAAGCTGGGCCAGCGCATAGTTCGAGGCGTAGAAGACGATCACCGTGGCCACATAGCGGCCCGCGCACGGTCCCCACGATGCGGGGGTCCTGAAATTGACGAAGTAATTCCACAGGAAGAATATCACCGTCTGGAACGTCAGGCTCGCCGCATAGGCCAGCCACGGCGGCCACCCGAGATGTCGCTCGATCAGATAGAAGGGGCCCGCGTTAAGCGCGTACCCGAGCACCCCGCCGACGGCGAACCACAGCAGCCGCGCGCGCAGGGACTGGGGGCGGGGGGCGCGGGGACGCTGATCCTCGGTCGTCATCGTCTCTGGCCGGCGTCCTTGGGCTCCAGGGTCAAACGGAAGCGCTCCAGCCGCGCCCATTTGGCTTCCCGTGAGACGTAGATGATGAGCCGGCAGGCCTCCGCGTTCTCGGGTATCGGAAACGCGAAGAAGTCCTGGCCCGTTTTCGGAAAGAGGTAGGGTTTGATCACGTGGTCCTCGATGCGTCCCGCGGCATCGGCGAACTGGATTCTGCCCGAGACGGCCTCGACGGTGTTGGCCGAGGCCCAGAGATCGAGGCGCGCGATCCGCCCGCGCCAGTGGGCCGGGACCTTCAGGTCGGGCCCGGTCCACTTTCGCCCCCCGCCATCCGACGGACGCCACTCGAAGCCGGAGGCGGATTCCCCCAGCCATCGGGCCAGGTCGGGTTCGTCGGCCCCGAGCGTCTCCGGCGGCGGCGCCGCGCCGCGCCGCTCCATGAACACGAGGTCCGGGGTCCTGTCTTTGCAGACGACCGCGGCGACGCGCCAGTCTGGGAAAGGCTCGCGCAGGCAGGCGGGGAGCGGCGGCTGGGTCTCCAGTTCTTGCCGCTCGAGGTCCTTGCGGCGCGAGGTCCAGATGATTTTTCGATTGTACCAGATCCCGTCGGCCCGCGACGCGGCGAGATCGAGATCCGGGCTCGAGTCGATCTCCAGGGGCGGCGTTAGCCATCGGATCGACGTCGCCCTGTGGCCCGACACCAGGCGGGCGATATCGCGCATGGCCTCGTGGCTCAGGATCTTGGTGCCGGGCTGGACGCCGGCGAGGTAATCGCGCAGGGGCCCCACGAAACCCAGGTCCCAGAGGTCGCGCGAGGTCGCCAGCGTCAGGAGGAGAATCGCCAGCATTCCCGCCAGGGCTGGCCGCCGTCCCGCCCGGTCGAATGCCGATGCCATCCGCGGGTGACGCGCGGCGGCGAACCTCGCGAGCGCCATCGCGCCCAAGCCGCCCAGGACGCTCAAGGGAAAGCCGAGGCTCGAAAGGAACCGGTCGCCATCGCGCACCAGGGGGCGAGGCGGATTCAGGCTCTGGAGCCCGCAGCTGTACTCGAGGAAAAGCAGTACGAACCAACCCGCCACCAGGAGCCCCAGGCGATTCCGCGCACGCCACGCCCAGGCCGCGCCGGCTGCCGCCGCCACCATGTAGGGCACCTTGAGGAGGTTGCCCTCGAACAGGGAATCGATGAAGCGGAAGGGCAGTGTCCAGAGCGGCAGCTCTTCGGTGCCCTTGCGCCCCTTGGCGCCCATGTTGGCGTGGAGACTGTGCAGGAAGTCCCCCGTGAGCCACTGGTACACGGCGCATTCAATCGACACGAACGCGAGCGCAAAGAGACCGGCGACGACCAACCAGACGAAGCGCGCGCGGAAGGCGACGATGGTCAGGATAGCGAGCACGGGAATCACGAAGACCCCGGTGATCCTGTTGGCTTGGGCGATGGCGAGGCACAGGCCCATCACCGCGGCCCAGATGGCCGACCGCGCGCCCGATCGGGCCGTCATCAGGGCATGCCAGGCGACGAATGCCGCGCCCATCCAGACTCCCTCCGAAAGATCGGGCATCGGGCGCGTCATCGCCGGATCCAGAAGGGGCTGGAATGTCCATGCGATGGCGCAGCACCAGCCCCCGACCGTCCGGCCCACGGCCGCGCTGCCCACCGCGAAACACAGGAGGGCGCCTAGGCCCATGTAGAAAACGGGCTCGCCAAAGTACGATGGCAGGCCCGGCCCCGTGACGAACATCAGCGCCCAGCACACGCCCCAGACGGGCCAGCGGAGAGAGTGGAAACCGGTGTCCCAGGCCTTGCCCTCGCCGGTGTGATGCCACAGCGCCAGCCGCCAATAATGGATGTCATCACCCAGGCCGGGCTCCTGTAGAAAAAGCAGACTGGCGGCCATGGCCACCATCGCCGCCGCCGCGGCGTGCCAGATTGAGACGCGATGCCCCGCGATGCTCATGGCCCGAAACCCCCATTCGCCCCGGAAGCATCGGGCCGGGTGCCCCGCCGCCGGCCCCGCCAGGCGAGCGCCATGGCCGTGATGGCCGCATCCACCGTCACCCCGGCGGCGAGCACCACCATCGGCAAAGCCGGCAGGTAGAACCGCGGATGACCCGATCCAACCGCGTAGACTCCCGCGATGTAGGACGCGGCGATCAATGCCCAGGCGCCCGCGACGGCGCGATATCGCGGGAGCGCCAGCGACAGGACCCCGCCCATGAGCACGAGCCAGCCCGTCGGCGTCGGCCGGAAATCCCAGACCGACAAACGCCGGTCCATGCCATCCGGCGGCCCGAAGAGCCTGCTCCAGTCGAGCACCGGCGTCACCACCGCACACACCGCATCGGCGGCCCACCCCCTGCCCGCGCGACTGACCCTGGCGCACAGCGAATCTTGCGTTGGCGGGGGCCCGGACGCCGGCAACCCGAACAGGCCCCGCGTCTGGCGCAACCACTTCGGTTCGAGGTTACGCGCGAAGTCTTCGCCCCGAATTTTGGTGGGCATGAAGTCGGCCCGCAATTGGGCCAGGGGCTCATTCTGGCTGAAGGCGACGACGGCGCGCTGCAATGCGATGAATGCCATCAGGTCTGGCCTCGCCAAGATGCCCTCGATGGCCAGGGCGCCATATGCCCCCAGGCGTTTCTCGCGATTCGCCTTTTCGCCCAGCTCGCGCCACTCGGGCCGGGTCTCCTGTTTCGAGGGGTCACCCAGGAATTCCTTGACCCCGAGTTCGCGGTCCATGATGTAGTACGAATCGATGGATTGACGCGCCCTGGTGACGAGGTCCGCTATCTCCTGTTTCAGCGGGGCCAAGCGCCCCGTGTCGATGCGGACGAGCGGGAACGAGGAGGTGAGCATGAGCCACTTGCCCATCTCGCGGGATCCCATCGGTCCCAGGAGCAACAGGCACGGGACGAGGGCGGCCCACTGGAGCGGGCGGAGCCGCGCGCGCCGCGATACCATCCAGAGGGCGACGGCGGCGCCCGGCAGCGCGAAGCGCGACGACGGCTTCAGCAGCAGAAAGGCCGCGAAGGTGGCGACGAATGCCCAGCCCGCCGGACCCGCCCACCGGTCGCCCGACACCCAGAGCGCCCACGCCCCCAGGGCGAGCAGGATGCACGGGAGCAGGAGCGACTCAGCCAGCACCGTGCTGCCGTAGTGCAGGGGTGCCGGATGGAGCGCCAGCCAGAGCGTCAGGACGGGCAGGATCGGTCGCCAGTGAGCGAGCGAGGCGCGGATCGCGCAAGCCAGCCCGATGAGCGCGGCGAGGCCCAGCGCCTGCTGCAGCCAACCGAGCCAGACCAGATCCGGCCCCGGCAGCAGGCGGGTCGCCAGGACCCACACCGGATAGAGCCAGCGCCTCTTGGGATCCATCGACCACTCGCCCTCCTCCAGCACCGACCGCGCGAAGGCCCCGTAGGAGATCGAATCGTCGCTCCAGTACGCGTATGGCCTGTAGGCCAGGAGGAGCGCACGGACAAGGAGTCCCGCGGCGAGGGACGGCACGCACCAGATCAGGGCGTCGCGCAGGAACGACCGCACCCCGGCAACCGGGGCGTTCGTGTGCCCGCTCTCCTCGCCAACCCTCATTGCCCGAAGACGTACGGGTGCCCCGAAGTCGCCGCAAGCAAAAAGCAATCAGCGGCGTCCGGGGCAGGGGATCGGGGGCCGACGGCACGGGCGCCGGTGGGTCATCCGCCCTGGCCCCGCGCGCGACCGCCGGCGCGCAGGTTCCGCCATGCCGCCAGTGCCAGCGCCAGGCCGGCGTCGCACAGTCCCGCCAATCCGATGTACCAGTACGGCTCGAATGTCAGCCGATACCGCGAGCGCAGGCTGCCCACGAGTCCCACCACGAACGCCACCACGAGAAGCATCGACAGCCAAGTGAGGATCGACGCCCTGCGGGGCCGATCGGCGGCGAGGGCCGCGCACAGCAACCCCGCCAGCCCAAGGGGATACAGCCACGGGAGCCGGGGCATCTGCTGCTTGATCTCCCCGGGACCTTCCAGCGGCACGTTGGCCGGATCGTGGGGCCAGAGGCTCCTCGGGATGAACCACTCCTGCCAGGCGCGCAAGAGGACCTGGCGGCCATCGCGGTAGTAGACCTCCCGCAGGTCGCGCTCAAAGGCGTCGGCCGCATCGTAGGATCGCCCGAACAGTCGCCGCAGGTACTTGCGCTCCTTGGAATCCTCCTCCCCGAAGGACTTCTTGAGGGCATACTGCGCTGGCCACTCGCCGCCGAAGGGCGGCGAGGGAGGCTCCAGATGGGTGGCCCGCCACTTGTTGTAGGCGATTCGCGGCAGGGCCCACCATCGCCTGACCGCGATCTCGAGGGCCACCCATTTGCAGGCGGCATTGTTGGTCAGCCGCTGGTCCGTTTCCGAGAGACCGCGCCCATCGCGCAGGAACGACGCCATGTCGTCAACGATGATGTCGCGCGACTTGTTGTGCTTGGCGGGATACATGGGCCACTGGGGCCCGAACCGTTCGCGCAGCGCGACCGCGCGCGCGGAGTAATCTGGCGTCAGAAAGAGCCTGTCCGGGGCCAGGTGGATCAGGGAAGTCAGCAGCATCTGGCCACCCTGCGTCGTCCGGGAGGCGCGCGTGGTGAGCGCGATGAAGGCGGCGCAGGCGAGGAGGTACGCGGCCATGCGCCGGGCGTCGCGGCGGAACGCGACGGTCGCGGCGACGGCCGGGGCCAGCGCGAAGAGAAAGCCCTCCTGCCGCGCCCCGGCGGCGAGGAACACCGATGCCATCAGCACCGAGAACGTGGCCGACGAGGGCCAGCGGAGGAAGAGGGCCACCGCCGCGGCCGTCGCGACCGCCAGGGCCACGAACATCGATTCGGGCAGCGCCATGTGCTCGTACCAGAGCACGGTCGGGTGCGCCGCCGCGAGCAGCGTCACCGGCACGATCCAGAGCCTCCAGCGCCGCAGCCACGCGGCGCAGAGCAGCCCCGCCAGCACGATCATCGCCAGGCCGATGGCGTGCTGGCCCCACGGCACCACGCGCAGCAGGGGTGCCCCCAGGGCGACCGGCACCGAGTAGAGGACGGGCGCCAGAAACGTCCTGCTGTCCCCGCCGAAGACGCCCAGCGGGCCCTTTAGGAAATTTCTGGCCGCGTCGATGAAGTCCCTCGTGTCGCTGAGGAAAAAGCCGTAGGGGGCCTCGAGGCAGAAGTGCGCGCGCAGGGCGGCGCCGAGGATGAGCGCGGGCACGCACAGCCAGAGGGCGAGATGGAGATCCCGGGATCGCAGCAGGTCCCGGATTTCGCTCGCGCCCGCCCTCCAGTCAGCCGCGAGGGCGGCGCGGGTCTGTTGCCACGAGATCCTCATGATTCATCGGGTCGGAGAAACTCGCGGCGCGCCGTGGGGCCGGCAAGCCTTTTCTCAGAGCGCGTCGCGCAGCCGCGCGTGGAGCGCGAAGGCGTCGCGGCACGCGCCCCTGAAGCCATCCTGGATGTGCTGGAGCTCCTTGTAGATCTTCACCGCGTCGCGCCGCGGCTCGACGCGCGAGCCGTTGTCGACCTTCACGAACTCGTCGGTGATGGCGCTGATGCGCACGCGCTCGCCGCGCCCGAGGTGCCAGCACCACTTGGCCTGGAGCGCGGCGCCGTAGGCCGCCCCCTCGGACGTCTGCATCGCGACGACCGGGGTCGCGAAGACGTCGGCCATGATCTGGCGCCATTCCGGGTCGTTGGACCCGCCGCCGGTGATGCGGATCTCCTTGGGGCGCAGCCCAAGGGCGCAGAGGCGATTGAGGCCGTAGTTCATGCCGAGGGTGACGCCCTCCATGGCCGCGCGCGCCATGTGGGCTTTCGTGAACGTGGCGTCGCGCAGCCCGAAGAAGATGCCGGTGCCGTTGGGGACGTTGGGGGTGCGCTCCCCCTCGAAGTAGGGCACCAGCAGCAGACCGTCGGCGCCGGGCGGCGACTGCTTCACAAGCCCGCGCAGCTTGTCGTTATCGACCGAGAAGAGCCTCTTCACCAGCTCGGTGGCGACGGTCACGTTCATGGTGCAGAGCAGCGGCAGCCAGCCGCCGGTGCTGTCGCAGAAGGCCGCGATCTCGCCCTCGGGGTCGATCACCGGGCGCGCGCTGTAGCCGTAGATGGTGCCCGAGGTGCCGAAGCTCGCCGTCACGATCCCGGGGCGGGTGTTGCCGGTGCCGATGGCGCCCATCATGTTGTCGCCGCCGCCCGCGGAGACCACGGCTCCGGGGGCGATGCCGAGCTGGCGGGCCGCCTCGGGGCGCACCTTGCCCGCGGGCTGGTCGGAGCCCCGCAGCGGGGGCAGCTTCGACGCCAGCTCCGGGTCGATCGCCGCGAGCACCGTCTCGCTCCAGCGCCGCGTCTTGACGTCGAGGAGCGCGGTGCCCGAGGCGTCGCCGTACTCCATCGAGCGCGCGCCCGTGAGCCAGAAATTGATGTAGTCGTGCGGGAGCAGCACCGTCGCCAGCCGCCCGAAGCTCTTGGGCTCGGCCTGCTTGAGCCAGAGGATCTTGGACGCCGTGAAGCCGGGGGGGATGGCGTTGCCCGTCAACTCGATGACCCGCTGGAGGCCGCCGAGCTTGCGGATCAGCTGCTCGCACTGCGCCGCGGTGCTCGTGTCGCACCACAGCTTGGCGGGGCGGATGACTTTGCCGGCCTCGTCCAGCGGCACGAAGCCGTGCTGCTGGCCCGAGACGCCGATGCCCAGCACGTCGGTCGGGCGCACCTTGGCCTTGCGCATCGCCGCGCGCACCGACTTGCGCGTCGCGTCGATCCACACCTCGGGGTCCTGCTCCTTGGCGCCGTGGGGCAACCCGCCGATGAGCCCGTACGCCTGGCTCGCCGCGGCCCGGACCCTGCCCGTGTCGCCATCAACGACCAGGGCCTTGGTGCTCTGGGTGCCGCTATCGATGCCGATGAAGATCCGCGCCATGTCTCACCTCCGCGTCATGCCTGCAAGGCTTCCCCATCCTACCCGACGCCCGGAGAAATGAAAAGACGATCTTGGCGGCCCTCGCAATTGGCTTGCCCGCCCAACATTCTGCGATTAACAAGCAGTTTCCCTTATGGCATTCAAAGACGTCACCCCCCCGAAGGGCGGCAGGATCGCGATCCGCGATGGCCGCCTTCAAGTGCCCAACGATCCCGTGATCCCGTTCATCCGCGGGGACGGCACGGGACCCGATATCTGGCGCGCGGGCGAGCGCGTCTTTGACGCGGCGATCCAGAAGGCCTACGGCGGCAAGCGCAAGGTCTCGTGGTTCGAGGTCTTCGCCGGACAGGCCGCGTTCGACAGGTTCCAGACGTGGTTGCCCGACGACACCGTGGCGGCGTTCCAGGAGTTCCTCGTGGGCATCAAGGGGCCGCTCACCACGCCCGTCGGCGGCGGGATCCGCTCGCTCAACGTGGCCCTGCGCCAGATGCTGGACCTCTACGTCTGCCTGCGCCCCGTGCGCCACTTCGCGGGCGTCCCCTCCCCCGTCAAGCGCCCGGAGAAGGTGGACATGGTGATCTTCCGCGAGAACACCGAGGACATCTACGCCGGCATAGAGTACGCCGCCGGGACCACCGAGGCCAAAAAGGTGCTCGATTTCCTCGCGAAGGAATTCCCGAAGGCCTTCGAGAAGGTCCGATTCGGCAGCGCGGAGAAGGTCGCCGGATGGCGCGCGCTGCTCGGGCATGGTACCGACGAGACCCTGCAGGTCGGCATCGGCATCAAGCCCGTCAGCAAACAGGGCAGCCAGCGGTTGATCTACTCGGCCATCGAGTACGCCATCCGCGAGAAGCGCAAGAGCGTCACCCTCGTGCACAAGGGCAACATCATGAAGTTCACCGAGGGCGGCTTCCGCGACTGGGGCTACCAGTTGGCCAAAGAGGTCTTCGGCGCGGTCGAGATCGACGGCGGCCCATGGTGCCGCATCCCCGAGGGCAAGCCCGGCGCCGGCCTCGTGATCAAGGACGCCATCGCCGACATCACCCTCCAGCAGGTGCTCACCCGCCCCGAGGACTTTGACGTGATCGCCACCCTCAACCTCAACGGCGACTACCTCTCCGACGCGCTGGCCGCGCAGGTCGGCGGCATCGGCATCGCCCCCGGCGGCAACATCAACTACGTCACCGGCCACGCCGTGTTCGAGGCCACCCACGGCACCGCGCCCAAGTACGCCAACCAGGACCGCGTCAACCCCGGCTCCGTCATCCTCAGCGGCGAGATGATGTTCCGCTACATGGGATGGAACGAGGCCGCCGACCTCATCCTCAAGGGCCTCGATGGCGCCATCGCGTCGAAAAGGGTCACCTACGACTTCGCCCGCCTCATGGACGGCGCCACCGAGATCAAGTGCTCGGAGTTCGGCGAGAATATCGTCGAACATATGTGAGGTCGGGCCAGGGCCGCCGACTCCGGCCACTTGACCAAGTCATATGACCTGGTACGTTTAGGCCATGAAGACGATGCTGGTCTCCGAATTCAAAGCCAAGTGCATCGGGGCACTGAAGGGGGTACGCCGGAGCGGCGAGCCGTTGCTGGTTACTTTGCGGGGCGCGCCGCTTGCGGAGGTGCGACGTCCGGCGGCGGCTCGGGCCGGGGTCAGGCTGGGGACACAGAGCGGGGCGATCATCGAGGACACGGGGGTCGCGGTGCTCCCATTTGCGGATGATTGGGCGGAGGGCGATGGCCGAGGGAACGGTCCCTGATGCGCCTGCTTCTGGACACCGGCGCGCTCATCTGGTCGCAGCAGCAGCCGGAAAAACTTGGGGAGCGGGCGCGATCGCTTCTGAAAGCGGCGCGGGCGAACCCGCGGTGGATCAGCGCGGCCTCCGCCCTGGAGATCGCGCGATTGATCTGGGTCGGGCGCCTGCGCCTGATGGTCCCGCTTGAGACGTGGTTGGCCACGGCCGCCGAGACGCTTGGCGCGGAACGCCTGCCCATCGATGATGCCGTCGCAGTCGAGGCGTACCGGCTTCCCGAACCGCTCCATCGCGATCCCGCCGATCGCCTGCTCATCGCCACTGCCCGCGTCCACGAGTGCCACTTGATCACGAGCGACTCCCTGATTTTGGACTACGCGCACGTGCGCGCCGTCGACGCGAGACGCTGACGCGCCCGTATTTGCGGCCCCGCGCACAGTCATGGCGAGAATTTGGGAACGGGGAATAGGACGAGAGTGCGCTTTCTCAAGGAGGGCCTTGCGGTGCCGCGACGCGCATGAATCGGTTGCCTGCGTCCCGGGACCGTGAACGTGCTCGCCTATCGGCGTCCATCGTGCCATACTTATGGCTGACGATCTCTTGGCATGGATAAGTCAAGAATTCCGGGTGTGGCCACGGTCGCCAGACCGTGGGGGCGCGGGCTGAGGGCGGCGGCCCATCGGCGACCAGATGGCCGACGTGCGATCTGGCGGTGCCCCCTGGCGGGGGGCGGAGCATCGCTATCAGCCTGGCTGATCCTGTGGTTCCTGCTGGCACCGGGGGTCCGGGCCCAGGAGGCGCAGGGGCCCCGGTCGCTGGAATCGATGTATCCCGGCGTGGCCGCGCTTCGCACGGCGGCACACGAGGTGGTCTGCCTGATCGACACCGAGCACCCGGATGATCGGAGGAAGGACCTGAGGGATCGCGCGCCGAAGTACCTTGCGCTGGAGCGGGTCCGGCTCTGCATCGAGCTGGAGACGTCGGGGTTGCCCTGCCTCCTGGCTCACGCGTCGATGCTGTCGCCGGAGGATCTCGCCCGACCCTGCGTCAAGGCGGTCGTGGTCTACGGGCGGAATCGGCGCACCAGCGCGGAGGATGACGGGCGCCTCTTCGCGCTGCTGAGGGAATGCCGCGCCCCAATGCTCTGCATCGGTGGCGCGCAGGGGCTGCTGGCCACGGCCCACGGCGGCAAGGTCGGCACGATGCGCAAGCTGAAGCCGGGCGAGGCGGACCCGGACCCATCGTACGTTCCCG
>JADLBR010000359.1 GCA_020847615.1 Verrucomicrobiia bacterium
AGAGACGCGCTTTCCCGACCTCCCGGCCCTCAAGACCCAGATCGCGCGCGATGTCGAGGCCGCCAGGGCCGCCGCCAAGCCAGACGCCCGCGAGTGTAGATTATAAGCTCTGACCCCAGTTACTGTTGCAGATCAACGAGCATCTCGCCGAGCATCTGGAGAAGAAGGTTTGTGACCACCAGCGATGGAAGAACCGCGAGGTTAAAATCATCGACGGCACCACCGTCTCGATGCCCGACACCCCGGCCAACCAGCAAGCATGGCCCCAGCCCAAGAGCCAGAAACCCGGCTGCGGTTTTCCTTTGCTGAAACTGGTGGGGATATTCTCACTGGCCAGCGGCGCCATGTTGCGCGTGGCCCATGGCGCCTGGCGCACCCACGAGGTGGTCCTGGCCCGGACGCTCTGGCGACTGCTGGCACCCGGGGACGTCCTGCTCGCCGACCGGGGCTTTTGTTCGTTCTTCGATATCTGCCAGTTGCGCCACCGCGGCATCGACGTGGTGCTGCGCCTCCACCAGGCCCGCCCGGCGGACTTTCGCCGCGGCCGCCGCCTGGGCAAAGGCGACCGGCTGGTGGTCTGGAACAAACCCGCCCAGCGCCCCCGCGCCCAAAGCCCCGAAGAATTCGCCGCGTTGCCCGAGAGCCTGAGCTTGCGCATGATCCGCTACCGCATCGCCGAATCGGGATTTCGTTCCCGCGAGGTGGTGCTGGTCACCTCGCTCTTGGACGCGCGTCTCTACCCTCGCGAGGAACTTGCCGATCTGTACTTCCGCCGCTGGGGCGTGGAGCTTCACTTCCGCCAGATCAAGATCCTCCTGGGCCTTGACGTGTTGCGATGCCTCACCCCGAAAATGATCCGCAAGGAGTTGCTCATGCACCAGATCGCCTACAATCTGGTGCGCGCGCTCATGCAGCGCGCCGCGGCCACCGCCGGTGTCGCCCTGGAGCGGATCTCCTTCAAGGGCAGCCTCGACAGCCTCCACCACTTCGCCGATGCCATCCACGCCGCCTCCGATCGCCCGCGCCGACAAGCCAAGCTCCTGGAGGCGTTGCTCCAAACCATCGCCGGCGATCCCGTCCCGCTTCGAGCCGGCCGCGCCGAACCCCGCGCCCGAAAACGACGCCCCAAAAACTACCACCTGCTCACCCAACCCAGACGCCTCATGTGCGTCCCTTCCCACCGCAACCGCCCGAAATCCCCATCACCACAATTTGCTTAACTTAGCGCCATTCAGGGCTGACCCCTTGGCGGGATGACCCCTTGGCGGGACACTCCAAGTTTCGAGATTCAGAAGGATTTAGGTGGCTGGTAAGACGCATCCAGTCTTTGCCGGCGATCATCTTTAGTTCCACTCGACCGAAACCCTGTGGAGTCCGCACGAAAAAGACACCGCCCTCGTAGAGTTCGACCCAGGCCGGCGGCTTCGGCGTCTCGTGATCCACAACCAACGATGGCTGGTAACCCGATTCGGGAGCCAAAAATGGGAACTCCTCGTCGGTCACCTGGATACCGCCCCCGGGAACGCTGATTCGGGCCCGCCACTCCTTATCCCCCAGCCTGCCCTTGGCCAATAACTCGACCCCGACCGTCGCACCTTCGCCGATCGGAAAGCTCGCAGTTTGTCCCGCCGCCGCCGGACGCTCCTGCTCCCGGACTATCAGGGGTTCCGGCGTGCCCTTCTTTTGGAGACGAAAGATCACGGGGTTGTTCGGATCAGGATGGTGATACCGTTGATCGAAAAACGCCGCGTATTCGAAACTGAATCTAACACCCCCTCGTGCCATGTAGTAGCCATCTTTTCGAATCGAATCGACCCCAAGACTCTTCCCACGTCGCCCGGTAAGGCCAAATAGTCCATTTCGATCCGTCAGAGCCGTCTCTTTCGATGTGCCCGTGGCGCTGAGGTCGGTCCAAGTCATGGAAACTGCCGCACCTTCCACAGGCTCGTCATCTTGATCAACGAACTTCCCATGAAAATCCACCGCCATCTTAAATTGAAACTTCAGATCCTTCCGTTCCATTTCCTTCCACCATTCCCACCGGGGATCGGAAAGCCCCTCGTAGGGGCGCTCTGGCGGCTGAAGAATACGTGTGGCCGTTTGTTCTCGCGATTTAGAGGCAACGAGATCGATAGCCTTCGGAGACTCCTCCAACAGACGCACACCACCAATGACATTCTCCGCCACCGGACCCCCGCGAAAGGACAGCCATGCGAGCACGCCAAGAATAATCAGCGCTGAGATGCCGATTGTCAGCAACTTCTTTAAAACCTGTTTCATTTCACGATGTCGAAGAGTTGGGTGTAGAAATCATCAACCTGCTGAATTGATCTTTTGAACTGGGCGCTGTGGTCTGATTTGTCTCGGCCAAAGCCATGGATAGAACCCGGACCCACATTGATGCTGGAATCGACCGCGCAACCTTGAATTGCCCGCGCCCCGACCGCCTGGGAATGCGGGCGGGCGATAAAGGACATCGATTCGTGATGGTCGTGGACCCACCGCTCGGTTACAGGATCGATGTCGTTGTACCAACCCCTGTTAGCCAGGGCCGGATCCGGGAAGCCTTGCGGGTACCACCCATACCAGCGCTTCGGCGCGCCGAATAGGGTCCGTTCGATGACGTTCGGTTTGCAAGCTATTTGATTCAATTCCCAATTGACCGGGCCACTGACAAGCGCGTAGTCATCGGCATTGTAAAAATTTATCAGGTTGCCGGCCACTCCGCCCAATCGCGCCCGGTAGCCCCTGTCGTCCGCCCAGTCGGGCGTCGGGCTCGAGGCTTCCGCGGTGAGAAAGCGCTGGTAGGTGTTGACCGCCTCGCTGGCGTCGTAGCAACCGGCGGGGGCGGCGGCCTGCATTAGGGCGTAGTTATTGATCTGCATCCCGGATAGCAAGGCGGCGCCCGCGACAATGTTGCCCATGCTGTGGGCGGCAATGTTCTTTGCGTAGTAGCCGGGTTGGGTAGCGACATAGGCGGCAAGCGCGGGGCCGTATTTCCAGGCGCGGTGCTCGCTGGTGTTGTAGTGGTCCATGAGCCCGCCCGAGATCGTGGGCCAGCGGAAGGCGCAGAAGCGGCCTTTGTACCCTTGGTGCCAGAGCCGCTTGAACATCGTGTCGCTGAAACTGTGGTAATCGTCCAGAGTCATGTCCCAACCGTGAACGAAAATGAGGGCCCTGGACTCCTCGTCGGGCGGGGGGACGAATGGGTGGCCGCCCGAGTTGACGATCTGGAATCCGACAGTCGGGATTTGGGGTTCGCCGCTTGAATCGTATGGCGGGGGAAAGCCGTCGGTCGGGGTGGCTTCGGCGCGCTGGTACATCTTGCGCACATGTTTGAGGTCGAGCCACACGCCGGGGCCGTCGCCGATTTTGTTGCCGTCCTGGTCATGGAGGGTGAGGGTGAGGAGGCCTTTGCCTTCGCCGCAGGCCTCGAAGAGGAGGGGGATGAGGCCGGTGGTTTCGAACTCGGGGAAGCAGTCGGGCGATGTCGCGTCGGGCAGGGCGACGGCGGGGCCGGGTGCGATGACGGTGCCGCCGGACGGCGACTGGAGCGCCTGGCGATACGCCGGATCGATCTGATCGGCGGCGTCCTGCGGGTTCTTCAAATAGCCGTCCTCGCCGCTCTCGTCGCGCTGCGGATAGAACTGGATCGCGGGATTGCCGGCCACCGGTGTCCATTCGAAACCGAGCAGGATTTCCCCATCGGCGAACATCTCGCGGAGTCCTCCGATGGAAATCTGGATGCGAGTGAAATCTTCGAGGTCGCGGGCGCACTGGATGAGCCCGTCCTGCCAGTCCGGGGTCCCGCTGCCCTGCTCGACATTATCCCGATCGAAGTCGCTGTTGACCCAGAAGACGCAGGGTTGTTGCTCGGTGGTGGTGTCGCCGTCCGGACCGAACAGGATTTCGCCGTCGCGATCGGCGTCGACCGCGAGTTCGATAGGCGGCACCGGGATCAGGCTGACGTAAACCATCTCCCAGGCGCCGCCCCAGGGCGAGGGCGTCAGATGAGTGCAAACCGGATCTCCGATGATGTCGTAAGGGGCCGATCGAGTCGCTCCAATCGGTATCGTTAACGTCACGAGCTCCATTTTCTCTTCGATGATCTTGGTATAATATTCGATCATGCCATCCAACGATCGGTCGCAGCGAATGAGTTTTACGGTGATCGGGGCACGGGCCGGGCGTTCGGTCGCTGCCCAAATGCGAAAGTGAGAACGGCCCTCATGCAAGCTGAAATCCTCAGGATAGATGTCATACGACCATGACGAAAAGAATCCGGATTCGAGTTGTGCGAAGGCACCGAGGCTAGCGCTGGTCGCGATCCCACGAGGGTTTTCCGGGAAGGGCAACAGCCAGTTCAGCCAGTCGTTCAAGCTGGATTTTGGCAAATCATCCCAAAGGTGCTCCTGGAATCCATCCCAGGGAGGAAACCAGCAATGGCCCTCAAACTGTCCGTCCCAATACCAATAGTCGAAATAGTATTGACAGGAACGCTCGACATACTCAAGGCGCACCTCCTGGGCGGGAGAGGGGCTCAGGTTGGCAGCGCACAAGATAGCGATGAAGATGCGGAGCTTGGTCTGCCACCGGTGGGCATATCGCTCCCTTGGGATGCGGTCGCCCGCAGCGGTCGGTGAGGGCCGTCGCGATCCCGAGGGGGCAGTATAAATGGAGCGTGCGGTCATGGCGTCAGCGGATCGGGATCCGAGCCATCGGGGATGCCATCGTCGTCGGTATCGGGGTCTCCCATGTCGGTACCCAGGGTTAACTCTTGCTCGTTGGTCAATCCGTCGCCGTCGGTGTCCTCCAGGATATCGGGCGTGAGATCGCCGTCGGAATCCTGCAAAAGGGGATTGAGTCCCACGGCAACCTCGACGCCATCGACGATGCCGTCACCGTCCGTGTCCGGCCGGGTTGGGTCGCAGCCGAGGCGGATTTCGGTTGTCGTGGTGAGCCCGTCACCGTCCGCGTCGATGCCAGCGTCGTTGTGATCCAGCGGGTTGAGGCCCCGCGAGACTTCTTCCGGATCGCTGAGCCCGTCCAGATCGGTGTCCGTATCCAGGGGGTCGGTGTGGTGACTCACGACCTCGATCTGGTTCGTGAGGCCGTCCCCGTCGCAGTCCTCGTCGAAGTCCTCGGTGCCATCGCTATCGCTGTCGCGCACGTGGGGATCGGTTCCGGAGAAATACTCGTAGTAATCCGACCACCCGTCATCGTCGGCATCCGTGTCTCGCTCGGATGTGCCAAACGCCTGCTCCTGAATGAGCACCAGGAGATCCCCATCCGGGTCAGAAAAGGGGTCGTCAGGAGCGGCAGGGTTCAAATCGTTGGCAACCTCGTATGCATCAAGGATCTTGTCGCCGTCAGTATCGGGCGTCCGTGGGTCGGCTCCATACCGATACTCGTCGACGTCCAACAAGCCGTCCTGGTCGAAATCCCCCGTGGGGAGCACGTCAGCGATTGACCCAAAGACATCGTTGGGATCGTGATTGACGATCTGCATTTCCCACACATCAGCCAGGCCGTCCCCTTCATCGATAAAGCCATCGCCATCCCGATCTTCCCACACCATCTCCGTATCCACGAACTCGTCCGATCCCACGTCGCAGCGAAGTCGCCAAATTGGAAAATCGGGCCAATAGGGTCGCTCTTCCCCATCCATGTCGCGGCGCCAATCCCACCAGTCATAACTGCCTGCGGCGGTGCCGTGCCGCTGCAGGCGGGAATAGCCGCACCCGTAGGTCCCGGCGTTAATGCAGCTAGACCCAACTGCCAAGCGGTATTCGTTCCGTGTCAATGTCGGATCCCCTGCGATGTCGCCACCACCCCCTTGCACGCAACACGCATGAGTAAAAACAAAGTCCTTCGCGGCTATCTGAATTCCATCGGATGACTCGTTGCCCCACAAGATGGAGTTCCACACCGTTAGCTTCATGTCTTCCGGTAACTCCTCCACAGGATAGAAGTACCGCCATTGCCAACCATCTATATCGGTGCCAGGAAATATTTGGTCGCCAAATATGCCACCTCCCTTATTGGCAACGTTGTCAGCAATCGTGCAATGGTCCACGCTGGAAACGTTCCTGTGTCGCTCGGGCCACATATACGGCGCGGGCGGCTGTGGTCCATATTGCACCTTTGTCGAATCGCCATGAAACGCAATTCCGCCACCGCAGTAGCCGCCGGCTGCCACCACTAACGACAGGTCGCCCACGCCCCAGTTGCCGTTTGGTAATTCAGGGATGTGCGACTTCACGCTCCGATCCACATGGTTACGAACGATTCGCGTGTTGGTTATGGCGCAGGCTCCCTCTTCGACGAAGATGCCGCCGCCGCAAAAAGTCGCCGCATTCCCATCGATCAGGCATCGTTCCACTCTGATGTATGCATTCCGCCCCTGGGCACAGATTCCGGCTCCGTAGATCCCGCAATTCCCTGCGATTCGTGTGTCCTGCACGTGGGCGGTACAATCCGCCCCGACAAAGATGCCGCCCACGTCATTGTCGGAAATGTCGCAGTCGTAGACTTCAGCGACGGATCCGAGGCCCGACGCATGCCAACGGTCATGACCCGCGTTCACCACCTCGATCGCGAACAAATCCACGCGCGGATTCTGCGCCGATGAGGGATCCACGCATCTGTAAACCTTGCACCTCTTCAAGACGGCGGATCCGCCACTCACGACCATTGCCTTGTGAGCGTTACGAAACTCGACCCCGTCGATGGTCGGACCGTTCGCTCCGACACCCACGCACACATTGAAGATGACGCCCGAGCCCTGGCCATCGAAGATCGTAGGATTTTGCTCGATCTTCCGCTCGTCTAGTGCCAGCTCGTTGCCAAGGAATCCGCCGTAGATCCCGATCCTCCCCTCCGATATATTGACATTCTGCTCGTACGTACCTGCCTTGATCCAGATTTCGATTCCGTCCGGATGGGTTGCGATCTCATTCACGGCCGCCTGAAGCGTCAGCTTGGCCGTTGTCCAAGTGCCACCGCCGTTGGAATCGTTTCCATCCGTCGCCACATAGATACGTGTGGGTCCAGAGGGAGGGGGTGCGCCATCCACGCGCTCATACGCACCGATATCGACCGATGCGATCTGAATTCTCGGCTCGCCGGCGTAATCGGTGTTCGACTCGGTGGAGATCGGGTCTCCAGCGTCGATGCAGGGGGAGTCAGGGTTGAGCATCGTTTGGCTGTACTGCTTCGATACGATCTTTGGATCCACCAGGATGTTTTCATTTTCCGCGAGGGGTTCCCCGGGACCCGTGTAGTCAGCGCCCACTGGATTGTATACGCAATTGTGCTTATAGCCGGCACCTCCGCCGTCCGCCTCCACAATCCCAGCGCTGTTATGAGCGATAATGTTGTTCGCCACTCCGGGCGCGGTTCCGGCGCCGACGACCAATGTCCCAGCGGGAGCGGCGTTGTTGATGAAGGTATTGTTCACGATGCGAATCGACGTCTGGGTCGGCGAGGCATCCGCCAGCGTGATGATGCCTCCCTCGCTTGAGTTTTCCTCGATCCGGCAGTTCTCGATCAACACCGCGAAGTTTGTGTACGGCGCAAGGCACACCGCCGCGCCCTGCGCCGCCCGATTGCGCACAAAAAGGCTGCGCGTCACATGGAGGTCCACCCCGGAGCCCCCGGCCAGAGCGATCGCGCCGCCGTTGCCTTCACCCGCATCGCAACCATCAAAGACGCAATTCTCGATGGCAAATCCCCCGACTGACGCTTCAAAGAGCACCGCCGCGCCGTCCTCGCCACCGCTCGCGCCTCCACGGATGGTCACGCCCTGGATCGCCGAGTTTGTGACGTCGCCGGCGAAATGGAATGCGCGGCCACTCTGCCCGCAATCGATAATGACCTGATCGGCGTCGCCCATGCCCCGGACGACCAGGGCCTTGGAACCAAAAGTGAGGTTTGTGTTGCCTGCGCCGCAGTAGGTTCCCGGAAGCACGATTACTCGCTTCTGAGCGAACCCGGCAGGGGCCGCGTCAATGGCCGCTTGGATGGTAGGATAGGGATCCGCATAGGTACCCGTCCCCGAACCGGCGACGTTATCATCGACATAGAGCACACTTGAGCCAGCGTCAGCCTGATCGATGGGGTCGCCGCCCGTCTGCCATTCCTCGACATTTGTTATTCCATCGAGGTCGAAGTCTTGATTCGGCATTACATCGCCGATGGCCTGTATGTGATCGTTCGACGGATCCGCATCATTCTGGGCCGCATCGATTATTTGATTCTCCCACCAGTCCGCCATGCCGTCGCTGTCTGTGTCGAAGGACGCGGAATCGAACGCAAAGGCATACTTGAGCTGTCCGAGGTTGGCCGGCGCGAAGTCCTCGTCGTCGGCGACCGTGTTGGTCGTCCACGGGTAGCCGTTGGTCCAGCCCCCGGAGGCGATGATCCGGTCGTAGAAGGGCTTCGCGGTGGCCTTGAGCTGGCCGAGGTTCAGGGGCGCGTAGTCGTCGGCGCCGGCGGTGCCGTTGGTCCAAGCCGCCACCATGGCCAGCACGTTGCCGCCCGCGCCGCCGGGCAGCGCGGCCTCCAGCTCCTGCGCCGCGACCCAGGCGGCGTGCTTGAGCTGGCCGAGGTTGCCTGGCGCGAAGTCATTGGTGGCAACCGGCGCGTTGGTGCTCACGAGGCCGCGCTCCAGCCACCAGTCCGGCACCTGCGCGCGGCGGGTCGAGAACAGCGCCCCACCACCGATACTCAACAACCAACTCCCAGCCGCGAACGGTAGAATTCGCTTAGCACCCCCGCGCCCCCGCGGCTCCGCGCGAGAACAGAACCGCCGGATGGAACCGCGGAATATGCGGAACACGCTAAAGGGACGCCTGCGCTCGGGACCGTCGCCCGACGGTTGGGCTTCTTCAACAGAAGGAAACCGAGGTAACGGAGGGTCCGCCATCCCCCCCGCTTCTCTGGGTGCCTTCTGTGGGTAGTCGCTCAAACGGGATCCCTCTCCGTTTCCTCCGTTATCTCGTGTGAGAAGTCACTGCGCCGGGCCGTTGGTGAAGGCGCCCATGGGCACGTCGCCGCGGGCCGGCACCCGCGCCAGGTCGGCGGTGCCCAGCACCGCCAGGTTGTTGGTGACCGTCAGGTTGCCGGCCACCGCCAGGTCCCCGGAGACCGAGGCCCCCGCGGCGCTCAGCGCGCCGCCGACCGTGAGGGCCCCGCCCAACGTCAGCGGGCCCGTGACGCGGGCGGTCCCTGCCACGTCCAGGCCGTAGGCCGGCGCGTCGGTGCCGATCCCGACGCTGCCCATCACGAAGTACGTCCCGCCCGCCCCCGATTGCACCGGCCCGAGCGCGGCGATGTCGGAGGCCGAGCCGAGGACGGTGCCGTCGCCCAGGAGGATCCCGGAGCCCGCAGACACCACCCCGTCGACCGACACGCTGATGTCCCAATCCGAGAATTGGCCTATCCCACCGGAGCCGGCGACGACCAGCGACTGCGCGGTCTGGGACGCCGCGAGCAGGTCGCCCGCGGCGCCCATCACCCGCGAGTCGGCCTCCTGCGCCCCAGTCTGCCCGTCGAAGCGCACGTCCCGCAGCCCGCCGTCGACCTGGCCCATCGCGTGGATGTCGCCGGCGGCGTCGGCGCACATCGAGAACGGGTGGCCCAGGTCCACGAAGTCCCCGCCTCGCCTGCCGACGTTGTGGTACGAGTTGGAGTAGGAGTAATTCTCCAGCGGCCCGCTGGCGCTGGAGCTGTCCCCGCCCTCCCACGCCAGCCAGACGTTCCCCGCCCGGTCGACCGCTGCGTCCCGCAGGCAGTGCGAGGCGCTCGAACCCCACGTCTGCGTGCCAACCCAGATGGGATTTCCGTATTCGTCGTAGCCATCGTAGACCTCCTGGGACCATCCCGTGCCCCAAGAATAGCCGGTCTCGGACCAAAGCTCGTAGCCGTCCCCGGAGGCCAGCATGGTCGCACCGCCGACGGTGGCGCCGCCGTCCTCTCGCCCGCCGTCGAAAACCAGCACGTCGCCGGACGGGGTTCCGAGCAGATCGGTCACCGTGCCGCCGTAGTAGTTCACCCATTCCCATGTGCCGGGCCCCAGCTTCATGACGGCCCCGCCCTCGCATGCCACGACCGGCGAGGCGCCGGAGAAGCACGCGCGCGCGACGGGACCGAGGGTGCCCCACGAAAACTGCGGCCCCAGATACGAGCCATCGGCGGCCGCCAGCAGCCAAGCCTCACTGGCAAAGCCGACTACCAGATTGGTGCCCCCGGGGTCGACCGCCAGGGCGGCCACCCCGGCGTCTAAGGGCCGGAACCACGCCGCGGTGCCGTCGGGCCGCAGCGACACCGCGAACCCGGCGGGGTCGCCGGAGGGCGCGTTGGTCAGGCCCGCGAAATCCGCCTCCGCGCGGAAGGTGCCCGCGAGGATCACGTTGCCCGAGCCGTCCGCGACCGCCCGGGCGATCTGGACGAGGTTCTCGTTCTGCTGGCCGTTGGCCGAGTGGTTGACCACCGGAAAGGCCCGCGCCCAGGCGATCCGGCCCACCGGGTCGATTTTCAGAACGAACGCGGCGCGGTCGGCCTCCGAAGCGCCGGAGGCGAGCACCTCGCCGGCCGCGTGCATCGTTCCGGCGAAGTGCCCGTAGGCGTAGCGGTCCCCGGAGCCGCCCTCGGCCATGCCGGCGATCACCCAGCCGGCGGTCGCGCCGATCTGCTTGGCGCCCCGCCCGTCGATCAGGCCCGACTCGACCGCCGCCCATCGGTCCGCGATGATCGCGAGGCCGTTGGTGCCCAGCGCGACCGAGTCCGGCAGCGTCACCGACCCGATGAAATCCGACGCCCCCGTGAACCGCAGCCTTCCGCCGGAGACCTCCATCAGCCTCTGCCCGCTGGAGGGGTCGACCAGGGCCGTCGCCGTCATGTTGGAGCGCGCGCTGATCAGGGTGCCGTCGGGCAGCGTCAGGCCCGAGGTCAGCTTCAGCCCGCCGGCCTTGAGCGACTGCCGCGGTGCGGCCGACTGCGTGCTCGCCCACACCAGCGTCCCGGAGGGCGATGCGTTGGTCTCCCAGAGCGAGGTGCAGGCGGCCTCCCCGTAGAGGAAATTGGCGAAACCCGAACCGGAGGACTGCCTGAACCAGAGCCAGTGGTCGGATCCCGATCCATAGACTGCCCAGATGAAGCTGCTCGCCCCGCCCATCTCCACCAGCACCGGCGAGTAGGGATTCTGGCCGGGGCCAGGAAAGGCGAAGTCCGCCACGTACTGCTGGCCGGGGGCCGAGCCCTGGGCCAGCACCCTGCCGGAAACCACCGCGTTGGTCAGGTCGGTTCCCCCGATCCGGGCCACCCTGATCCACCGATCCGATGCCGTCGGCCCGAACGCGCGGAACCGCGTGGCGGCCACCTCGGCGCTCGCGCCCTGGCTGGTCAGGGTCCCGGCGACGGTCTGGTTGCTCTGCACCAGCTGGCTGCCGGCCACCGTCTGGTCGCCCTGCACCGTCACGGTGCCGGCGCGCGCCGCGGGCGCGAGCGCGAGGACGGCGAGGGTGGCTGCGATGTCGCGTGTCTTCATGGAGGATCTCATGGCTGGGGTTGGATGATCACGTCGCCGGTCGGACGGATGACGACCTGCCCGGCGCCCGGATCGATGGAGTCCTGGCAGTAGGGGGAGGCGGTGCCGCGCACCACCAAGGTGACGCCGGTCTGGCCCGAGGCCGCGGCGGCCGAGAGCCCCGCGCCCACGGTGCGCTTCGGGCCGCCGGCGGCGCTGGGGTGGGAGGCCAGCCCGTTGAAGAGGTCGTCGCCCAGGTCCCCGTCCACGTAGAAGGGCGCCGGGCCGCTGGCCGAGGGGACGCTG
>JADLBR010000360.1 GCA_020847615.1 Verrucomicrobiia bacterium
CGTGCCCCTTCAAGTGCATCTTCTGCTGCGTCAATTTCACCGTGAAGAGCAAGGTGAGGCGGCATTCGCCCGAGTACATCGTGGACGAGATGGAGGAACTGGTCCGCCGCTACCGGGCGCGGTGGGTGTGGTTCACGGACGACACCTTCTTTGTCGACAAGAAGCACACGGCCGAGATGTGCGAACTGATCATCGCGCGCGGCCTGCACCGGAAGATCAAGTGGGACGCGCAGATCCGCAGCAGCCTGATCAAGGAGGGCGATGTGGAGCTGCTGCGGCTGATGCGGCGGGCGAGCTGCCGCCACATCGACATCGGGTTCGAGAGTTTCAACGCCCGCATGCTCTCGGTGATCAAGGGCAACAACATCAAGCCCGAGGATCACCACAGGGCCATCGACGTGGTCAACCGCGCCGGGCTGAAGATATTCGGCACCTTCATCCTCGGGACTCCCTCAGAGACCGAGGAGGAGATGATGGAGACGGTGCGCCATATCGAGAGCTACAGCGACCAGAAGAAGCTGCACTTTTTCTTGGTCGGCAACATGCAGGCGTATCCCGGCACGAGGGTGTACGAGATGGCGCAGGAAAAGGGGATGATCCGCGGGGACTATATCGAATCGTTGCGAACGCCGGGACAGGAGCACCACAACGTCATATTGTCGGACACGGTGCCGGCGGAGAGGGTGAGGGCCGCGATCCAGCGGCTCCACTGGCGGGCCTTCCTCCGGATTCCGTGGACGGTGAAGGTGCGCTGGGTCTTGTCCAACCTGTTCAAGTTTCCGGGCAAGGTCTTTGGCGGTATCCGGTGGCTGCTATCGAACGCCGGCGCGGCGGTGGCAAAGTGACGGCGATGTCACCCGACGAAACGCGAGGCGCCATGGGGATCGCCGGATCGGGGGCCGAGGTGGGACCGTGCGACGCGGAAGGGCGGCAGATCGAAGGGGGTGGGGGTCCCGCCCGCGCGGCATCCCGAGTGCGAGGGACGTATGACTGGCGGAGAGAGATGGTGCCGTTTACCTCCCCGCGGGAGAATGCGCGCGAGCTTGTCCGGATCCTCCGGGGGTGCGAGACCGTCTTGGATGTGGGCTGTGGTGCGAAGTCGCCCCTGCGGTTTTTTCGAGGGGGGAAGACGCTGGGAATGGACGCCTTTAGGCCCGACCTTGAGCGGGCGATGGCGGATCGGACCCACGACGAGTTTTTGTTCGGCCGGGCGGAGCGCGTCGCGGAGGCGGTCGGGGGGAGGCGATTCGACGCCTGCGTGGCGCTCGACCTGATCGAGCATCTGCCGAAGGAAGATGCGCGGAGATTCTTAGGCGACATGGAAGCCTTGGCGACGCGAAGGGTGGTCGTCTTTGTGCCGAACGGATTCATGCCGCAGGAGAGCAGGGAGGCCGGCGATCTTCAGGCGCACCGATCGGGCTGGACCGCCGCAGAGATGCGCGCCCTCGGGTACGAGGTGATCGGCTTGAATGGGCTTAAGGTGCTGAGGGGGCAAGGTCACAAGCTCCGGTTTCGGCCGTGGTCTCTGTGGGCTATCATCTCGTGGCTCACGCAGGTGGCGTGGTGCCGTCGGCATCCCGATACTGCCGCAGCTCTGTTTTGCTGGAAGGACGTCTGACGGTCCCATGCGTTGGCCCCCTAAGCGAAACGGCGGAAAGGGGGTCACGGCGGGCAAAGCGGTCGCTCACGGTTGTTTGTCATTCGCTGGTGAACCCGGAGGTAGGCACTCAGCGCCTGCTTCCACGGCGGTAGAGCGACGGTGTCGCGGAGGAGTTTGGAGGTATCGAGAGCGGAGAGTTTCGGTCGTCGTGCCTTGCCCGTGGCGCGCTCTGGGTGAAGGGGTTCGATGTCGCGTGGGAGGCCGATGAGGCGGAGGATCTCGGTGGCAAACTCGTGCCAGGTGCAGTGGCCGGCGTTGGTGGCATGGAAGGTGCCGGTGAGCCCTCGGTCCAGGATCTGGAGGGTGGCGCGGGCGAGGTCGGCGGCGGAGGTGGGGGTGCAGGTGAGGTCGGCGCGGACGCGGAGGGGGGCCGCGGCGCGGGCCTGGTCGATGATCTGGTCGACGAAGTTCTTTTTGGCGGAGGGGCTGCGGTGGTGGCCGTAGAGGCCGCAGGTGCGGAGGATGCAGGCGCGGGCGCCGGTGAGCTGGAGGGCCCATTCCCCAGCGAGTTTTGAGAGGCCGTAGAGGTTGATGGGGTGTGCGGGGTCGTCCTCGCGGTAGGGTCGGTCGGAGAGGCCATCGAAGACGTAGTCGGTGCTGAAGTGGACGAGGTGGCAACCGATGTCGCGGCAGGCGAGGCCTAGTGCGGCGACTGCGGTGCAATTGATGGCGAAGGCCGGGGCGGGGTCGGACTCGCAGGCCTCGACGTGGTTGTAGGCGGCGGCGTTGACGACCGCGTCGGGGCGGGTGGCGGCGATTGCCGCGCGGACAGCCGTGGCGTCGGCGATATCGAGGTCGGCGCGGGTGAAGGGCCGCACGGCCCATGTCTCGCGGGCCGCATCGGCCAATGCGGCGCCGAGTTGGCCGGCGGCGCCGAGGATCATCAGCGTGCGGTCAGGCATTTGTGATAGATATCAGGTCGCAGGCGGGGGCTCAATTGGGTTCTGGGATTTGGGTTCGGGGTGCTTGGGGACGGGATCGGATTTCAAGTTTCAAGATTCAGGTTTCAAAGGCGGCTCTCCATGGCTTGCTTTCCTGGGTTCCCGAATCGGAAATTTTCGTAGCCACGGTCGCCAGACCGTGGACCTGCGGGGGGATCGGACGATCTCCGGCACCCGCCGGACCAGATGGGCTACACTCTTCCAGTCGGGGGGGCCGGTCATGGAATTCTGTCATTCCAGGGTTCTGTCGTCGCGTGGCGGCCTTTGACATCATGATGCGTTACATGTATGCTGTGATGCATGAGAACGACCCTGGCGATCCAGGATGCCTTGCTTCGGAAGGCGAGGGAGGAATCGGTCAAGCGGAATTGTTCGATCAGCGAAGTGATCGAGGATGCGCTGCGCGCCTCCCTGACGGCGCGGCCCAAATCCGGCCGGCCGGCCCGGACGCGGCCCCTGAAGACTTTTCGCGGGACGGGCGTCCAGGCGGGTGTGGATCTTGATGCTTCCTCCGCGCTGCTCGAGTTGATGGAGGGGCGATGATCCTGGTCGACGTGAATGTTTTGGTTCATGTCCATCGCGAAGACACCGACCGCCACGAAGAACTGAAGGCCTGGATGGAGTCGGCCCTGTCCGATCCCGCCGGGATCGCGGTGTCCGATCTGGCGCTCAGCGGCTGTCTTCGGGTGATTACGCATCCGAGAGTTTTCAAGGAACCGACGCCGGTCGCGCTGGCGATCGAGTTCGTTGAGGACTTCCGGTCCCGCGATGCCGTCCACATCCTCGCGCCCGGGGCCGATCACTGGCAGCATTTCATCGATCTGTGCCGCAAAGTGGAAGCCAGGGGCAACCTGATCCCCGATGCGTACCACGCGGCCCTGGCGATCGAGACAGGTTGCGAGTGGATCACCCTCGACCGCGGCTTTGCCCGGTTTCCCGGCCTGCGCTGGCGGCATCCATTGGACTGAGCCGGGGGATTGGCGACGCAAGAGCCTTAA
>JADLBR010000361.1 GCA_020847615.1 Verrucomicrobiia bacterium
CCCTCGGGCGCCCGCGCCCCGCAACCTTCTCCGCCAGGCCCCCAGAAAAACACCCGGGGGCCCGGCCTCTAGCTCTTCGCTCTTGCTTGGCTTGCTTGCATCCATCTCCGGTCTGTCAAAGAGCGCCCCTACTCCGAGGGGGGTGAAATCTACGTCAGCCCATCGCGCCTGTCAAGGGCCGACCCCACACACCGCGCGGAAAAAGACCCGATTACGTCGGGGTCATGTCCGGCCCGAGCAGGGCGGGATTGATGACCGGCTCGTAGGGAAGCGTGAGGATCTCGGGATCCGCCACGGGCGATATCTGCCCATTGGGGATGCCCATTTCAGGCTCAACAAACTCGACAAACTCTGCAGGCCCCGGTTCGGCGGTCTCCTCGAACACCGCGAGGGTCTGCCGGGGCTCGACCGCCATGCTCGGGCCGACCCAGCGCACCGTGACGGTCGCCTCTTCCTTCGCCGCGATCGCCACGGGGGCCTTCATGCCCGTTGACGCCAGCCAGAGCATCCCCGCGGGGATCCGCCTGCCGTTGATGGTGACGGCGCCCACCAGGCCCGATTCGACGGAGCGGAGAATCGCCGGCAGTTCGCTTGACACGTTCACCGCGAAGTCCTGGGGTTCGGGCGACGCGGGCGAAAGCACGGCGACCCACGAGCCATCGGCGTCCTCGCCAAAGCTCAGCACGAACTTCTGGCCGTCGGCATCGATCGCCTGCGCGATGGTCCCGGAGGCGACGCGCGCCACCTCACCACCGTCCTCGCCGGAAACGATCAACTCCGGACCCGCCACATCCGTGAGACGCAGTTGCAAGGCCTGGCACGGCGAAAGGGCCAAGAGCAAGGGAGCTAGAGCACAGAGGAACCTCTTCATCCTTCAATACTTCTCGCCCCACTCTGCGCCCTTGACAAGCAAAAAGTGACGGGCATTCCTTTCGCCGCATGGGAAAACAGTACAACAAGCAGATCAAGAAACGCAGACGCATCGCCCGCCAGAAGCGAAAGATGCAGGCGCGCAAGGGCGCGGCAGCCGTGGCGACCGCCTGATATCTCGCCGCGGCGGCTCCGTGCACCCCGAGTGCCGGCATCTCGTGGTCGATGGCCACAGCGTCATCTTCTCGCTCCCGCGGCTCTGCGCCCTGCACGCCAGTCGACCCAGGGCGGCCAGGGCCGCGCTCGTCAAGGCGCTGCAACAGTTTCAGGATTTCTCGGGCACCCGCGTGTCCGTCGCGTTCGACGGCCGCGGGGGCGAGGGTGAATTCTGCCCTCCCGGGGCGGTCGAGATCCGCTACGCGGAAGCCGGCCAGACCGCCGACGCGATCATCGAGCGCGCCGTGGCCGCCTACCCGCGGCCCGCGGAGATCGTCGTGGTCACCCGGGACGACCCCGAGCGCGCGATGGTGGAATCGCTCGGCGCGCGGGCCCTCTCCCCGCTCGGCCTCCTCGATTGGATCCGCGCGGCGTGCCCGCCGGGCACCGCGGAGTCCCTCGGCGCATGAAACGAAAAATTGCCGTTGACATCGCGGACCCCACTGCCCTAAACACTTGATTGCCAAGGAACAATTTCACGGCAGATTTTTAAGACATCAACAGAGAGAAAGAGAAAGCGACCATGGCCAAGACCCTCGTACTCGTACTCGCGGCACTCGGTGCCATCGCCTCGGCGGCCCTCTCGTACAAAGCCAAAGAGAGCTTCGTTGCGAAAGTGGACGAACTGGAGAAGACCAGCACCGAACTGGCAGGCACCAAAAAGTCCCTGGACGAAGAGAAAGCCAAGCTCCAGGCCACCACCGCCGCGAAGGAGGCCGCCGAGTCCAAGGCCGCCGGCCTCGAGACAAAACTGGCCGCGACCGAGAAGTCGCTGAATGACACGAACACCGAACTGACCGACACGAAGGGCAAGCTGACCCAGGCGGAGACGGCCGCCACGCAGGCCAAGCAGGAGCTCGACAACCTCAAGTCCCAGTTCCCGCCCGACCAGACGCCCGAGCAGGTGCTCGCCGGCCTCAAGGAAAAGGACAACCAGATCAAAGTCGCCCAGGAGGAGATCGACGTCCTGCAGAAGAAGCTCAAGGAAAAGACCGAGCGCGAGGCGCAGGCGGCGACGCAGCCCGGGGCGCCCGCGGCGGGCCGCCCATCGGCCCCGGGGATCCAGGGCAAGATCGTGGCCGTCAACCACCAGTGGAATTTCGTCGTGCTGAACGTCGGCGGCGAGCGCGGGCTCGCGGAAAACGCCGAAATGGTCGTTGTGCGCGGCAACCAGCCGATCGCCAAGCTCAAGGTCGCCAAGGTCGACCCGCAGACCGCCGTAGCGGACATCGTCAAGGCCTCTCAAAAAGTGCGCCCGACGGTGGGCGACATGGCGATCTCGAACTGACCCGCGAGGACGCGCCCGAGATGACACCGCCCATCCGCGCCCTCTGGCTCTTGGTGACCGGGGTGGTCCTCCTGTGCGCCGCCGGCTGCGCCTCCTCGTCGCGGGAGGCGAGCGGGGACGAAGAGATCTCGCAGCTCCCGTGGAGCCGACCACAATCGTGGGAGGGCCAGGGCATGCTGGGCGGCATGGTCCCGCCACAGCGCTGATCCGCCGCGCGGGGGTCCGCGCGCCCGATTCGCCCGTGCCGCGGCACCGCGGACCGCCCATGTTCCAGCTCACCCAGACCGATGGCCTCGCGCGACTGGGTTCGCTCACCACGGGCCGCGGCGAGTTCCCCACCCCCGCCTTCATGCCCGTCGGCACCCAGGGTTCCGTCAAGGGCACCTCGCCCAGGGAACTGGGCGAGCTCGGCGTGCCCATCATCCTCGGCAACACCTATCACCTGATGATCAGGCCGGGCCTGCCGGCGATCCGGCACTTGGGCGGCCTTCATGGGTTCAGCGGGTGGTCAGGCCCCATCCTCACCGACAGCGGCGGCTACCAGGTCTTCAGCCTCGCCCCGCTTCGCGAGATCTCGGACGCCGGGGTCGCCTTCAGGAGCCACGTCGATGGCGCGCCGCTCTTCCTCGGCCCCCGCGAGGCCCTGGAGGCCCAGGCGGACCTCGGGAGTGACATCGCCATGCTGTTCGACGAATGCCCGCCGTGGGCGGCCGACGGCGCCGCCATCGCCCGCGCCGTCGATCGCACGCTCTCGTGGGCGCGGGAGTCCCGCCGCCTCATCGACGCGTGGCGGGACGAGGGCGGAGTGCTCCCCGCCGGCCAGCGCCACTTCGCGATCGTGCAGGGGGGCGCATCCGCCGATCTGCGCGCCCAATGCGCGGCGGAGCTCGTGGCGCTCCGGTTCGACGGCTACGCCATCGGCGGCGTGAGCGTCGGCGAGCCCGAGGACATGATGTTTGCCGCCGTCGATGCCACGGCGCCCCACCTCCCGGCGGACAGGCCCCGCTACGCCATGGGGCTGGGCATGCCACACCAGATCGTCGAACTCGTCGCCCGTGGCGTCGACTTGTTCGACTGCGTGCTGCCCACGCGCATGGCGCGCCACGGCAGCGCCTTCACATGGGACGGCTTGCTCCACCTCCACAACGCCCCGTTCGCCCTCGACCCCTCCCCCATCGAGACGGGCTGCGCCTGTTATGCTTGTCAAACGTTCTCGAGGGCATACATTCGGCACCTTCTCAAGTCTAGGGAGATCCTGGGCCTGAGACTGGTGACGCTGCACAACCTGCACTTCTACATGCGGTTGATGGCCGCGATCCGGGACGCGATCGCCGGCGGCTGCTTCGGGCAGTTCCGCCGGGATGCCGTGGCCCGGCTGCGGTCGCGCGAAACCGGCGAATGCATCGACGAGACCACCGAATGACGAAAGAGGCCGCTATGACACACACACCTATCATCCTCATGGCCCCATCGGCGCCCCCGGGACACGAGTCCACCGCGCCCGCCTGGACCGGCCTCATGCCGCTCCTGATCCTGATGGTCCTCATGTTCCTGCTCTTCCGATCCTCCTCCAAGAAGCAGAAGGAGCACGAGAAAATGATCGGCTCGGTCGACACCGGCGACGAGGTCATCACGACGGGCGGCATCCTCGGCACCGTCACCAATCGCAAGGACAAGACGCTCATCATCAGGATCGCCGACAACGTCAAGATCGAGGTGCTGCGCTCGGCCATCCAGAGCGTCACGAAATCCGGCGGCAAGGCAAGCTAACACGGCGGCGACGAACCCATGGAAACAATCATTTTCTTCGGCGGCCTACTGGCCCTCATCCTGTTCGTGTGGCACCTCGCGGCCACCGAGGATCGCGTCCGGCGCGCGGTCGGCACCGCGCTCTGGGTCATCGCCTTGAGCACGTGCATCATCGCGACATACCCCCTTCACAAGACCATACGCCTCGGGCTCGACCTCAAGGGGGGATCCTCTTTCCTCATCGAGCTCGACGGCGATGTCAGCCCCACCGCCCTCCAGCAGGCCGTCGAGGTGGTTCGCAAGCGCGTGGACAACCTCGGCGTCGCCGAGCCCATCATCCAGCCCGTCGGGGAACGGCGCATCATCGTCCAGATGCCCGGCCTGTCCGACGAGAACATCCAGACCACCCGCAACCAGCTCTCGCGCGTCGCCCAGCTCGAGTTCCGACTCGTCCATCCCGACAGCGCGGCGGAGCTCGCCAAGATCGACGGCGGCGGGCCGGTTCCCATCGGCTACGAGGTGATGAAGACCACCCAGAAGGATGACGCCGGGAAGGAGCAGGAGAGCCGCTACGTGGTCAAGAGGCGCGCCGAGATGAGCGGCAAGCACGTCAGCCGCGCGTACCACGCATTCGGCGCCATCGGAGAGTCGTACGTCTCCCTGGAGTTCAAGCCCGAGGGCAAGGAGCTCTTCGGACGCATCACCGAGCAGAACGTGGGCAGGCAGCTCGCCATCGTGCTCGATGGCGAACTCAAGAGCGCCCCCCGGATCAACGAGGCCATCTACGGGGGCCACGCCCAGATCACGGGCGACTTCACCCCGCAGGAGGCCACGGAGCTGTCCAGCGTCCTGGAGAACCCGCTCGACACGCCGGTCCGCATCGTCGAGGAGCGCACCGTCGCCGCCACCCTGGGCAAGGACTCGATCCGCAGCGGCGTCATCGCCTCGGCCATCGGTTTCGCGGGGGTCATCGTGTTCATGGTCTGGTACTACCACTTCTCCGGCGTCGTCGCGATCCTGACGCTCCTGGCGAACTTCATCATCCTCTTCGGGCTCATGGCGCAGTTCCATTTCACCCTCACCCTCCCCGGCATCGCGGGCGTCATCCTGACGGCGGGCATGGCCGTGGACGCGAACGTCCTCATCTACGAGCGCGTGCGCGAGGAGATCGCCGCGGGCAAGGCCCTCGGGCCCTCGATCATCGGCGGATTCAACAAGGCCTTCAGCGCCATCATCGACTCGAACCTGACGACGATCATCACCGCCATCATCATGTTCTACCTCGGCTCCGGGCCGGTGCGCGGCTTCGCCGTCACACTGACCCTCGGTATCGTCGGCACGCTCTTCGGGGCCCTCATCCTCGGCAGGAACATATTCGATTGGGCCCTGGCGAAAAACGTGATGCGGGCGTTCACCGCCAAGCGCTTCCTCATCAACCCGAGATTCGACCTGCTCCGGTACCGCTGGTACGCGATCGCCTTCTCGCTGGTCATCCTCGTCGCGGGAGCCGTGTCCTTCAAGACGCGCGGGGAGTCGGCGCTCGGGGTCGACTTCGCCGGCGGCGAAGCCGTCACCCTCACCGCCGCCGTCCAGACCGACATAGCGGCCGTGCGCCGGGCCGTGGCGGATGCCGGCCTTGGCTATGCGACCATCCAGGCCCAGCACGGGGGTGCCGGGCAGCGGGAATCCTTCGTGATCCGCACCAAGTTCGGCGATGGCCAGAAGGCCGCGGACGCCTTGTCTCGGGCGCTGCCGGGGGCCGGCTTCAGCCTCGGTTCGATCGACAGCGTCGGGCCCGTGGTCGGCAAGGAACTTCTCGCGAAGTCCGCCGTCGCCCTGATACTGGGCCTATTCGGCATCCTGATCTACGTCACCATCCGATTCGAGATGTCATTCGCCGTCGGCGGCATCGTCGCCCTGTTCCACGATGTCGCGATCGTCCTGGCCGCGTTTTCGCTCACCGGCCAGGAGATCTCTCTCACCGTCATCGGCGCGGTGCTGGGCATCGCCGGTTTCTCGATCAACGACACCATCGTCATCTTCGACCGCGTCCGCGAGTGTCTCCGCAACTCCGAGAAGGGGACGCTCTACGAGCTCATGAACCGCGCCTTGAACGAGACCCTGAGCCGGACGATCCTGACGAACCTGACGGTGTTCATCACCGTGCTCTCGCTGGTCTTTTTCGGCGGCCCCATGCTGCGCGACTTTTCCTTCGCGTGGCTGGTGGGCGCGATCGCGGGCAGTTACTCGACGCTGTTCATCGCCTCGCCCATCGTCCTTTGGTGGACCGGCGGCTCGGACGAGTGGCTCCGCCGCGAGGTGGCAAAGACCGAAGAGGAGAAGCTGGCCACGGCATGAATCGCCGATGGCTCCTCCCGACCCACACATCGGGCGCCGAGTCCCTGGCCCACGACTGTGGCCTTCCGCCGGCGATCGCCCGGATACTCCGTGACCGCGGCATCTCGGACGCGGCCGCGGCGGGGCGATTCCTCGACCCGCGGCTGCGCGACCTCGACGACCCGATGCGGTTGCCGGACATCACCCGGGCGGCCGAGAGGCTCTGGCGGGCCATCAGGGCCCGGGAGCAGATCGCCCTCTACGGCGACTACGATGTCGATGGCGTCACCTCGGTCTCCCTCCTCTGGCACGTCGTGAACGCGCTCGGGGGAAGGGCCGGCTGCTTTGTCCCCCGGCGCCTGGACGAGGGCTACGGCCTCTCCTTGCCCGCCCTTCGGCGCTGTTGCGATTCGATCCACCCTTCCCTCGTCATCGCCATGGACTGCGGCACAACAAGCGTCGCCGAGGCCGAGTGGCTGCGGGCCCAGGGCATCGACCTGATCATCGCCGACCACCACCAGATCCCCGGGCGCACCCCGCCGTGCCTCGCGCTCGTCAACCCATTCCGCGGTAGCGACGATCACCACCTGTGCTCGGCGGGCCTCGCGTTCAAGCTCGCGCATGCCCTCCTCAAGGTGATCGGCGACCCCTGCGTCGACCTGCGCGAGCACCTCGACCTCGTCGCGCTGGGGACCATCGCCGACATCGTGCCACTCGTCGGCGATAACCGCATCCTCGCCCGCGCCGGCCTGACCCGCATCGCCGCCAGCCTCAAACCCGGCATCCGACACCTCTTGCGCATCGCGCGCGTCGGCGGCGAACCCACCACATTCGACGCGGGATTCAAACTGGCCCCCCGCATCAACGCCGCCGGACGCCTGGACGACGCCATGGCGGCCGTCCGCCTGCTCACGACCCCGGATGAGGCGGAGGCGTCCCGGCTCGCCTCCGAGCTCGACGCGCGCAACCGAGAGCGCCAAGAAATCGAGAGGGCGGCGCTCGCCGGCGCCATGGCCAGGGCGGAGAAGGATTTCGACGAGGCCCGCCACCACGCCATCGTGCTCGAGGACCGCGAGTGGCACCCCGGCATCATCGGCCTGCTGGCCTCCAGGCTCCAGCAGCGCTTCTGGCGGCCCACCTTCATCGTCGCCGTCTCGCGCGACGGGATCGGCAAGGGCAGCGGGCGCAGCGTCGATGGCTGTCATCTCGTCGAGGGACTCGGGCACTGCCGCGAGCACCTCGAGAGTTTTGGGGGGCATGCCATGGCAGCCGGGCTCTACGTCCGCGAGGCATCGATACCCCCATTCCGCGAGGCCTTTAACGAGTGGGCCGGGGGCTGCCTCCGCGGCGAACTCCGCACCGCGCCTCTGCGGATCGATGCGGAGATCTCCTTCCGCGAGGTCGATCCGCCGTTCATGGGCGCCCTGAAGTCCCTGGCGCCATTCGGCCAGAGCAACCCCGAGCCCGTGTTCCTCGCCCGGAACGTGCGCGCGACGCGCGCCCCCACCGTGGTCGGAGAAAATCACCTCAAGTTGGCGCTGGCGCAGGACGGGGCACCCGCCGAGGCCATCGCATTCCAGATGGCCGATCGCACCATCCCCGAGGGACCTTTCGATATCGCCGCCACGCTTTTCGAGGACTCCTACTGGGGCAGCCCGCGGACCGTGTGGCGGGTGCGCGATTTCCGCGCCCCCGACTGAACTCCGGTTCCGAAACGCCTACGCGCCTCGCGCAGCAGTGGCCTGCCCGCGCAAGCGCTCCCCCGCCCCACATCACCGAGGATGCAACACGTATCGGTCCGATACGGTACGGTTCCGATACTCGCTCTGCCGATCGTCGGGCGGCGCGGAGCGAACGTACTCCGCCACCACCTCGTTCGGGCCGACCCTGACGCGGATGTGCCCCGAGCCGCCCTGGATCTCGCCCGCGACGTAGCCGTACTCCTTCGCCGAGCGCGTATTTGCCCGGGGATTTCCCGGCTGCGGGATCTCCTGGTACACGATGCCATCCAGATCCTGCTTCGCGTAGAGGTGGTCGTGGCCGTGGAAAACCGCATTGACGCGGTTGGCCACGAGGACCCGGTGGATCGGCGCGGGCCATCCCGGGCGCTTGGACCGGAACGCTTCCGTGCCGTCCGGGTCCTTGCCGCCCCATTCGAAGAAGGGCGCCGCCGCGATCCCGCCCCGGCAATCCTTGTCGAGTCCGCCAACCAGATGGTGGATGAACACGAGGCGGAATCTCGCGCGACTCCGTTCCAGGGTGCGGCGCAGCCAATCATACTGCTCGCGGCCGAGGGTGCGGGTCCAATTGTCCCCGGCACCTTTCTGGCGCGGGCAATACCAGAAAGGATCGAGCACCACGAACAACGCGTCGCCCCACTCCCAGGAATAATAGTTCTGGAGAACGCCGGCGTGCGGATCCTTGGTGGCATTGCCCGAATAGAAGTCGTCGGGCGCGGGGTTAGGGAAATACCGCTTCCGGAGCGTGTTGGACCAGACGGCCATGTTGTCGCCGGTGCCATCGAGCCAACGTCCCGCCTCGCCATCGTGGTTGCCGAGGACCAGATACACGGGGGCCGAATGGCCGATGAGGCCGAAATAGTACCGCTGGGCGAGGTACTGGGGGGCGGCGTCCTGATACCTCGGGTACTTGTCGGTCATGAACGTGTCGCCCATGTCGATGTGAAAATCCGGCGCATCGGCCAGGGCATTCGAGACCGTCGTCGCATAGAGCGACGGCTCGGTGTGGTCGTCGAGGTGGGAGTCCGCCGTGATCGTGAAGGTGAACGTGCGGCCGGGCGGCCGCGCGGTGTGGAAGGTGCGCTCCTCGTCGGCGACCCATGCGCCGGACCCGGGCGACCGGGAGTGGAAGCGGTAGTAGTAGCGCGTGTTGGGACGCAGCGATGCAATCATCAGCTCGGACGGTTGGCCGCCCGCGAAATGCTGCTGCGGGGTCTTGCGCGATGCCTGGCCCGCGTCCGTCCCATAGGCGATGTAGCCCTCAGCCTCGGCGTAAGCCAAGATGCTGAAAGTGATGGTGTCATCGGTGGGGCGCCCCAGCACGATGTCGTGGCTGCGTGCCGGCACCTCCGTCTTGAAAATGCCGGGTGGACCGCCGCCGCGGCGCTCGCCCTTGCCCCGGCCCTCGCCGCCGCGGTCGCGGTTTTCCGGTTCGCGCGCCGTGCGCCGGCCGCGGTTGTCGTCTGGGGCGCCAGGCGACCGGGTGGCGAGGGTGCCGAGCAGGTGGGCGGCCACAGAGGCCGCGACTATCGTCTTGCACATCAGGGTGTTCATTCGTAGCGGAGGGCTTCGATCGGATCCATGAGGGAGGCTTTTCGCGCCGGATAGAATCCGAAAAACACGCCCACGGCGGCGCTGAAAAGGAAGGCGATCACGGCAGAGGAGAATGAGGTGAGGGTCGGCCATCCCATCCTGATGGCCACGAGCTTGGAGCTGGCCACGCCAAGGGCGATGCCGAGCACGCCACCGATGATGCTGAGGGTGATGGCCTCCACCAGAAACTGGAGCAGGATCGCGTGGCCCTTGGCACCGACGGCCATGCGGATGCCGATCTCCCGGGTGCGCTCGGTCACGCTCACCAGCATGATGTTCATGATCCCGATGCCGCCGACGACCAGGGACACGCTCGCGATCGCGCCGAGCAAAACCGTCATGATCCGCGATGTCTCGCCCGCGGTCTGGGCGATCTCTTCCTGGGTGCGGACCGTAAAGTCGTCCTCCTTCGTGCCAGAGATCCGGTGCCGCTGGCGCATCAGCGAGGTGATCTGCTCCTGGGTCGCGGAGAGTTGCCCGGTGTCTTCCGCCTGGGCGATGATGCCGCGCAGATTGGTGGTGCCCTGGATGCGGCGCATGAGGCTCGTGTAGGGGATGAGCACGATGTCGTCCTGATCCTCGCCCCGGACGCTGTTGCCCTTGGCGGCGAGCTCGCCGATCACGAGGAAGGGGACGTTGCCGACGCGTATCGTCTGGCCGACGGGATCACCTTCCCCGAAGAGCTGCTCGGTCACGGTCTGGCCGATGACCGCGACCTTGGCCGACGCGCGGACGTGCTGGTCGCCAAACATGTCGCCTCGGGACAGCGGCCACTGGCGTATCTGGAGGTAGTTGCCGCCCTCGCCCATGGCCATCGTGTACCAGTTCTGGTTGCCAAAGATGACCTGGACGGGCACGCGCTGGTCGGGGCTGACGGCCGCAACGCCGGGGACCTCGCGGCCGATGGCGACGGCATCCTCCACCGTCAGGGTCGCCGCGGAGCCCATGCCGCCGCGGGCCCCGCCTCGGCTGACGCTCCCGGAGAAGATGAGGATCACGTTGCGACCCAGGCTGTCGATCTGCGCCTGCACCTGCGCCCGGGCGCCGGCCCCGATGCTCACCGTGGTGATGACCGCCGCGACGCCGATGACGATGCCCAGCATGGTGAGCAGGGAGCGCAGCTTGTTGCGGCGCAGGGCCCGCCCGGCGATCCTCACGGTGGCTAAGGGTTTCACGGGACTACCTCCGCCATCTGGCGCGCCTCGCGCAGTTGCCCGAGTTCCTGGGCCGCATCGAGCCGCCGTGCGACGACTTCGTCCCGGATGATGCAACCGTCGCGCATGACGACATTGCGACGGGCGAATCGGGCGATGTCGGGCTCGTGGGTGACCATGACAACGGTGATCCCGCGCGAATTCAATTCCTGAAAGAGGCCCATGATCTCCACGCTCGTCTGGGTGTCGAGGTTGCCGGTGGGTTCGTCGGCGAGCAGGAGGGCGGGATCATTTGCGAGGGCCCTCGCGATGGCGACCCGCTGCTGCTGCCCGCCGGAGAGCTGCTTGGGCTCGTGGTGGATTCGATCGCCCAGCCCGACCATGTCCAGCGCGCGGGCCGCGCGATCTCGCTGTTCGGATGCGGTGAGGTCTGATCGGCCATAGAGCATCGGCAGCTCGACGTTCTCGATGGCGGAGGTCCGGGGCAGGAGGTTGAATCCCTGAAAGACAAAGCCGATCTTCTCGTTGCGGATCTCCGCCAACTCGTTCCGGTCCAGGCCCGACACGTCCTCGCCACCCAAAAAGTAGCGCCCCTCCGTCGGGCGATCGAGGCAGCCGAGGATGTTCATCATGGAGGACTGTCCGGAACCGCGGGCCCCCATGAGGGCGACGAAGTCGCCGCGCGAGATCCTGAGCGTGACGCCGCGCACGGCCTGGACCTCGACGTCGCCCATGACGTAGGTCTTGCGGATGTCCTCCAGACTGATGACGGGATCCTCGGGGCTCATTTTGGGGGCGGGCGCCGGGTTCCCGCGATGGGGTTGTTGCCGCGCGTGATATCGGCGGTCTTCGCCGACTCGTGTTGGGTCGTGCCGACGATGACCTCGTCGCCCTCCGAGAGGCCATCGAACACTTCGGTGAAGATCGTGTCGCTGATGCCCGTGGTGATTCTCGTGGGTGCGGGTGTTCCCGATGGCCCGAGGCGGTAGACGACCCGGGTTGCCGCATCGGCGACCTTCGCGGGGGCCGGGCGGCCGTCGGATCGCGCGTCGGTCCGGGCGCCACCTTTTTGGCGAGAGACGCGCGTGGAATCGGTGGGACGGGCCAAGGCGGCGGCTTCGGGCGGCTGGTAGCGGAAGGCCGCGTTGGGGACCTTGAGGGCATCCTGCCTATGCGCGATGATGATTGAGACGTTGGCCGTCATGCCGGGTCGAAGCTTCAGTTCCGGGTTTTCGACGTCGATCACGGTGTCGTATGTCACGACGTTCTGGACCATGGTGGCCGCATTGCGAACCTGGGAGACCCGGCCGCGCCATATCCGGCTGGGGAAGGCGTCGACCGTGAAATTGACATCTTGGCCTGGCTCCACGGTGCCGATGTCGACCTCGGAGACGTAGGCGTCGATCTGCATCCGGGTCAGGTCATTCGCGATCTCGAACAGCGTCGGGGAGGTGAAGCTCGCCGCCACGGTCTGGCCGACATCGACGTTGCGGGAGATGACGATGCCATCGACCGGCGAGTAGATCGTGCAACGAGCCAGATCGACCCGCGACTTCTCAAGCGCGGCGTTGCGGATATCGCACTCCGCCTGCGACTGGCTGAGGGCGATCATCACCGCGGTATAGTCGGACTCGGGCATGAGACGCTTCTCAAAGAGGGCGCGCGCCTGCTTGGCGTTGAATTGCGCGAGCTCCAGGGTGGCCTTGGCCTTGGCGAGCTCGCCCTCGTTCTGGTGGGCCGCCGCCTGATAGGTGGCGGGGTCGAGCTGGGCGACAACTTGGCCGTTGGTCACGGTCGAGTTGAAATCGGCGCAGAGCCTCTGGATGGTGCCCGAGATCTGGCTGCCGACCATGACCTTCACCACGGGATTGAGCTGGCCGGAGGCGGTCACTTCGTTGGTCAGCGATCCAGTTGTCACGCGAACGGTCCGATATCGCGGTGGAGCTTCTCCGGATGGCAGGTGGCGCCGCCCCACGAGCACGCCCGCGCACGCGAGCATCACAATGAGCAACAGCCATAGATTGCGGCGACCGGTGCGCCTCTTCGTAACATGGCTCATGTGGCACCACGGGGGCGAAAATTCGTAGCCACGGTCTGGCGACCGTGGCTACGAATTTTCGGGCCAGTGTTCATTGTGGCTGGGTCTGGGTTGTGCCGCGTTCGCCATCCCTGCCCTTGCCTCCCCTTCCCCCCTTTTTGCGTTTGCCGCGATCCTCTTGGGCTGGGGCCTTACTGGGGTCGTAGCTGGGATTGGGCTCGGGCATCTGGGCGTCGACGGCTTTGAGGTACTCGGAGAGCCGGCGGTCGAGTTCGGCGACCTGCTTCGGGATCTGTTTCGCGAGGTCGTCTCGCTCGCCTGCGTCCTTTGACACATCGAACAGCATGCGCGCCCCGGTCTCGTAGACCCGGATCAGCTTGTAGTCGCCGAGCAGGATGGCCGACGCGGGGCCCTGGGGATCCTTGTCGTAATGGGGAAAGTGGACGACGAATTCCTCGCGGGGTCTCTTCACGTTGCCGGACCCCCCATTCATCAACACGGGCGCAAAACTTCCGCCCTCGATGCCCTCCGGGAGCGGCTCTTCTGTGTTGGCCAGCTCCGCGAACGTCGGGAAAAGGTCCGTCGCGGACACGCGGACATGCGAGCACGCGCCCGCCTTGATGCCCGGACCGGCGACGATGAACGGCACGCGGAGGCCACCCTCCCAGACGGTGCCTTTGCCGCCCGTCAGCGGTGGATTCCGGCCAGGCGAGCCGTGGTCGGTGGTGTAGACGACGTAGGTGTTCGGCGCGAGACCGAACCGGCCCACCGCGTCGAGTATCTTTCCCAGGCTCTCGTCGGTGCAGCATATCTCCTCATCATGATTCCCGAACCCGCGATTCTTGCCCCCACCCTTCTCCTCTTGGCTGGGGTAGTGTGACAGCTGGACATAGAATGGGACATGGGCCTTCAGTTGCCGCTCCATGAAATCGATGCCGCGCGCGGTCATGGCGATGGCCTGTTTTGGATTCGGATTGGCGACGTTGTCGGGACCGCCGTTGCCGGTTGGGCCATCGCTCTCGTCGAATCCGTGATTCGACGGATCCTCTCTGCCGACATGCCATTTGCCGAAGTGGGCGGTGGCGTAACCCGCGCGTTTGAGGAGTTCGGCGATGGTCGTTTCCTCCGTCGGCATCTCGAGGGAGGCCCGCGGCGGAATCAGCTTGGTGGCCGCTGCGCCACCGCCGCGCCCGCCCTCGGCACCAACGAAACTCATGTGCAGCGCGGCGGGGCTCCGTCCGGTGAAGAGCGCGGCGCGAGAGGGCGTGCAGCGAGGCGAGGCCGCATAACCATCGGAAAAGCGCATGCCGGCGGCGGCCAGTCGCTCTATGGCGGGCGTTTTGATTCCGGTGCCTTTCGAATCGGGATTTCGGTCGTCCATCTGCACCGAGGTGGTGGTCCAGCCCGCACCCTCGCCAAGGATGACAACGAAATTGGGGCGCCGGGCAGGA
>JADLBR010000362.1 GCA_020847615.1 Verrucomicrobiia bacterium
ATGGGTCCGGTCTTACCCGTACCAACTGAAGTTCGTGGTCGAGGGGCCGGGTGATCTGGACGAGATGGGCGCGATGATCGCTGGGCTTGGCATCGCGATCCCGGCGCACAAGATCCTGCTCATGCCCGAGGGACGTGATGCCGGGGCGCTTCGGTCGCGCGCCGGTTGGCTTGTGGAAGAGTGCAAGGCGCGCGGACACCGATTCTGCGACCGGTTGCAGATCGGCCTGTTTGGCAACAGCCGGGGGACATGACGATGGCCTATCGCATCTGCAAGACATTCGAGATCGAGAACGGGCACATGCTCTCGAGGCACCCCGACAAGTGCCGATTTCCGCATGGCCATAGCCGGCGCGTGGAATTCGTTCTCGAGGCCGCCGGGCTGGACGAGAACGGGATGGTGTGCGACTTCAAGATCCTGAAAGAGGTCATGGAGGATTATCTCGATGGCTGGGATCACTCCCTGGCGATGAACACGGAGGACCCGCGATACCCGATGATGCGGGAGGCATACGGGGGGCAAATCGTGGCGTTCGAGGGCGTGGATCCGACGACCGAGGTCATGGCCAAGGCGCTGTTCGACGAGTGCGCGCGGCGGCTCGTGGCGTACCGGGATCGCCCGGACCCGCGATATCGCCTTGGGGATGGCGTGAGGCTGGTGTCGGTCAAGGTCTGGGAGACATCCAGTTCGTGGGCCGAGTATCGGGGGTAGTGGCCTGTCGGATTTTGCCGGGGGCGGCGCTCGCCAGAAACTTCAAAGTTCGCGGCACCCAGAATCACACCGCAAGCGATTAATCAATAACGCGTTACACGTAAGCCGCCTAAAGGCGGCACTACGAGCACACGACCACGGAAGTGTTCGTAGTGGTGCCTTTAGGCACTGCGCGATCCACCAGAGAGTTCTGTGGCGGAGGTTCACGGGGATGTCGGGGATGATCGTGAGGGCGTGGTGCGTGGCGTGGCTGGCGGCGATCCGGCGAGGCGCCTGAGGGTTTCGGCGGCGTTGAGCAGGGCGCGCCCGTTGTGATAGGCGGTCTTCCAATAGGAGCCCTTGGGGTGGTGGCGCTCGGGTTCTCCGGAGGGTGCCACGGTGTGGAACCACTCGCCGCGAGCGTGGTCGATCTGGTGATTCCATATGAAGGCCCACTGCCGGAGGAAGGCGCCGTAGTATTTCGGGGTCTCGGGGCCGAAGCGCTCGTGCATCAGCAGCAGGGCGTTCAGGCCCTCGGCCTGGGTCCACCAGATCTTCTCCTTCGCGCAGTGGTGGCCGAGTGGGGAGCCATAGTCGTAGAAACCGCCCAACTCCGCGTCCCAGCCATGGGCGAGGGGATTATCGACGAGGGATCGGGCGACCGCGAGGGTCCTTGCCTCGTCATCGCGCTTGAGGGCATGGTGTGCCTCGAGCAGGAGGTAGGCGGTCTCGACGTCGTGGCCGTAGGAGTCGTGTCCCGGGACGGGGCGCCAGTCGGGCGCGAAATAGAGGTGGAGCGCGCCGGGCGGCGCGGCGATGCGGTCGCGGACGATCTCGAAGACCTCGTTGAGGCGTGCGGTGAGCAGGGGGTCAGGCCAGGTCTCGTGGAGGGCGGTGAAGGCCTCGAGGAGATGGATGTGGGCGTTCATCGATTTGAACCCGTGGGGCGTGCCGAGGAGCGCGGTGGCGGCCCTGGCACCGGGAGGAGGACCCAGGATGGGCGTGCCATCGCGAAGGAGTGCCTCGTGGTAGCCGCCGTGCGCGGCATCGTGCGCGCGCTCATCGAGCCAGCGGAAGGTGCGCCGCGCGAGGTCCAGGGCCCGCTCCGAGCCGGTGGCCTGCCGCGCGGCGGCGGCCGCATAGATGCAAAACGCGATGCCATAGGCGTGCTTTTCGCCGGCATCCCCGGGGCGCAATGTCCCGGTGGGATCGAGCTGCCAGAACGGGCCGCCGAATTCCCGGTCCCACATTTTCGTGTCCAGGAATGCGAGGCCGTGTTCCACGATGGGGCGGTAGTCGTCCGCGAGATCGGGGCAGCGCAGGACGACCTGCGCGGCGATCCACGTCATGCGCGACTGGAAGACGATCGTCTTGTCGTTCTCGGGGCCGGGCGACCCATCGTCGAGGAAGCTCGGGAGGAAGCCACCGTGTGCCCTGTCGGTGGAGCGGGGGAACCAGAATCGCAGCACGCCCTCGCGGAAGTGGGTTTCCATCTGGGCGGCGAGGCGCGCGTAGCTGGCAGGCCCGGGGAGATGCGCATCGGGCTCGAAAGGTTCGGCGGTTGCCAGCGCGACCGGGGCGAGGAGCGCCGCGGTCGCGGCGACGATGGCGGGAGCTTGGTGGGCCATGGCGGGCACGAGGCTAGACCGGGGGCGCCCTGGCGTAAACGCCGAAGGGAACGGGCGCCTGTCGGGTTGATGGGGACGCTTGCATTCGGCGGGGGGCGCACCTAACGTTCAAGAGCATGCCGGGGTGCGCGTGCGCCACCGGTTGGGTGAGATGGCTGAGCGGTCGAAAGCGGCGGTTTGCTAAACCGTTGTAGGGTTGTAAAGACTCTACCGAGGGTTCGAATCCCTCTCTCACCGCTCCCTGTCACGTTGGTCTGGCCTTCTGCGCCGGGCGCGTGCTAATCTTGGAAAATTTGTGACGGGCGGCGTTGGACTCAGCGGGAACACATGGCGTCGCCTCGGGCGGGCGGTGCGGGAGTTCCGGGCGTCGGCCGCCGGCACCAAGGCGCTGGTCCTCTTTGCGTTCCTGATCGTCCTGTCCCTCGCGATCAACGGCCTGAACGTATTGAACAGTTACGTGGGCCGTGACTTCATGTCCGCGATCGAGGTGAAGGACATGGGGGGATTCACGCGCTTTGCGATGCTGTACGGCGCCGTTTTTGCGGGCCAGACGTTCGTGGCGGTGATTTTCCGCTTCATCGAGGAGCGGCTGGGGCTGCTGTGGAGGGAATGGCTGACCAGGCGTTGCGTGGATTCGTACATGTCGAACCGGATGTACTACAGGCTGGCCGGCGGGGGGGGCGTCGCGAACCCCGACCAGCGGATCGCGGAAGACGTGAAGACGTTCACGGCGACGACCCTGTCCTTTGCGCTGATGATCTTGAATGGGACGGTCACCGTGCTGTCGTTCTCAGGGGTTCTGATTTCGATCAGCCCGGTCCTGTTCGTGGTCGCCGTGCTGTATTCGGGGATGGGGACGGCGCTGACGATCGTCCTGGGGAGGCCGCTGGTTCGGCTCAACTACAATCAGTTCGACAAGGAGGCGAATTTCCGTTCCGAGCTGATCCACGTGCGCGAGAAGGCGGAGGGGCTCGCGATCCTCGGGCGGGAGGGGCCGATCCGCGAGAGGCTCTTGCACCGGGTCGACGACCTCGTCACCAATTTCCGCCGGATCATCGGGGTGAACAGAAATCTCGGGTTCTTTACGACCGGGTACAACTACCTGATCCAGATCATCCCGGCGCTTTTCGTGGCGCCGATGTTCATCGAGGGGAAGGTGGAGTTCGGGGTGATTGGGCAATCGGCGATGGCATTCGCGACGCTGCTGGGGGCCTTCTCCCTGATCGTGACGCAGTTCCAGTCGATATCGTCGTACACGGCGGTGATCGCGCGGCTGGGCCTGCTGGCGGAAGGTCTGGAGAAGGCGCGGGGGCGGAAGGTGCCCAATCTGGAACTGGTGACGGGGCACAATCAGGTGGAGTACCACGGCGTCACGCTGCGGAGCCAGGACGAGACGCGCGTCTTGCTGAAGGACCTGACGGTGACGATCCCGCTGGGGCGCTCGGTGCTTGTCCGGGGTGACGCATCGGAGGCGAAGCGGGCGCTGTTCGGGGCGACGGCGGGGCTGTACGAGGCGTGGGATGGCCGGATCGTGAGGCCGTGGCTCAATGGCATCCTGTTCTTGCCGGAGCAGCCATTCGTGCCGCACGGGACGCTGCGGGAATTCCTGCTGGGGAAGGGCGGGGAACGACCCGTCGATGACGCGACGGTGCTCGCGACACTCGGGGAACTGGGCGTGTGGGACGTCGTCGCGGCGATCGGCGGGTTGGACGTGGAGCGCCCATGGGACGAGGTGCTGTCGCTGGGGGATCAGCAGTTGCTGGCGGTGGGGCGGCTGTTGCTGTGCCGTCCCAGGTTCGCGTTCCTGGATCGGGCGAGTACGGCGCTGGAGACGGGGGAACTGGCGAAGGTCGTCCGGCTCTTGGCCAAGAACTCGATCACGTGCATCTCGATTGGCTCCGGCGAGGACGAGCCCAAGTGGTATGACGCGATTCTGGAGTTGCGAATGGACGGGTCGTGGGCGTGGCGGCCACTGGCGCACCACCCGGGCGACAGGGCGAGGCCGGCCAGCGTCAACGATCACCCAACGTTATTGTGATGGAGTGGGTGCCTTCCCGTGGGAGCGGGATGCCGGACGAGACGACTTCCGGGGAAAGGGTCTGGCCGTCGAGGGCCGCGTCGACGATGCGGCTTGGGCGGCCAGACGGGTTCTCGACGGCGATGCGGATGGTCGCGCCGGCGGGTGTGCGGTAATCGATTTGGTAGCCGGGCCAGTGGTCCGGGATGCGCGGGCGGATCGCGAGGCGGTCGCCGTGTTCGAAGTGCAGGCCTAGGATCGATTCGAGGGCGACGCGGAACATCCATCCGGCGGAGCCCGTGTACCAAGTCCATCCGCCGCGGCCGACGTGGGGTGGCGCGCCGTAGACATCGGCAGCGATGACAAAGGGTTCCACCTTGTAGGTCTCGGCCGCCTCCCGGCCCTTGGCGCGGGTGACGGGCATGACCATCTCGAGCAGGCGCGCGGCGCGATCGTGGTCGCCGTGCTCGGCGAACGCCCGGATCACCCATGCGGCGGCGTGCGTGTACTGGCCGCCATTCTCGCGGACTCCGGCGACGTAGCCCTTGATGTAGCCGGGATCCTTCGGTGTGTCGGCGAACGGGGGGGCGAGTAGGCGGATGAGGCCGTCTCTCTCGGAGACCAATTCGCGGGCGAGGGAACCCATGGCGCGTTGGGCGCGCTCGGACGGGGCGACGCCGGAGATGACGGCCCATGCCTGCGCGAGCGCATCGATGCGGCACTCGTCGTTCTGTGTCGAGCCGAGGGGCGTGCCGTCGTCGTAGTAGGCGCGGCGGTACCAGTCGCCGTCCCAGCCCGCTTCGTTCAGGGCCGTGGCGAGGCGCGCCCGGTAGGCGCGGTAGGCGTCGGCCCGGCGGCTGTCGAGCCGCGCTTCGCAGAGGGGGAGGAACTGGTCCAGGACATGGTGGAGGAAGAAGCCCAGCCAGACGCTTTCGCCGCGGCCCTCGCGTCCGATGCGGTTCATGCCATCGTTCCAATCGCCGGTGCCCATGAGGGGGAGGCCGTGGGATCCCCGCGTCAGCGAACGGTCGATCGCGCGGCAACAGTGCTCGTAGATGTCGGCGGCCTCGGTGGAGACGCCAGGCTTCAGGTAGACCTCGTCCTGGCCGGGATCGAGGAGGGGTGCGGTGACGAAGGGCCGTGCCTCATCCAAGACCGAGGCATCCCCGGTGGTGCTGATGTAGTGCGCGGTCACGTACGGCAACCAGAGGAGGTCGTCGGAGAAGCGCGTGCGCATTCCGGTCTCCATGGGCTCGGGATGCCACCAGTGGAGGACGTCGCCTTCCGGAAACTGGTGGGCGGCGTGCAGGAGTATCTGCTCGCGCGTGATATCGGGACGGATGGATGCGAGCGCGGCCGTGTCCTGGAGCTGGTCGCGATACCCGTATGCGCCGCCGGACTGGTAGAAAGCGGAGCGGCCCCAGATGCGGCAGGAGAGGTTCTGGTAAAGGAGCCAGCCATTGAGCATGAGATCGATCGCCGGCGATGGTGTCCAAACGCGGACGGACGAGGTCAACGCGCGCCAGAAGGCCCTCGTCTCGTCGAGGGCGGCATCGATGGCCGACGCGTCCGGGTAGCGCGCCGCAAGGCGATGTGCCTCGGCGTCGGACATGCACTCGCCGAGCAGGAAGGCGCATTCGGCGCTCTCGCCGGGGCCGAGTTGCAACTGGATCTGGTGGGCGAAGCATGGGTCCAAGGCTTCGCCGGTGGCGCCGCCGAGGGGGCCGGGCCTCGTGAGGGCCGCGGGACGCGCGGGGCTGCCGCCCGGTCCGATGAACTCGTGCCGGTCGCAGGTGAAATGCCGCGGCCCGGCAACGGCACCGGAGATAGCGACGGACGAGAATGCGACACCGCCGCGAAAGTCAGACGCGGCGAGGTTGGTGGCGGTGAGCACGCCATCCGCGGGATCGTGGCGCGTGACGATGGCGGGGACGGTCGAGGGCAGGGAGCCCATCACGAGGCGCGCGTACGAGAAGACAGAAAGGACGCGTTGGCCGGCACCCCGGTTCGAGATGCGAAGGTGCACGCACTTCGCGGTGGCGCCCCGTGGGACAAAGGCCGTCGTTTCGGACAAGAGATCCCGGTGCTCGCAAGAAATGACGGAGTACCCGAAACCGTGCCGCGCCTCGTAATGACAGGGGGCGGGCGCCGGGCCGGGTGTCGGCGACCAGAATGAGCCATCCGCTTCGTCGCG
>JADLBR010000363.1 GCA_020847615.1 Verrucomicrobiia bacterium
TCATCTGCGCCTCGAGCGCGAGGTCGCACAGCGCGCCCGCGTCGAACTTCTCCGCGGTGAACCGCGCCGCCTTCTTCTCGTATTCGGCGACGGGGATCCTGAGCCGGTGCTGCTCGAACGGATGAACCCCGTCGAGGGAATAGAGCCCGTAATGGATGAACAGCCCGAATCTCGCGTCGCGGAACCACGCCAGCGCCGCCCCGCGCGGATCTTGCCGGAGGGCCGCCTCGCGGCCTTTGAGGTGCGGCGGCACCTTGGCCGACTGCGCGCGCTCTGGCGCGCAGCCGAGCGCGGCGGCAGCCGAACCGGCCACGCAGATTTGGAGAAATCGGCGCCGGGTGGTGACCCGTTTCATGGCGATGCCGGTAGGATTCATTTCTGCTTCCCCTTCTTCGCGGCGGCGGCGCGCGGATAGCGCACGACCTCGACATCATTCCCCTGCTTCGCGCCGACGGTGCTGCGGCCATCGATGATCAGCTTTTCCAGCAGCGCCTGCATCTCGGCGACCTTTTCCGGCATCGCGGCGGCGAGGTTCTTGGTTTCGCCGATGTCGTCGGCCAGGTCATAAAGCTGCACGGGTTGGGATTGGTCGCCGCCCTCGCCCTTGCCGCCGGATCCGGGCGCGGGGATGAATTTCCACGCGCCGCTGCGCACCGCAGGCGTGCCGCGGCTGGAAGCGCTGACGGCGTTTTCGCGGACGGGCCTGTCCTCGCCCCGGAGCAACGGCAGCAGGCTGAAGCTGTCCTCGCCGGCATTGTCGGGCAGCGCGGCACCCCACACTTCCGCGAACGTGCGCAGCAGGTCGGCCTGACTGACCAGCTGTCCGCACACCCCGCCGGGCTTCACCACCCCGGGCCAGCGCACGATGAAGGGCACGCGGTGGCCGCCCTCCCAGGCATCCGCCTTGGCCCCGCGGAGCGGACCGCTGGGGTAATGGCCCATCGCCTCGAGGTCGGCCTTGCCGATGTAAGGGGCGCAGCCATTGTCGCTGGTGAAGACGACGAGAGTGCTGGCCGCCGCCCCGCTCGCCTCCAGCGCATCGAGCACCCGGCCCACGACGGCATCGGTCTCCATCACAAAGTCGGCGTACGTGTTGAGCCCGCTCTTGCCCTTCCACTCCGCATTCACCGCGAGTGGCGTGTGCGGTGACGTCAGTGGCATGTAGAGCAGGAACGGCTGTTTCTGGTCCGCGGACTCCCGGATGAACCGCACCGCGCGGTCGCCCAACGCGGGGAGGATGGGCTCGAGGGTCCATCCGCTCAGCGCGGGCCCCTGAGTGCTCGCCTGGTTGTTTCCGAGCAGCGTCGCGGGCAGAAACTCCGTCGGGATCCCCTGCGTCCGGTCATTTTCGATGAAGCAATAGGGCGGCCAGTTCGGCACATCGGTGCCGAAGTACAAATCGAAGCCGCGCGCCGTCGGCCCCCCTGCGATCGGCTTGGAAAAGATGTCGCGCCAAGCCGCGATCTGCTCGTCGGTCGCCAGGGCATCTCGCGCCGCGGCCTTCTTGTCGCCCCTCTTGGTCTCATCACCCGACTGCCGCCTCGGCGCCAGCAGCGGGCGCTGCTCGCTCGTGACCGGCCAGTCCCAGCCAAGGTGCCATTTGCCTATGCACGCGGTGCGATAGCCCTGCTGCCTCGCCAGCGTCCCGATGGTCGTGCGTTCCGGCGAGATCAACGGCTCGCCGAAGACGCCCACGATCCCCGCCTGCAATCGACTGCGCCAATGATACCGCCCCGTCAGCAGCGCGTAGCGCGATGGCGAGCACACGCCCGAAGACGAATGCCCGTCCATGAACCGCATCCCCTGCGCCGCGAGCCTGTCGATATGCGGCGTGGGTATCTTGCCGCGCTCGGGATTGTAGCACCGCACATCGCCGTAACCCAGGTCGTCGGCGAGGATGACGAGGATGTTGGGCGGGCTGGCGGGCTTTGTCGCATCGGCGGCGCGAGGAGCCGCCAGCGTCGCGAGGAGCAGGGCGAAGCTGGGGGTTGGGGTGAATTTCATGTTGTCCCTACTTCTTCTTGCCACGCACTTTTTCCACCGCCGCCTGGGCCAATGGCGCATCGCCGGCGGCGGCAATCATCTCGGGATAGATGGCGTCCCACCAGCGGTCGTAGGCCTGGCGGAGTCTGTCGGCGATTCCCTGGTTTGCCGGGGCGATATTCTCTTGGCAGGCCGGGTCCTTTCGGACGTCGTAGAGCGCCCAGCCATCGCCGGGGGTGAGGCCCCAGATGAACTGGGCGTTCTTGGTATAGGTGGCGACGTCCGAGCCCCGCTCGACATTCCGCAGCGCGCCGCACTGGCTGACGCCGCTCCGGACACACGCGGGATCGTCGCAGGGACGGCTGCGCACGAGCAGATACTCTTTCCAGCGCACGCCGGCCATGCAGTCTTTGTGCCGGGCGGCCATGCCGCTGGGCCAGCGCGCGTTGTGCTGGAACAGCATCCGCTCGCCAAACCACGGATCCCCCCGGCCCTCGAGCAGCGGCAGCAGGCTGCGCCCGTCGAGCGATGCATCCGCCAGCTCGGCCCCGGCGATGGCCGCCAGCGTCGGCAGCACGTCCACATGCGCCGTCAGCGCGCCCACGTCGCGCGGCTTCCATTCCCCCGGCCAGCGCCAGAACGAGATCGCCCGAGCGCCGCCGGGCCAGGCGGTGCATTTGCACCCGCGCATCCCCGCATTCCACGTGTCCACCCCGTAGGTGCCCCCGTTGTCGTTCATGAAAATGACGACCGTGTTGCGCGCCAGATCTTTCTCCTCCAGCCAGCGCATCAGCCGGCCCAGATTCTCGTCGATGTTCGCCACCATGCCGAAGAACTTCGCGGTGTCATCGCCCACCCTGCCGCGATACGGCTCGGCGTATTTTTCCGGCACGATCAGCGGCGAGTGCGGCGACCACGTCGCCAGGTAACAGAAGAACGGCCTGCCGGCACTCCGCTCCATGAAGCCCATCGCCTCATCGAACAGGATGTCCTCGCGATATTTCCCGTCCTGGTAATGCGCGGGTTTCCCGGCGACGTAATCGAACCCGCGCTGGCCCGGTTCGGTGGCGGCGTCGGCGCTGAGGTGCCATTTGCCGATGCAGGCGGAGGTGTAACCGGCGGCCTTGAGATACTGCGGCAGGATGGTCAGTCCCGGGTTCATCCGGCACCGCGGTGCGATGGTGTGCGTCACGCCCGTGCGCAGGTTGAACAACCCGCTCATGAGCGAGGCCCGCGTCGGCGAACAGGATGAGCTGACGCAGAAGTCGGTGAACCGCACGCTCTGGTCGTGCAAGGCATCGAGATTCGGTGTCTTGAGGATCGGGTTCCCATGCCGTCCGACGTCGCCGTAACCCTGGTCGTCGGTCAGGATGAAAAGGATGTTGGGCCGAGTCTCCGCGGCAGGCTCCGCCCCGGCGGTGAGCGGCGCGAGCAGCAGCGCGGCCAGGAGCGTGAGGGCGGGGTTCGTTGGGGCGGGTTTCATGGGCTGGCGACGATCTTCAGCTTCCGGAACTCCAGCGCGCCAGCCCTCTCGCCCTCGGGGTCGCCGGAGTCGCCGCCGAGGCCGAAGGTGAGTTTCTCCTCGGCGATGCAGGGATTATCCGCAGTGATGATCTTGTCGTTGACCATGGCGGTGAGCGTCGGGCCTTTAAACTCGATCCTCACGCGATGCCATTCGCCGGTGCCGAGCGTGGCTGGCAGTTTGAGCAATTCGGCGCTCTCGCCCTTCTTCGGATGCGCAAGGATGCGGAGTTGATCCTTGCCCATGACGACGTGGACGAGGTGACCGCGCTCCTGCGAGCCGTTGAAGATGACGCCCGCAAACGCCGCCTTGCCCTCGAGCCGAAACTCGCACTCGACGATGCCATCGCGCAATGGGAAACGCCGCATCTTGACCGGGCCGTGCCGGCGCGGGCCGGACTCGTAGCCGCGCAGCACGCCGCCCTTCGCCGTCCATGTGCCAAGGCCCCAGAACCAATCCTCCGAGAGTTCGCCGTCGAACTTCTCCTCGAGCGTGACGCCCTTCGACTCCTTCGTCGCAGCAGGTGATGCGACGGGCTGAGGCGCAAAAGCGCGACCGCTGGCGAGGATCTCATCCCATCGTTTGCGGCACTCCTGCGCCATCTTTGCCGCCACGTCGGGGAACTTCGCCCACACGTCGGTGGTCTCGCCGGGATCGGCATCGAGGTCGAAGAGCGCGGCCTTGCCGCCGGGAAGCGCGTGGTATTTGAAGCGCGGCCCGCGCAACGCAAGATGATGGTCTTCGAACTTCCGCTTTCCCGGCCCGCCGAGGCCACCGCGCGGCGCGCCTGCACCGGCGATGGCCATGCGGAGGGCCGCAGGCCGCTCGAATGTCTCTGCGGCGTCGCTCAACGCCGGGCGCAAGCTCACGCCGGAGAACGGCAGATGTTTCTGCGTCGTGTCGGGGATCGCCGCCAGATCGAGCAAGGTCGGCAGCACGTCCTCCGCGCAGCCGAACTGTTTGCGCTCGCCGGGCGGGATGCTTCCCGGCCAGCGCAACAGGAGCGGGACGCGGATGCCGTTCTCCCAGACCGTCGCCTTGTGGCCGCGCAGCCGCGCGACGTTGCGCTTCTCCCAATCCACGCTCCGAACGAATCCGTCCGCCGTTCCGTTCCTCGTCTCCGGCCCCGCCTGGCCGTTGTCGCTGAGGAACGCCACGATGGTGCGTTGTTCCTGCCCCGTCTCGCGCAACGCATCGAGCAGCTGGCCGATGCATGCGTCCATGTGCGCGATGGAGCCGTAGCACGCCGCGAGGTCTTTCGAACAACCCTGCGCGAGGAACGGCGCGGCGTATTTCTCGTCGCACACCCACGGCATGTGCGGGATGATGTAGGCCACGCTGGCGAACCACGGCGCGTCGCGGTTCGCGCGGATGAATTTCATCGCCTCCTCCGTCCAGATCTCCACGGTCCAGCCCTGGCCGCGCCGGTTCTTTCCCGCCTGGAATATCATCGGGTCGCGATGCTCGTAGCCGCCCCCGCCTGTCCAATTCTCCCAGCCGAAGTCTGACGGCCCGCCCGAGCCGGCCTTCACGCAGTCGAGTTTACCCACATGAAACGTCCGGTAGCCGGCCTTCTTGAAAAACGCCGGCATGCGTACCTCGTCGTCACGCAAGTTTGCCTTCGGCGGCACGCCCCACACGCCGGTGAGCAGATGATCGCGACCGGTCCAGATCGCCGAGCGCGTCGGCGAGCAGGCTGCCGCGACGACGAAGTTCCTGAACACCGCCGACTCGCCCGCAAGCCGGTCAAGAGACGGTGTCTTCACGAGCCGGTTGCCCATGAAGCCAAAATCCCCGTAGCCCTGATCGTCCGCGATGATGAGCAGGACGTTGGGATTACGGCCTTTGGTTTCAGCGGCGTGCGGCGCGGCCAGCGGCGCGAGCAGCAGGGAGACAAGGAGAGTATATATGAGCTTCATGGCGGGGATCTTTGGCGGCGGTCATTTCTTTCCTGGCCGTTTCGGTTTTGGCACCAGCTCTTCCATGCGCGCGGCGAGGCGCCTAGCGGTTTCGGGTTCGTCGCCGAGACGGTTCGTCGTCTGCGGCAGGTCGTCGCGGAGGTTATAGAGCTGCGCGGGTGGCGCGCGGGGTTTGATCTGGCCCCGCCCATCGATGTCGCTGTTGCGCAGGCCCAGCTTCTCATACGGCAGGCCCCATGGCTTTCCCGCGGGCACTTGCACCGTCATGCCGCACGAACCCTGTTTCGGCAGATAGGCCCAGTCGCCTTGCCGCAACGCGTAACCGCCCGTGCCTTGCGCGAGCATCTCGCGGCGGATGGCGGGCGCATTGGCGGGGTCGGTGAGCGCGGGCAGTTGGTTGAGGCTATCGGGCGCGGCACCGGCGGGGACGGGGACGTTTGCGGCGGCGGCGATGGTGGCCATGAGGTCGTTCAGCCCCAACAGCCGGTCGCATCGCGAGCCGCCGGGGATGCGGCCCGGCCAGCGCGCGACGAACGGCACGCGATGGCCCGCCTCCCACGCGTCGGTTTTCTGGCCGAGCAACGGGCCGTTGGCGCGATGGCCTGCGGCGATGGAGTCGCCGTGGAGCACGCCGCCATTGTCGCTAGTGAAAAACACCAGCGTGTTGTCGGCGAGGCCTCGCGCTTTGAGAGCTTCGAGGACCCTGCCGACGCAGGCGTCGAGTTGCTGGATGAAATCGCCGTAGCGGCCGGCCTGGCTGGTGCCCTGGAACTCCTTCGCGGGGGCGATGGGCACGTGCGGCGCGAGGAACGCGAGGTAGAGGAAGA
>JADLBR010000364.1 GCA_020847615.1 Verrucomicrobiia bacterium
AAGATGGTGACGCACGGCACGATCTCGCTGCAGTCGGAGAGCCACCCGGTGGATTTCCGGAAGGTGGAGATCCTGGAACTGGCGGAGTGAAGCCGATTTCCGAGAGGCCGGGCGGTTGGGTGTTCGGCTACGGGATGCGATGCGGCAATTTTCGAGTCAGATCCCATCCGGCACCCGCCGGACCACCGGGGCAGAAGATGTAGCCGAGGCCGTGAGGCCTTGGCGGCCAAACGCTCGCGCGTTCGGCTACGGGATGCGCTGCGGCTATTTTCAAGTCAGCGACGCCGGGTGCGGTAGTCGGTGGGCGTGCACCCGAATTCGAGGCGGAAGCGGTTGGCGAAGTACTGGCTGGATTGGAAGCCAGAGGCGAGGGCGATTTCGGTCACGGGGCGGTCGCTGTGGCCGCGGAGGCGTGCGGCGGCGGCGTGGAGGCGGCGGTTGAGCAGGTACCGCGCGGGGCTGAGGTTTGTGATTTCCTCGCAGTAGTGGGCGAAGCGGCTGCGCCCGAGGCCGCAGCGCTCGGCCATGGTTTCGAGTGTCCAGGGCTGGGCGGCGTGCTCCGCGAGGGATTCGAGAAACAGTTGGACGGTGCGGCGCGTTGACGTGAGGTCTTCCTGGAGGGGCACGCGGTGGGCGCGGAGCAGGTCGAGGATGCCCGCGAGGAGGGCATTGATGGCGATCTTTGCGCGGCTTTCGAGGGCGGGGATGCCCCGCGCGTCGAGCGCGGACATCAGTTGCGCGAAGGCGGCCCTGACGCAACGATCCGAGCGCCAGACTGGGCGCTCGTTCTTGCGGAGCAGCGCGGTGAGCCGCTCGCGGTCGGCGCGCGAAAGCACGAGCCAGTCGGGCCAGCGCCAAGGCTCGTTGGGGCGGCGGACGCCGACATCGATGAGGAGCCACTGGAATCGGCTCGCGGAGACGGTAGGATCGCCGATCCTGTGCCGCTGCCACGGTCGGGTGACCACGAGGTCGCCGGGACGGAGGTTGAAGAGTTTGCCGCCGACGCCGAGCGCGAGTTGTCCGCGCGCGAGGAAGGCGAACTCGACCCCCTCGTGGCGGTGCCAATCCTCGCCCCAGGACTGCGGGTGGCGGGCGTTCCACCAGCCGAAGGAAGGGACTTCGGGCAGGACCCTGCTGGGGAGGCGCGTGCCGGCGTACGAGCGATGGCCGACCGCGCGGACCTCGAGTTCGCCGCGCGCGGCGGCCGCCTTGAACTCCGCGCAGGTATCCGCGCGGGAGATCTCCCGGGTCGGCGCGAAGATCGGGGGTCCGGGCGAGGCGAGCTGGATGGACACGAGAAATTTCCTGTGTGTAATATTTACCGATTCAGAAAAATTGCAAGACAGGGCAGGGTGGGTGTGGTGACATATGGCATGGCGAGGAACGAGCGGGCGGCGTCCCGGGGCCGGGGTTGGCTCGGAGCGCTATGTGTCGTTTGGATTTGGAGTTTTCCGTGGGTGGCGCGGGGTTTGGCGGTGGCCGGGCCTGTGTCGGTGATTACCAATTCAGTGGGGATGCGTTTCGCGAAGATGCCGGCGGGCGAGTTCGTGATGGGGAGTCCGGCGGGGGAGGCCGGGCGACAGGTGGACGAGGTGATGCATGCGGTGCGCCTGGGCAAGGGATTCTGCATGGGTGTGACGGAGGTGACTCAGCGGCAGTGGGAGGCGGTGGTGGGGGGCGGCAATCCGAGCAAGGTGAAAGGGCCGGAGTTGCCGGTGACCGGGGTGACGTGGGCGGATGCGGTGCGGTTCTGCGCGATGCTGTCGGAGAAGGAGGGGAGGAAGTACCGGTTGCCGACGGAGGCGGAGTGGGAGCGGGCGTGCCGTGCGGGGGAGGATGGTCCGTTCTCCGGGGGCGGGGCCGATGAGGTGGCGTGGCACCTGGGGAACAGCGGCGAGGTGGCTCATCCGGTGGGCGGGTTAAGACCGAATGGGGGGGGGCTGCATGACATGCATGGCAACGCGATGGAGTGGTGCGCGGATTGGTATCAGGAGAGGCTGGGGCGGGAGATGGCCGCGGACCCGGCCGGTCCTCCGATTGGCGAGTCGAGGGTGGCGCGCGGGGGATCATTCCGCCATAATGCCCGCGCGGCCCGGTCGGCCGCGCGGCACGCGGTGACGCCGTCGTATCAGTATGAGCACCTGGGGTTCAGGGTCCTGATGGAGTGCGAGTAGCGCAGGAGGCAAGATGAGCGGATTGAGCGGGAATGGCGGCGGGGTGGTCGGCAGGCGGGAGTTCATCGCGGGAGCGGCGGGGGCCGCGGCATTCAACATCATGCGCCCGGCGGTGGCGCTGGGCACGGCGCAGAACTCCAAGATCGAGCTGGGGATGATCGGTTGCGGTGGCCGGGGGACATGGATTGCGCCCCTGTTCCTGGAAAACGGGCCGTACCAGTTCGTGGCCTGCGCCGATTACTTCCCCGCGAAGGTCGAGAAGTTCGGGGAGAAGTTCTCCATTCCGCCAGATCGTCGCTTCGCCACGATGTCGGGGGCGAGGCGGATGCTGGAGGGGAAGATGGATGCCGTGGTGATCGAGAGCCCCCCGTTCTTGCACCCTGAGCACGCGGCGGACAGCGTGGCGGCGGGCAAGCACGTCTTCGTGGCGAAGCCGATCGCGGTGGACGTGCCGGGATGCGCGGCATTCGGGGACGCCGGCAGAAAGGCGACGGAGAAGGGGCTGGTGCTGCTGGTGGATTTTCAGGCGAGGGCGAACCCGCTGTTCCGGGAGGCGGCCAAGCGGGTGATGAGCGGCGACATCGGGAGGCTGGTGTGCGGGGAGGCGTTCAACCATGCGGGCGGGCCGGGGCCGATCGACGCGGATGATTCCGATCCGGAGTTCAGGCTGCAGCACTGGGGGCGGTACCGGGCGATGTCGGGGGACTTCATCACCGAGCAGGCCGTGCACGCGCTCGACATGGCGGCATGGTTCGTGGATGCCGAGCCGCTGGAGGCGGAGGGGCGGGGAGGGCGGATGGCGAGGGTGGGCAGGGGCGACAACTACGACCATTTTTCGGTGCGGTACGCGTTTCCGGGTGATGTGCTGCTGACCTTTTCGGGCACGCAGGTGACGCGGGCGGTGCCGGGCGGGTACGAGATCGCGGCGCGGTGGTTTGGGTCGCGTGGGCTCGTGGACACGCTGTACAATGGGCCGGTGTCGATCCGGGGCGACATGCCGTACCGGGGCGGTGAGACCGGCAACCTCTACACCGAGGGCGCGGTGGCCAACATCCGCGACTTTGCGGAGTTGATCGGTGCGCGCGACGCGTCGAACCCGACGGTGGCGCCCTCGGTCAGGAGCACGCTCATCACGGTCCTCGGGCGGATGGCGGCGTACCGCAGATCGACGGTGACGTGGAAGCAGATGATGGACGAGAATGAGAGGCTAGACCCGGCATTGAAGGGCCTGAAAGGCTGAGACAGAGGAGGTCGATGTGATACACCTGGGATTGCACACGGACAATTGGCGGCCGCTGAGCGTGGGGTTCGAGGGCGCCATCGAGAAGATCGCGGCGACGGGCCTGAAGCACATCGAGTTTGCCGTGATCCACGGCCAGAACTTCATCCAGGCGCTGGGATACGACCCCGGCGTGTCGCTCCAGTCGAACCCGCGGGCGCTGCGGCGATATCTGGAGGGCAAGGGTCTGGAGGTATCGCAGATCGACGGGTCGTATCCGATGATGGGGCCCAATGGTTCCTCGTTTGGGGTGCAGTACGTGCAGCAGTCCATCCGGTTCGCGGCGGAGCTGGGGTGCCCGATGGTGGACACGGTGGACGGCGCATTCGAGACCCCTGGGATGACGCGCGAGGAGGTGTTTCGCGTCACGTGCGACAACTACGCCCAGGTGCTGCCGTGGGCGGAGGATTACGGGATCGTGATCAACGTGGAGCCCCACGGGCCGTACACGAACGACATCGAATTCATGCGGCGCCTGTTCAAGCGCTTCGACTCGGAATACCTGCGGTGCAATTTCGACACCGGCAACACGTTCATCTCCGGGCACGATCCGCTCGAGTATCTCAAGGCGCTCCAGGCCTATGTGGTGCACTGCCACATCAAGGACGTGAGCCCGGCACTGGCGGCCGCGGTCCGCGGAGAAGAGACGGGGATAGGCAGCTCGGAGGTCTGGGTTGGCGGGGGCGTCAACGCGGACAACATCCGAAAGTGTCTGGCATTCCTGCACGGGGCGGATTGGGAGGGCGTGGTTTCGATCGAGTGCAGCGGGACGGACGAGAACACGCGCAAGAGCGTCGATTGGATGCGGGGGGTCGTGAGGGATCTGGGGGAGGGGTGAGAGGGCGGTTCGTCGCGTGGGTGCTGGGGCTGGGTTGGGCGGCGGGGATCGCCGGTGGTCCGGCCATGGCCGCGGGGCCGCCGAACTTTCTCATCATCCTGGCCGACGACATGGGGTTCTCCGACCTGGGTTGCTACGGGGGAGAGATCGCGACGCCGAATCTCGATGCGCTGGCGTCGGGTGGGCTGAGATTCACGCAGTTCTACAACACCGCGCGCTGTTGGCCGACCCGGGCCTGCATCATGACGGGATATTACGCGCAGCAGATCCACATGGATCCGCCGAAGGGACGGTTGCCCCGCTGGGCGCGGACGTTGCCGCAGTACCTCAAGCCGGCGGGATACCGGTGCTATCATTCCGGCAAATGGCACGTCCTCGGGGCGCCGCGGCCCGTGGCCGATGGGGGCTTTGATCGGTCCTACTGGTTCGAGGACTGGGACCGGTACTTCACGCCGGGGAAGCACTTTCGGGACGACGCGCAGTTGCCGCAGGTTGGGTCGGGGGAGGGCTATTATGCCACCACGGCATTCGCGGACGAGATGATCGGCTTTTTGAAGGAGCACGAGGAGAAGCACGGGGGCCGTCCCTTCCTCGCGTATCTGGCGTTCGTTGCGCCGCACTTCCCGCTGCACGCCCTGCAGGAGGACATCGCGCGCTATCGGGGGCGGTACCGGGAGGGATGGGATGCGTTGCGCGAGACGCGGTGGCGGCGGGCGCAGGAGCTCGGGATCGTGAATTGCGGGCTTGCGGAGCGGGAGCCAGGGTTTTCTCCGCGGTATTTCAAACCGGAGATCATGGGGCGGCTGGGCCCGGGCGAGAGTCGCCATCCGGTGGCGTGGTCGGACCTGAGCGAGGACCAGAGAGAATTGCAGGCCACCAAGATGGCGATCCATGCGGCGATGGTCGACCGGATGGACAGGGAGATTGGAAGGGTCATTGCGCAGGTGAGGGCGATGCGCGCGCTCGAGGACACGGTGATCTTTTTTCTTTCGGACAATGGCGCGGACGCGACGCTGTTGATCCGCGGCGACGGGCATGATCCCGCGGCGGCGCCGGGCTCGGCCGGCAGCTACCTGTGCCTTGGCCCCGGGTTCGCGAGCGCGAGCAACGCCCCGTTCAGGCGATACAAGGTGTGGGCTCACGAGGCGGGGGTATCGACGCCGCTGATCGTGCATTGGTCGCGGGGCATCAGGGCGAGGGGTGAGCTTCGGCGGGACATCGGCCATGTCATCGATTTCGTGCCGACGCTACTGGAGCTCGCGGGTGCCGAGGCCGGGGCAGAGTGGCAGGGGGAGCGCGCCCCGCCCTTGCCGGGCCGTAGCCTGGTCCCCGCATTTGCCGGGGATGGCATGCTGGCGCGCGAATACCTCTTTTTCCATCATGAGGGCAACCGGGCGATACGC
>JADLBR010000365.1 GCA_020847615.1 Verrucomicrobiia bacterium
CCGCAGGCTCCGTGCGCTCAAGATGTACAAGGCGGCGAAGGGTTGACCCGAGAATTGGCGCAGCGCATCCCGTGGCCGAACGCAATTCCCGTAGCCGAACGCGTAAGCGTTTGGCCGCCAAGGCCTCGCGGCCTCGGCTACATTTTCTGCCCCGGTGGTCCGGCGGCTGCCGGATGGGATCTAGCTCGAGAGTTCGCGACGCAACCCATCCGTAACCAGAAGGGCCACGTTTCTTCATCCCGTGGCCTCAGCGGGCCTGGCCACCAGATCGTAGTCGCTGGCGCCGACGACATCGACCTCGGCGAATTCGCCGACGGGCAAGGGGGCCTCGAGCAGCACGGTGCCATCGATGCCCGGCGCGTCGGCCTCTGAGCGCGCGATTTTCGGTGCGTCGGCGAGCACGCGGATGCGCGTGCCGACCCGGGCCCCCTGGATTTCGCGGGCGAGCCTCTGCTGGAGTTCCATGGCCCGCTCGAACCGCCGCTGACGGGTGCGCGCGGGCACCTGGCCCGGCATCGAGGCTGCCCGCGTGCCCTCCTCTTTCGAATAGGTGAACACGCCGAGGCGCTCGAAGCGGGTCTCCTCGATGAACTGGAGCAGGCGTTCGAAATGGGCCTCGGTCTCGCCTGGGAAACCCACGATGAATGTGGTGCGCAAGGCGACGCCGGGGATGCCCTGGCGGATGCGGCGAACCAGATCGACGATATGGGCTTCCGACGTCTCGCGGCGCATGGCGCGGAGCATTTCGCCGTGGATGTGCTGCAGGGGGATGTCGATGTAGCGGGCGACCTTGCGGCTGGAGGCGATGGCGGCGATCAGCGCGTCGCTCCAGTGGGCGGGGTGCGTGTACAGCAGGCGCACCCAGAAGTCGCCATCGATGGCGTCGAGGCCCTCGATGAGCTGGATCAGGCCGGGCCCGCGGGAAGGGTCCGCCCCCTGCCGCGGACCCGCCTTCTCCTTCCAGAGGTCCATGCCGAAGTACGTGGTGTCCTGGGAAATGAGTAGGAGTTCCCGCGTGCCCGCGGCGACAAGACCCTGCGCCTCGGAGACGATAGAATCGATGTGGCGGCTCCGGTGCCGCCCGCGCATGCGCGGTATCGCGCAAAATGTGCAAGGATGGTTGCACCCTTCGGCGATCTTGACGTAGGCGTAGTGCCGCGGGGTCAGGCGGACCCGCGGGGTGTCCCAGTCGGGGATGTAGCGCGGCTTCGGGGTGACGTAGGAGCGGCCGGGGGCGCCCTCCCAGACATCGGCGACGATCTGGTCGATGTGGCCGATCTGGTCGAGGCCGATGAAGGCGTCGGCCTCGGGCATGGATCCCGGCAATTCGGATGGATACCGCTGCGAGAGGCAACCGGCGACGATGAGCTTGCGATGTCTCTTGCCGCGGCGGTGCCCGAGCTGACGGCGCGCATCAAAGATCGCCGCGACGCTCTCCTCGCGCGCGCTCTCGATAAAGCCGCAGGTGTTGACGATCAGGACGTCGGCCCCGTCCGGATCGGCGGTGATCGGGTAACCCGCCCGGCCCAGGGCGCCGAGCATGACCTCCGCATCCGAGAGGTTCTTCGCGCACCCGAGGGAGATCATCCCGACGGATGGGCGGCTATGAGGCGTGCTGCCTTGCATGGAAAAGCGAACTTATCAGGGATGCGACATTTGTCACGGGCGAGGCGCGTGCCACCGACGCTCACCACCGGCTCACTTGGCCGCGGGTGGCGCTATCCGACACGCCTGCCACGCCAGGAAGCGCCACTTGCCATTCTCTTGCCTCCAGACCGCCAGATAGCCCACCTCGCTGTCCATGCCGCCCTTGGCCGTTTCGACCTTCACCTGGGCGCGCCCGCTCATCAGGGCGATCCCCGGCGACGGGAACGTGAACTTGCGTTCCACGTTGTCGTAGGCGGTGTACTTCACACGACCGGACGTTAGAGACTCGATGAACGATGCCTTCGTGTCCACCGGCCCGCTGGAGTGACCGTAGTGCAGCGCGTCGGAGAGGATCTCGCGCAACCGGGTGGCATCCGCGGTCTTGACCGCGGCGATGCGGTCATCGTCGGCCGCCTCCAGCGCGCGGAACTGGGCCTCGTCGGCGGCGAGGGCGGATGAAAGAGAAAGCACGAGGGCTATGACAGCGGGTAGGGATCGGGTTCTCATGGGGGATTTTAATCGCGAATCTGCCCTCGCGCATCGAGTCCGACAAGCTCATAGTTCGCACGACCCGTCGCTTTTTGGGGAACGCCGATCCACGCTAATCTTTGCCGATCATGCTCACGCCTCCATTCTTCTCCGTCCGGTCGAACGCGTTGCGCATTAGCGTCGATTAGCGGAGATCAGCGTTCCGCAGTTCGCCTCCGGCCCCGCATCTCCGGGCACCGATCGCGACCGGAAGATCCGGACGGATTCACCGACTCTGGGCCCGAGGTGGACAGGGGCCGATTTTCCCCATAATCTGCCGCGATAAAACTCGCCCATCTCACCGTTTTTGCGCTGCTGACGGCGACGTCGGGTGGTTTCGTGGCGGCGGGAGAATCCGCCGCTGGCGGGAGGCCCAATGTTGTCCTGATCCTCGTCGACGATCTCGGCTATGGGGACGTGGGCTGCTACGGGGCGACGCGGGTCAAGACGCCGAACATCGACCGGCTGGCGCGGGAGGGGCGGCGGTTCACCGACGCGCACTCGGCATCGGCGGTGTGCACGCCCTCCCGATACTCGCTGCTCACCGGCGAGTACGCGTTCCGCAGGGGCATCTTCGGGCCGGTCATGAACCCGAGCCCGCTGGTCGTGGATCCCTCGCGGCCCACGGTGGCGGGTGTCCTCAAGCGCCAGGGGTACGCGACCGCGTGCATTGGGAAGTGGCATCTGGGTTTCGGCAGTCAGCCGAAGCCGGACTGGAACGCGGAACTCAAGCCGGGGCCGCTGGAGTGCGGATTTGACCACTATTTTGGGATCCCCGTCGTGAGCAGCCATCCCCCGTTCGTGCTGGTGGAGAATCGGCGCGTCCTGGGACTCGATCCAGCCGATCCGCTGGTGTATGGCGGCACGCCCCCGACGCAGCCGTTCCCCGAGAAGATGATGGCGCCCGCCATCTCTGGTGGGAAAGCGGCGCACGCGCTGTACAGGGACGAGGAGTTGGGCACCTTATTGACCGAGAAGGCCGTTGGTTGGATGCGCGAACACAAGGGCGCCCCCTTCCTTCTCTATTTCGCGACGCCGCACATCCATCATCCGTTCACGCCGCACGCGCGCTTCAAGGGGACCAGCGGCTGCGGGCGGTACGGCGACTACATCCACGAGCTCGATTGGATGGTCGGCGGGGTGCTGCGCGCCCTGGATGAGCTCGGTCTTGCCGGCGAAACGCTCGTCGTGCTGACGAGCGACAATGGGGGCATGCTCAACCAGGGCGGCCAAGACGCGTGGCGGGCGGGGCACCGGCTCAATGGCGATCTGCTCGGCTTCAAGTTCGACGCCTGGGAGGGGGGCCACCGCGTTCCGTTCATCGCCCGCTGGCCCGGGAAGATCGAGGCCGGCTCGACCTCCGGCCAACTCATCTGTCACGTGGACTTGCTCGCGACCCTCGCGGCCCTGACGGGAGCCGCCCTTGTACCCGGAGACGGGCCCGACAGCGTCAACGTCTTGGAGGCGTTACTCGGTGTGCCGGGGAAATCCATCCGCGACGAATTGGTGCTGGCACCGAGCAGGCGGGAAAACCTGGCCCTCCGCCAGGGCCGATGGGTCTACATCGGCGCGCGGGGCGGCGGGGGATTCGCTGGCAAGAAACCGGGCGAACACGCGCTCGGCGGGCCCGCCGCCCTCGCCTTCACCGGCGAGATCAATAGCGACATCGAGGGCGGCCAGTTCCGGGCCGACGCGCCCGACGCGCAACTCTACGATCTCGTGACCGATCCCTCGCAGGCCAAGAACGTCATCCGCGAGCACCCCGATGTGGCCGCGAGACTGAAGGCCCGCCTGGCAGAAATTCAAGACGGGCCTCGCGGCCGAGATGAAATCGGCGGCAAGGGCCAGCCTCGCCCCCGGCGCCCGAAGGCGCCGCATCCCGGGGACGTGGGGCAGACATTCCTGTCCGCCGTCGGGCATCCGGGGTCGCCGGCGCAGGCAGGACTGCCTGCGCCACGCCTTCAAGTTTCGAAAGGGCTGCGGGCGGCTATCGAGGACATCGGAAAAAGTTTCCCGGATTATCCCGCCCAGCCATTCCTGCGGCGCCTGACAGAGTGGGAGCGGCAGCGCGCCGGGCTGGCGGACATCCCCGGCGACGGGGTTGCGGGCGCGAGGTCGCGCCTCGCCGCAGACTATCGCGCCCTGGAGCGCGAGGCGTTGCTGGCCAACCCGCTGGTTTCGGGACAGCCGATCGTGTTCACCACGCGGCGTCAGTACGCCAAGGACCACCACAATACCGAGACGATCTTTGTCACGGGGGAGTGCAACACGTCGAAGTATGCCGGTGGCGGCGCCCTGAAGGCCATCGATCTCGCCGATGGCGGCGCGGTGCGCACCATCGCCGATGCGGGCGAGACGGGCCTCCCGCGCGACCCCGACGTCCACTTCGACGGCAAGCGGATCCTGTTCTCCATGAGGCGAGGGATCGATGACGACTACCACATCTGCGAGGTCAACGCTGACGGGAGCGGCCTGCGGCAATTGACGCGACTCGCGGGCGCGGCCGACATCGATCCCATCTACCTGCCGGACGGGGGCATCGTGTTCTCCTCCACGCGCGAGCCGAAGTACTGCGGCTGCAACCAGCACATCATGGCCAACCTGTACCGGATGGATGGGGACGGGGCGAACATCATCCGCATCGGCGGCAGCACGCTTTTCGAGGGGCACAGTCGCCTGCTTCCGGATGGCAGGATCCTCTACGATCGCTGGGAGTACGTGGACCGCAACTTCGGCGACGCCCAGGGCCTGTGGACCGTCAATCCGGATGGCACCGGACACGGGATCTACTGGGGCAACAACACGCCGTCGCCGGGCGGCGTCATCGCGGCCCGCCCCATCCCCGGCACGGACACGGTCGTCGCGGTGCTCGGATCCTGCCACGATCGCCCATGGGGGGCGCTCGGGATCATTGACCGCCGGCGCGGGATCGACGCGGACGCCCAGGGTCGCTCCGCGATCCTGCGGACATGGCCGACCAGCGCCATGGAGTTCGTGGGCAACGGGGGCATCGACACCTTCACCAAGGTCAGGCCGCGGTATCAGGATCCCTATCCCCTCAGCGAGAAATATTTCCTCTGCGCTCGCGAGATCGGCGATGCCGATCGCCCGGCGGAGGGCCCGGTCCCCGAGATGGGGATCTATCTCGTGGATGTATTTGGCAACGAGACCCTGGTGCACGCCGAAGAGCCCGGATGCTACAGCCCGGTTCCTCTGGTCCCGCGGCCAAGGCCGCGGGTCCTCCCCGTGAGGCGCGACTACTCGGGTGGACCGGCGACCGTTTACGTCATGGATGCCTATCAGGGAACGCACATGCGGGGGGTCGAGCGCGGCGACATCCGGTGGCTACGCGTCGTCGAATCCCCCGAGAAGCGGCACTGGACCGTCCCCGCCTGGGGCGGCCAGGGCGTCCATCGCCCTGCCATGAATTGGCACAATTTCGAAAACAAGCGCATCCTCGGCACGGTGCCGGTGGAGGCGGATGGATCGGTGCTTCTGGAGATCCCCTCGGACAAGTTCGTCTTCTTCCAACTGTTGGACGATGAGGGCCGCATGATTCACTCCATGCGGAGCGGCGTTGTCTTCCAGTCTGGCGAGCGGGCCAGCTGCATCGGGTGCCACGAGAACAGGCTCGCCCCGCCCCCGATAAAGAAAGACGCCTATCGCGCCATGGCCGGCAAGGCGCCCGCGACACTCGATGGCTGGCGCGGCCCCGCGCGGCTCTATGGTTACCTCGATGAGGTGCAGCCCGTGTGGGACCGGCACTGCGTCTCGTGCCACGACTTCGAGAAGCCGGCGGGCTCCAAGCTCGTGCTGGCGGGAGACCGCGATCTGTTCTTCAACGCCTCCTACGAATCCCTGCACCAGCGGTGGCGAAAGCCGGATGGCTACCTCATGACCGTGGGGGCCGGTCCCGCCGAGATCCAACAGGCGTTCTCGTGGGGATCCCACCCCAGCCCGCTCGTCGCCCACCTGAGGAAAGGCCACGAGGATGTCAGGCTCACGGACGAGGACTGGGACAGGATCCACACGTGGCTCGACCTCAACGCGCCGTATTACCCGACCTATGCCACGGCCTTCCCAGCCCACCCCGGCGGGCGCTCGCCCCTGGATGACAACGAGATTCGCCGGCTGGGCGAGCTCACCGGGATCGATTTCCGGGAATCGGCGAAATGGGACAAGAACCCGGGCCCGCTGGTCAGTTTCGACCGTCCCCACCTCAGCCCGTGTCTCGCCAGGCTCGACGGCGCCAGCGAGGCGTATCGCGAGGCCCTCGCGATCATCCGCGTTGGGGCAGAGCGCCTCAAGGCGTCACCCCGAGGCGATACCCTCGTCTTCGAGCCATGCGAAATGGACCGCGCGCGCGAGGCGAAGTACCAGGCGAGGCAGGCGCTGGAGTCGCGCAACCGCGCCGCCATCCGCGAGGGCAGGAAAGTCTACGACCCGCCATCGCCGGCCATCGCCGCCTCGGAGGCGCGCGGCGTGTTTACCCAGGACCAGCGCGGGCCCGGGAACGCCCAACCTCGCTGATCCGATTCTCTGAGCCTCCCGCGGTACAAAGCGGTGCGAGGACGCACCGCACTCCAGAGAGCTGCGCACGAAACGTGGCGGTGCCGTGGTGTGTTGGCATGGCACCAGGATGTTGCCGCATTTCGGCCGAAGGCCTTTGGAGTGCGGACCGTCCCCGGGCCGCTCTTCTCTGGCAATGGGAATTTCCGAGCCCGCCCGTCGCCTATCGGCGCTCTCCGGGCGGCCTCGCCATCAGTTCGCCAATCACATCCGCGAGCATCTCGGGATCACAGGCGAGCCGGACGTAGCGGTGCCTCGTGGGCTGGCTGGGCTGCCACTCAGTGCGGCCGTGGGAGTCAATGGCGACGTGACCCCCCTCGATGACCTTCCAGTACTCGGTCTGCGGGCCGCGCACGGCGAGGAGCACCGCGGTCTGGTCGTAGCTGGGACGCCCACGCTCCAGCGAAGGCTTCCCGTACGTTGGGCGCAATTCGTAGGCCAGGCGGACGGGATTGGCCTGCGGCGTGGCTTGCAACTGGGTGCCGGTGAATATCGCTTCGCCCACCTCCGCCCCGCTCCAGAGGGACGGGGTCGGCCATTGGTTGACGAACGCCACGGCGGCCGCCGTATCCAGATGCGTGTTCCAGTCGAACGATCGGCTGCGCGGGAATTCGCCGGCCATCAGCACGCACTCGCGAACTTTGCGCCTCACCAGCTCCATGCCCGGCAGCGGGCAGGAGGCATCGGGCTTTGACGCCATGAGGTCCCGGAGGTTGGTGAATGCCCCGACCGAGCAGATGACGACGGAGCCGTCCGACTGCGCCGCGAGCACCTTGCGATAGACGGCGAGCGCGTCGGGCGCATCGAGGTCCGGGCCGACGTCGTTGGGGAACTCGTCGCGCAGCGCGGGGGCGTACGGGCTTCGCCCTCGGGGCCGGTTGGGAACGCTCTTGTCAACGCCGATCGGGATGTCGGGTCGCCCGTAGTACGTGTTGATCGCATCGACCGCCGCGGCGGAAGCGCGGGCCTCGTCGCCGCTGTTCACCAGGACGGCCAAGATCTCCGCCTCTCCCGAGTCCGCCAAAGCGTGGAGGACCGCCAACGCGCCCGCGTCGTCACAATCCCCGGCCATGTCGGTGTCGAATATGATCGCGACGGGCGAGGCGGCTTTCGGGTTGTCCGCTGCGTGAGCCGTCGGCAGAGATGCGAGCAGGCAGATGGCGAGCGCGGGGGCGATTCGTGAGTTCATGGTCGGTTTCACTTCCGTATTGCAGGCCTATCGGGTCCCTTCGCCGACGACCCGGCTCTGCAGCGAATCGATGTCCACGAGGAACTCGGAACCGTCATTTGCCGGGATGTAGTCCACGTCGAATCCGTCGCCGAGGTAGAGGCGCGGCGCGGGATTCACGAGCGGATTTGGGAAAATCTTGGGGGGTTGGTCGCCCACGGCGACGCTGAAGTCCGCGCCTCGCACCGTGAGGCGAATCGCGCGCCACTGTCCCAAGGGGAGGTCGCCGACCGGCGCCCACTGGTCGCGGGTGTAGGCGTAGAGCCTGCCGGGCCGGTTGGCGGGCACGCCGAGCCGGATGGGGATCCGGTCGCCGAAGGAGCAGAGGATCAGCATACCCGCCGATTGCAGGCGCAGCGGCTTCGCCTCAAAAGAGAAATCCAGCGATTGGCCCGTGGCGAAATCCACCGGGTCGATGTCGACGCCCGCGCTGGCGCGTTCCGCAAAGCGGATGGCCCTGCGCCCGTCCGCGGTCTCGGGTCGTGGCGGGGCGGTGCGCGCATGGGGATTAGCCCGGACCATTTTCTCGTTTCCCGAGGCGCCCTCGGTCGCCGCCGAACGGACCAGTTCCTTGGACCGGGGCCAAATATAATACTGGTCTGCCCGCGGCGCGGGCGAGACGATGGCGCCCTCGATGCTGCGCGGGAAGTTGCCCGGTCCGATCGTGTGCGCGAGATAGATGGCGCCGTCGTGCTCGACGCCCTGGGGATAGGCGCTCAGGATCCCCGGCCGGGACACGGGCGGCCCGGCGACAAAGTCATCCGCGCCGCTCCGGCTGAAGTGCAGCGCCACGTTCAGGCGGGTGTGATAATCCGCGTGATCCACCAGGGCATCCTGTTGCAGGAGACAATAGCGGCCGCCGGCCAAACGGAAGACCTGCGGGCGGCAATTCGCGGTTTCCATGAAGGAGATGACCGGGTCGGTCGGGAAACGGACGGGGGTGCCTTTGGCCGCACCTGTTCCCACGGCGGTGATCCGCCATTGGTTTCCGGCGGGCGTGCCCCGGTCGCGCGAGCCCTTGATGGAATTGCGCATGAAGGCCCGGATGCGGCCATCGCCCTGCTCGTAGAAGAATGGCTCCCACTGGCTGGCGCCATCCCACACCGAGTGGGTCAAGTCGGAACATTCCCAGGTCGCGCCGTCGTCATCGGTGAAAAAACACGCGTTCCACCGGCGGATGGGAGGGGCGTCTCCCCGATTGGTTCGCGCGGCAGGGAACCGCCCGATGAGCGTGACCGGCGCGAGCACGCGCCCGGAAGACAGCAGCACCGGATTCTGGGTGGCGAAGATCTCGCAGGGCAATCCATCGACATCCTGCCTGCGCCGGATCCGGCGATGGCGCCAGCTGCCGGCCCCCTTCTCCAGCGTGCTCAGGTAGAGGCCCTCGAGGTCCGCATCCCCGCTGTTGAACGACCAGACGCACCACAATTGGCGGTCACAATAGTTGAGCAGGTTCGGCTGCCACTGCTTGCCCGCCGCGTCGCGGGGCAGGGCGTGCGCGCCGCGATGGGCAAATTCATCGGGCGCGCCCCATTGCCGGAAGTCGGGGCTCGTGGCCCACAGGTTGACCTGACCGGGCGCGCCCTCCTTGTGCGTCGCCGCATTCGCCCCCCAGACCGCATGGAACCGCCCGTCAAACCATTCCACCGACGCCATATGGTTGTAGGCGTAGCGGCCCTCGGCCGACCCGCCCTCGTAAATGACGACGTGCTCGACCTTCGGCTGGTAGAAGTCGTAGCGGTCGGCCGCCGAGACGGTGAGGGCAGTGCCAACCAACGCACATGAAATAAGCGCCTGCGTTTTCATCATTGTGGGATGGCCCTCCCTTCGGCCACGGCTCCGATGTACCGCACGATCCATTCGCGCAGCGATCGCGCGTCGCGCGCGACGTTGGTGTCGCGGTGGCCGAATGGATTGCCGCCCACGAAGTAGATCGCCGCGATCTTCTCCCGGCAGAGCGCCAGGGCGGTGAGAATCCCGTTTCTGGGAACGATGCGCGCGCGCGCGAAGGAATTCATGGGGTATGTTTCTATCCGCGGGTCACTCGAAAAGGAGCATCCGGAAATCGTGCGCGGGAACCGCGATCTCTGTCGTGGCTCCCGAACAGGGGAGAGGCACCTTGCTCTCCAGATCGATGATCTTGCGGGTGCCGGTATTTGCGAGCCCCAGGGTCGCGGCGTCGAGCGTCACCGGGCCGCGCGCGGGCTGGCCGTGCCAGTTGGCGCAGATCACGATCGCGCGTTTCGCCTCGGGGCGGACGTAGGCGGTGAACAGCAGCGCATCGGACTCGGCCTTGGCGAAGGACGTCGCCTCCCAATACGGGATGTGTTTCAACTCGCCCGCCAGTCCGCCCAGTTCCTCAAAGCCCCGCATGATGGCGGTCCAGATGGCGGGGTCGCAGCGTTCCCTGCCACTGTACAGATCCAGCACGAGCGTGCGCGACAACATCTCGCGGCTGTGCCGGGTGACGAAGTCGGGATGCGCGGCGAACCACCGTCTCCAATCGCGCTCGCGGTTCTCGTAGCCCTTCGCGTTGGTCGGGAAAGTCTTGGTGACCTGCGGGAGGAAGACATTGATGTAGCCCTTGGGCACGTAGACCGATCTCCAGAACCCCTCGGAGAACATCGCGTAATCCGGCATGTATGTCGGATGGCCGTCGGGAAGCTGGTGCTCCGCCGCCATCGCCTTGCCTCTTTCGAAGAAGGTGGCGTTCAATCCCTCGCCCGTCAGCATCACGTCCACGAATGCCGCGAACACGTCCTGCATCTTCGCCTGATGCATCGTGATCAGGTAGTCGGGCCGCGCGGCCTTCACCGCCTTGTAGATGCGTTTGTAAAAGTCGCGAATCTCATAGACCGGTTTGAATTGCGCGTCCGGCCGCCGCCGCATGTCGTGCGCGTTGGCGTTGGCATTGACGACGTTGTCCGAGACATCGGCCACGTCGAAATAGAGCCCCTTGTAGAACGGAAAACTCCTGGCCGCCTGCACGTGCCGATACACCAGGAAATCCCGGATGCTCTTGGCGTAGAGGCTGACCTGCACGTTGTCCCTCATGCCGCGCTTGGCCTGCTCATCGTTGGTCACCCAGTAGCTGCGGTATTTTTCGAAACCCGGCGCGTTGGTGCTCATCAGGCACGCGGCCGAGTAGGGAATGACGTTCAGCCCGTTCTTCGCGGCCGCGGCGATCTTGGCGTCGAAATCGGCGCGCCCGGCCGGGTCGCGCGCCGGCTGGGGGAGCCCCCACGTTTCGAACGACAACGTGCCGTGAAACAGGATGGGATAGAACCGCCAGAGCGACGGGTTCAATCCGCGCGCGGAGGTGTCGGTGACCGTGCTGGGCAAGAGCGCGATGCGGCGATGGTCTTTGACGCCGATGGGCTTGATGGGCGTGGGCAGCAGCGCAAAGCTGAACGTGGTCTCGCCGGCGATCTCGCGCGGCGCGGTCACCATGTTGAGCCGGAGCGTGACCGCTTCCTTTCCTCTGAGGACTTCGAGCGCGGCGCCGTCTTTGGCCGTGGACCATTCGTAGTTGCTGGGGATGCTGATCTCCGCGCCGCAGCGCTCGTTGCCGATCCAGTAATGGAATACGAAGGGCTCGCGCCGGTCGCCGGTGATCCGCCCGGCGGTCTCTCCCAATTCCGCCCGCCACGACGGCGATCTCTTTTGCTCTACGAAGTCATACGAGAAGCCACGGTTGTAGAAGCTGGCGATCTCGCTTGAGAACGGAATGTCCACCACCAGTTCGCGGATGGACGCGCGGTCCGCCACGGGCTTGAGTCGGATGTCGGTGCGTAAGAAGCCGTCGAACTCGAGCGACGCAATCACCTCGATCGCCAGCCCGACCTCCGATCCCTGCCAGCGGATATGCGCCGCATCATCGGCGTGGCAGCCCAGCCGCGCGGCTCCGTCCCAGGTCACCACTCCGGAATCTGTCTTCAGGCGAACGGCAATCGGGCGCGCCAGCAATTCGGATCCCGCGCTGCCGATCCCATCCGGCCAGGGGCGGCCATTCCGGTAATCGAATTTCCTTCCCCAGACGCTCACCTCAGTACCTTCCACCCGCACCGGGGTCCAAGGTGACGGCACCGAATGATCCATGCCGAGATCGTTGTTTTCCCACTCATAGCCGAACCCCCGATACGGCCCATGGGCGCACCCCGGCAACCCCGCCGGGGTGGGAAACAAACCCGCGCCGTCATCGGCGTGGAGTGATGTGAGCATCGGGGTCAACGACGGAAGCAGCAGGGCGGTGAGGCTGCCGAGCAAGGGCCGGTGATGCCGTTTGATGAGCGCCGGGGCGAGGGCCATCCGCCGGATTGTCTCACGGCGGGTGGGCGGATGGACAGTGCGGAAATGGGTTGGGGCCTCTTGGGTCGCCACGGGGTGCGGGGGGCACCCGATCGCGCCGCGCGCCGAAGGAGAGCGCACCTTCTGCGGGGGCATTTTAAGGTATTGACAGGGTGGGCGATGGGCCTAGGCTGCTGCCCATGGCCGAAATGTCTAATTTGCCCCCGACGCAGCCCATTTCAGCGAGTGGGTCTTCCGTGCCACCGAGTTCCGTCCCGCAGCCCGGCGCTGTGGTGAGACCGCCCTCGGGTCCGAAGATCCCGGGTCCCGCCCCCGTGGCGCCTCCTCCGGGGGCCATCAAGCCCGTTGGCGCGCCTGCCAATGCCCCCAAGAAGGAGACCGTCCGCATCAGCCTTCCCCCGCGTCCCGGTCCCGGTGGAGCCCCTGCGGCCGCAGCCGCTGCCGCCCCGCGGCCGGCGATCCCCGCGGGTCCGCCGAAGAAGGAGACTTCTCGGGTTCCCGCGTCGAGTTCGGTCGTGGCCAAGCCCGGGGCCTCTGGAGTGCCGGCGGCCCGTCCGGCCGTGGGAGCGACGACGGTCCGTCCCGCCGCGGCGGCGAAGGCCGTGTCGGCGACGGCGATTCCCGTGGCCGCGCCTTCTGGCGGCGGCGATGGGCTGGCGATCGCGCTGGGTCTGATCGCGGCGATTGGTTCGATCGCCTCCTCGGTCATCCTTCTCGGTGTCAAGTAGGCGGCCCTGAGACGCCGGATATCCTGAGATGGCATCGCAGAACGTCGTCGAAGTGACCTCCGCGAATTTCGATGCGGTGGTCGGTCGCGCCACAACCCCCGTCCTATTGGACTTTTGGGCCGAGTGGTGCGGGCCGTGCAAGATGCTCTCGCCTCTGATCGACAGCCTGGCCGACGAGTTGGCCGGGCGCTGCGTGGTCGGCAAGGTGAACGTCGATAACGCCCCGGATCTCGGGCAGCGTTTTAACGTGCAGGCCATCCCCCTGCTGATCCTGTTCAAGGGCGGCCAGGTGCGCGACCAGATGGTCGGGGTGGCCTCGAAGAAGGACATCCTGGCGAAATTGGCCGCGCTGGATTGAGCGCGGGTCCCCCGGGACCGGCGGGGCGTGGCGCATAGGGGAGGATCGATGCCGCAGTCATCCGAGTCCGGGGTGCTCGTCTACGCGTTTGGGACTTCGGACCTATTTGGCAAAATCATCGTGGTGGGGCTGCTGATGGCCTCCGTGTTCAGCTGGGCCGTGATGATCTTCAAGTTCGTTTCCCTGCGCCGCGCGAGGCGCGATGGGGCGGCCTTCCTGAAGGAGTTTAGGCGGGCGGGTGATCCGGTGGCGAGTTTCACGCGCCGCCGGCATCTGGGGGCCTCGCCCCTGGCGGCGATCTATGTGGCGGGCTGCGTGGAACTGGCGTTTCAGAAGACGGGTTCGACGGACGTGGACGACACCTTCGAGATGCGCCTGCGGGAGTCGCCGAAGATTTCGCCGATGGCGATGAATTCGGTGCGATCGGCGATGGAGAGCGCGGTGGGCGAGTCCGGGCTGCGGCTGGAGCGCCATCTGATCCTGCTGGCCACGGTGGTGAGCGGCTCGCCATTTCTGGGGCTGCTGGGCACCGTGTGGGGCGTGATGGAGATGTTCGCGGGCCTCGCGCGCACGGGTTCGGCGACGATGTCGGCGATCGCGCCGGGGGTGAGCGCGGCGCTGCTGACGACGGTGACCGGGCTGCTGGTGGCGATCCCGGCAATGTTCGGCTACAACTATCTCGTGACGAGCATACGTGCGATGACCATCGAGATGGACAATTTCGCGGCCGAGATGGCGGCCGCATTCGAGCACCGGTTCGTGGACACGCGGCGATGAGGCGATACTCCGAGCGGACGGCGGTCCGGTCGCTGGCCGAGATGAACGTGACGCCGATGATCGATCTGGCGTTTACGTTGCTGATCGTCTTTGCGATCGCGACGCCCGCGATCGAGCAGAGCATCGAGGTGGCGACGCCCGAGAGTTCCGTGGCCTCGAAGGCGCCTGCGCCGGATAAGATCGCCATGGTTTCGATTGATGCGGGGGGGCGGGTCTACCTGGATGGCAAGGGGGTGAGCCTCGGTGGTCTGGAGGCGGCTCTCGCGGAGCGCGCCGCGCGGGATAAAGAGCTATCGGTGGGGATCCGGGCGGATCGGGGCCTGTCGTACCAGGCGGTGGTCGACGTGATCGACGTGTTGCGCCGGGCCGGCGTGGCGCGGTTTGGTCTCATCACGCGGACACCGGACTGAGGCGGGCCGATGAAGCGCGCGCGAAGCCGGGTCCGGGATCACGATCCTGAGGGTTCGACTATCTGCGTGGAGGCCGTGGGTCGCAGGGGATTTGGATGGGCCCTGGCCGCGGCCCTTCTTGCGCACGGGGTGATCCTGGCGCTGCTGGTGGCGGGCATGCGCCCGCGAGTTCAGCCACCGATGGAATGGGTCGAACTGATGCCAGAGGGGACGCTCGTCGCCGGCGACGGGGAAAAGGACATGCCGGAGCCGGGCGCGCCCCCGCAGCCTCAGGCACCCGAACCGGCGGCGGAACCGGCCCCGGTGCCTATGCCTCAGCCCACGCCGGTGCGCGAGGCTCCGCCACCACAGCCAGCGCCCGAGCCGGTGCCGGTCCCCGTGCCCAAGCCGGAGCCGAAATCGACCCCGAAACCGCCAGAGCCTGTCCCGCAGCCGAAGCCGCCGCCCAAGAAGAAAGAGCCGTTGAAGGTCAGCCTCAAGGAGGTGACGCGCGCGACGCCGGGCAAGCCGGAGCGGGTCGCGGCACCGAGCGCGGCAGTTCCGGAACCGGCGGTGGATCCTTCCGAGGTGCGGGAGAGACTCCAGAAGCGCCTTGGCAAGATGGGGGTGAGGGGAGCGACGGGCAGCGGTCCGAGCGGAGTGCCCGGCGGCACGGCGTCGGGTGAGATCGCGGCATACTACGCGCTGATACGCGACGTCTATTATCGCGCCTGGCGGCAGCCCGGCATCCCCGGGCGCGAGCGGATGGAGGCGGTGGTGAGGGTCAGGATCGCGAGGGACGGCAAGGTGATGGGGGCCGAGATCGAGCGAGGATCGGGGGATGCCGCGATGGATGACTCCGTCAGGGCGGTGACCGCGGCGGTGGCCGAGATCGGTCGCCCGCTGCCAGATGGTCTGGGCTCGCAATTTGCCGAAGTGACCATAACATTCGAATTTTAGTGCCGGGGGGCCCGCGACGGCCCGGGCACTTTGACGAAGGGAGACAGGATGAAACGATTTGGGATACTTGGTCTTGTGCTGGGGCTGTTGGCGGCGCCGGTCGCACAGGCGCAGGTGGTGGTCAAAAAGGGGCGCGTGCGGGTGTCCGTCGAGGCGATCAAGGGGCCGAGCGGGACCGAGGCCGCATCGGTCCTCAGGGGCGACCTGGCCCGCTCGGGCGCCATCGAGGTCGTGCCCGCAGATCAGGCGGAGTACGTGGTGGGCGGGACCGCCGTCGCCGGGGCCGTCTCGGCCGTGGTGGCTGCCGCAGCAGATCGCAAGGAGGTCTTGAACGAGACATACACGAAAGCGTGGCGCCGGGCCACGCACGAGCTCGCGGACGAGATCGTCAAGAGGCTCACGGGGCAGATCGGCATCGCGACCACGAGGGTGGTCTTTGTCTCGAAGCGCACGGGGAACAAGGAGCTCTACCTCATGGATCTGGATGGGGGCAACGTCCAGCAGTTCACCAAGGATGCGAGCATCAGCGTCGGGCCGAACCTGTCGCGCGATGGATCGATGCTGGCGTACACGTCCTACAAGAGCGGATATCCCGACGTCTACGTGATTGAATTGGCCTCGGGGAAACGGACGCGCGTCGCGGCCTTCCCGGGCCTGAACTCCGATCCGGCATTCTCCCCCGATGGGCGGACGCTCGCCCTGACCCTGAGCAAGGACGGCAACCCGGAGATCTACCACATGGGGGTGGCTGGAGGGACCCCGACGCGCCTCACCCGCACCCGCGGGACCGAGGCGTCCCCCTGTTTTTCGCCGGACGGCCAGCGGCTCGTATATTCGAGCGATGATCGTGGCGCGCCGCAGCTCTACGTGCAGCCGCTGCGCGGCGGTGCCGAGCGCCTGAACACGGGTGTGCTGTACGCGACGGAACCCTCGTGGTCGCCCGACGGCAAGCAGATCGCGTTCAATGCGAGGGTCAGCGGCATTTTCCAGATCTATGTCCACGACATCGCGACCTCCAAGTCGCGGTCTCTGACGTCGGGGGGCGTGGACAGCGAGGACCCCGCGTGGTGCCGCGACTCGCGCCATCTGGTGGTCTCCAGAAACGGCAAGCTGGCGCTCCTTGACTCGCTGACGGGTGAAAGTTACGTTCTTGAGAATGGCTTCGGGGATAGCACCGAGCCGAGTTGCACGCAGTAGGAGGAAAATGAAGCGGTTGGATTTATCGTTGTCGTGTGTCATTGGCGCGGCCGTCGCCCTGGCCCTGTCGGGCTGCAAGAGCGCGCAGCCCTATGCCGGGGTGGACGGGGCGACCGGTGGCGAGGTCGATTATACGGCCATGCAATCGTTGCCCGAGCGGGGCAATTTCAACCCCGATACGGATGTGGACTATGGGACGCTCCGGGCGCCGGACATGAATTGCGGGATCATCTTCTTCGAGACCGATTCGAGCACGATCGGGGGCTCGGAGCGGGCGAAATTGGAGAAAGTCGCGGGCTGGATGGCCAAGCATCCCGATAAGCAGATCCTCGTGGCGGGGCACACCGACGAGCGCGGTTCGCTGGGCTACAATCGCTCGCTCGGGGAGCGGCGCTCGATCGCCGTCAGGGACTACCTGCTGGGTCTCGGGGCCGGCCGCGACCGGGTGTACACGCATTCCTATGGCGAGGAACGCCCGGCGGCACAGGGCGCCAGCGAATCGGCCTACGCCAAGAACCGCAGGGCCGAGATCGGCATCGTCGTCGCGAAGCGCTGACCCGAAACTTCAAAGTTGGGGATACTTCGATGTGTGTCACAAGAGACACGTCATCAGTAGGTTATGCGAATGCCGCCTGAAGGCGGCACTACGAGCCCAAGACCACGGGAATGTTCGTAGTGGTGCCTTTAGGCACTCCTCCACCCACCAGAAGTTTCCACATGAATGATGCGGCGCGCTCTCGAATCAGGTCAGCCCCGCCGCGCGCCGGCGGCGGGGCTAGCCCGAAAATTCCCGTAGCCGAACGCGCAAGCGTTTGGCCGCCAATCGCCTGAGGCGGCCGGATTCATTTTCGACGCCGGTGGTGCCCGCCGCGGCGGGCATGCGCGCGCGGGCCGGGCCAGCTTTTTCTTGATGTGTATGGCGTGGCGAGGCACGCTCGGGGCAGTCAGATAGAAGGGATAGTGGCATATGGCATACGAGTTGGAAGGGAACCTCAAAGAGATCTTTGAGACCAAGACATTTGGGAAAGGATTCACGAAGCGCGAGTTCGTCGTGACGGTCAGCCGCGGGCCCGACGACAGGTATCCGCAGCACATCAAGCTCTCGCTCATCAAGGACAAGGTCGGGCTGATCGACCGGTTCAGCGCGGGCCAGCGGGTGAAGGTGACCTTTGACCTGCGGGGCAGCGAGAGCAACGGGCGGTACTTCACGGATCTGCAGGCGTGGAAGATCGATGCCGCGGAAGGGGGCGGGGCGCCTGCCGGCGGTGGCCGACGGCAGGCCGAGGCGCCGCCCGAGGAACCCGAATTCGAGGAAGACGCGCCTTTCTAGCAGCCGGGTCGGACTTGGCGAAGTCCGACAGGCTGGAAGAGTCGGCTGTTTTTTGATGCCATCGCGGAGGTTGTCGTCTTAAGATCACAGACCCCCGCGACCCACTTGAGGGGGGGCGGGTCGTGGTGGCGGAACCTCGCGATGCAGCCGCTGGTCAGAAAGGCCAAGTTCTTCTTTGCGGGCGACGAGAAATTCGTTGTCCGCGGGGTGGCCTATGGCCCGTTTCGTCCGGACGTGGGCGATCCCGGGGTGCATCTCCCCCCGCGTGACCGGGTGGCTGGCGACCTCGATCAGATAGCGTTGCTGGGGGCGAACGCGGTGAGGCTCTACCACGTGCCGCCGGCGTGGTTTCTGGATGCGGCCGAGGCCCGCGGGATACGATGCCTGATCTCGGTGCCCTGGACGCAGCACGTGGCATTTCTGCGGGAACCGTCGGCGCGGGCGGCGGCCATCGAACGCGTCAGGGCGGGCGCGAGGGAGGTGCGCGGACGCGCCTGCGTGCTGGGGCTGCTGGTGGGCAACGAGGTCCCCGCCGATCTGGTTCGGTGGATGGGCCCAGACCGCGTGAACCAGTTCCTGGACGAGTTGATCGATGCGGCGCGGCAGGAGGATCCGGGCCGCCTGATCTCATACGCATCGTATCCGCCGACGGAGTATCTGGTGCCGGGCGCGGCGGATTTCGTGACCTTCAACGTGTACCTGCACGGGGAGACGGAGTTTCGCAATTACCTCTCGCGCCTGCACAGCGTGGCCGGGGATAGGCCGCTGCTGATCGCGGAGTTCGGAATGGACACCATGCGCCACGGGGAACGCGCGCAGGCCGATCTGTTGGCGTGGCACGTGGGCGCCTGCGAGCAGGGCGGCGCCGCCGGGACGGTGCTGTTCTCTTGGACTGACGAGTGGCACACGGGTGGGGCGGATGTGGACGCGTGGGCGTTCGGGCTGGTGACGCGGGACCGGCGTCCGAAGCTCGCGTGCGAGGCGGTGGGCGCGCTCTGGAGGGAGGGGGGCGGGGTGCCCGCGGGTTACCGGGCGCCCGCGGTCTCCGTCGTCGTGTGCGCCTACAATGCCGCCGACACGCTCATGGCGGCACTCCGCTCCCTGGATCAGTTGAATTATCCCGACTACGAGGTGATCCTTGTCGACGACGGGTCGCGGGACGGGACGCGGGCGCTGGTGGAGAGGTTCGTGGGCGAAAGGGCGATGGCCCCCGGGCGGCGACCGCCCTTTCGCGATATCGTACAAGAGAACCGGGGACTGAGCGCGGCGCGCAATGCGGGGATCGCGGCGGCGCGCGGGGATGTGGTCGCGTTCACCGACGCGGATTGCGTGGCGGACCGGGATTGGCTGCGGCACTTGTGCTGGACGCTGTCCTCGGGCCAATTTGTCGCGGCGGGGGGGCCGAACCTGCCGCCTCCCGCGGCGGGGTGGGTGGAGGCTTGCGTGGCGGCGGCACCCGGTGCGCCGAATCATGTGCTGCTGTCCGATTTTGAGGCGGAGCACGTGCCGGGGTGCAACATGGCGTTTTGGAAGCATCCGCTCCAGGGGATCGGTGGTTTTGACGAGGGTTATCGGGTGGCGGGGGATGACGTGGATGTGTGCTGGCGGCTGATGGCGCGGGGGCACCGCATCGGGTTCAGCCCGGCGGCCGTGGTGTGGCACAGGCGCAGGGGAAGCGTGGGCGCCTACCTTGGCCAGCAGCGCGGTTACGGGGAGGCGGAATCCCTGCTCCGGTTCAAGCATGCGGTATTTTTCGGGCCGACCGGGGGGGCGCGATGGCGGGGGATCGTGTATGGGCAACCGGATCTCTCGCTGTTGCCATGGCGACCGGTGATCTATCACGGGGCGTTTGGGCTGGGGATGTTCCAGTGCGCCTACGGCCGGCGCGGGGGCGCGTGGGCGGCGCTGGTCTCCAGCGTGGAGTGGGGTGCCGTGGGCCTCTATGCCCTGTTGCTGGGCTCGTGGTGGTCGGAGGCCCGTGTGATCGGGGTCTGCATGATATGGGCGCTCCTGGCGGCGGGCGGGCTCTGGGCGTGGCGGGCGAGGATCGAGGGGACGCACGACACCGGCCGGGCGCGACTGATGCTCTGGTTCCTTGCGGTCGCCCAGCCCCTCGTGCGCGGGTGGGCGCGCTACACGACGTGGATCCGCAACAACCGGACCCCCGCCGGAGTGATCGATGCCGGTGGCGGCGAGGACGCCGGGCGGGTCACGCCAGCGGAAACCCTCTGGAGCGAGCGCGGCGTGGGGCGTCTGGCGCTTCTCCGGGAACTCGCCGAACGACTCAACGCGGAAGGTTGGCGGTTCTCTCTGGATCCGGGCTGGATGCCCTGGGATGTCGAGGTGTTTGGAAGCCGCTGGTGGTGCTGCCGCATCCGGACGGCGGACGAATACCACGGTGGCCCGAAGGTCATGGTGCGCGTCGGCTACGATATGCGGCCGACGGCATTTCAGTGGCTGGTTCTTGTTGCGCTGGCGGCGGCTACGATACCGGCGCTCCGGCTTGGCCTTTCTGGCTGGGTCGTGCTCTGCGCCGCCATCCTGGTGGCCGCGGTGTTGTACTACCGCTCCGATCGCCTTCGGGCGCGCCTTGGGGGCGTCGTGGCCGCCGCGGCCAGGGCCTGTGGCCTCCAGTCAACGCAAGGCCCCTGAGGGCCGCTGGCACAGGGGTCGCCCAACGGCGGCGCCCGACGGGCGAATATGGGATTGCCATCATTGGCGGGACATGTGTTCTGTACGCGTGCCGATGAGCAGCCGGAAGGTCGAGTACGCGGAACTATCATCGCTGTTCCTGATCCAGGGTGCGGCGATGGGCATGTGGTTTGTGCCCTTGAGCACCCTGCTCGACGCGCGCGGGCTGGGGGCGATCAAGCCATTTGCGTACGCCACCACGGCCGTCGCGGCGCTGGTGTCGCCTTTGATCTTCGGCGGGGTGGCGGATCGGCACATGTCGCCGGTGCGGGTGCTGCGGTGGCTTGCGGTGGCGACGGCTGCGGCCATGGCCCTGGCGGCGCTGTCCATCCACCTGGGCTGGAACCGCTGGTTGATCCTGGCGCTGATCCAGTTGCACGCTTTCTGCTCGGCGCCCTCGTTCAGCATCTCGTCGAGCATCGTTTTCGCGCGGCTCGAGGATGCGCGGAAGGAGTTTGGCCCGGTGAGGGCGATGGCGACCCTGGGCTGGATGGTGGGATGCTGGCTCGTGAGCGCGCTGGCCGCGGACACCTCACCGGTCGCCGGCTACAGCGGCGCGGTGGCCTGGCTCGTGGTTGCGGCGTTCACGCTGTGGTTGCCGGCCGTCGAACCGCCGAAGTCCGATGCGCGGCTCTCGTGGCGAGAGCGGCTCGGCTGGGACGCGCTGGCGCTGCTCAGGAACCCGGATCACCGTGCGGTCTTCGTTGTGGCGATGCTGTTCTGCATCCCGCTGGCGGGCTTCTATCCCTACGCGCCGACGCACCTGCGCGATCTGGGATTTCAGAGCACCACCGCGTGGATGAGCCTGGGGCAGGTGACGGAGATCATCGCCATGTTCGGCCTGGGGGCTCTGCTGACGCGGTGGCGCCTGAAATGGGTCTTCGCCGTTGGGCTGGGGTTCGGCGTCCTGCGTTTCCTGCTCAGCGCCATGGATGGCAAGGGGTGGCTGCTCGCCGGCGTTGCGCTCCACGGGGCGTCGTTCACAGCGGTGCTCATCACGGCGCAGATCTATCTCGACCAGCGGGTCGATGTGGCATGGCGCGTTCGGGCCCAGGCGCTCTTCTCGTGGATGAATGCCGGGGTCGGCAACCTCATCGGATTCCTGGGCGGTGGCGCGTGGTTTCAGGCCTGCGGGAATTGGCCTGGCGCCCGCTGGCCGCTGTTCTGGGGAGGGCTGGCGGCTGGCGCGGGGGCGGTCATGGCGTACTTCCTGATCGCGTACCATGGGCGCGGCCGTATCGTGAGGGACACGTCACACGGAAAGGAAACATGAAACGAGTGCTGGGTCGGATGGTGGTGTGCGGGGCTGTGTTCGCGTCGACCGCCGCAGCGGCGGAGTTCTTTTTGGCGCCCACGGGCGATGACGCCAATCCCGGAACGAGGGAGAGGCCGTTCGCCACGCTCGAGCGTGCGCGGGATGCCGTCCGCGAATTGAAGAAGGCGGGGCCGCTCAAGGGGGCGATCACCGTGAGGTTGGACGGCGGCACCTACCCGATGTCGAGGGAAGTGCGATTCGGGCCGGAAGATTCCGGCACGGCAGAGTGTCCGATTACGTATACCGGCTCGGGCGACGGGCCGGCTGTGTTTGGGGGCGGGCGCCGGATCACGGGCTGGAAACCACACGGCAAGGGGGTGTGGGTGGCGAGCGTCCCCGATGTCGCGGCGGGAAAGTGGCGGTTCCGTCAACTGTACGTCGATGGCGCGCAGCGGGTCCTGGCCCGCATCCCCAACGAAGGCTTCTTGCGCGTGGCGGGTTGCCCGGAGGGGACGCCGAAAAAGGTGCACTACCACACCGACTGCGGGACGTTTCAATACAAGCCGGGAGACATCCGCGCCGACTGGACGAACCTCGCCGACGTCGAGGTGATCGTCTATCACTTCTGGACCGACTCGCACCTGCCGATCAAGTCGGTGAACACGCAATCCAACCTCGTCGCCTTCGCGCATAAGGCCGGCAAGACCTTCACCGACGATTTCACCGAGGACGGTGCCCGCTACATCGTGGAGAATGTCTTCGAGGGGCTCGATGCCCCCGGCGAGTGGTACCTTAACCGCAAGACTGGCCAGCTCTTCTACTTTCCATTGCCTGGCGAGGACATGGCCAGCGTGGAGGTGGTCGCGCCGTTTTCGCCGGGGCACCTTCGGCTGGAGGGCGATCCGGCCGCCGGGCGCTACGTGGAGCACCTGCGTTTCCGGGATCTCTCTTTCAAATACAGCCGTTTCGAGCTGCCCCCGGGCAATTCCAATGACTCCCAGGGTTCCGCCAGCGTGCCGGCCGCGATATCGTTGCGGGGCGCGCGATCCTGCGCGTTCGAGCGGTGCCGCCTGTACAATCTGGGCACCTTCGCATTCGAGGTGATGGGCGGCTGTTCGAATAACGAATTCGTCGGCAACGAGATCGCGAATGTGGCCGCGGGCGGTTTCCGCGTGGGCGGTGGCACCGAGCGCAATCCGCCATGGGAGCGCACCCGCGACAACCGCATCACCGACAACTGGCTGCATCATTACGGGGTCGACTACACTTCCGCGGTGGGCGTGCTGCTCACCCACACCGAGGGGAACCTGGTGGCACACAACCATGTTCACCACGGCGGATACACGGGCGTGTCGGTGGGCTGGGTGTGGGGCTATGGCCGCAGCGTGAGCCAGAACAACCGGATCGAGTTCAACCACATCCATCACATCGGCGGCGTGCTGTCCGACATGGGTGGCATCTACA
>JADLBR010000366.1 GCA_020847615.1 Verrucomicrobiia bacterium
CCAAGCGTGTAGAGGAAGATCTGCGTGGTGGTCTCGTCGGGCCGCAAAAGGAGCTGGCGCTGCGTGCAGCGGCGGGTGACGAGGTAGAGCTGCCCCGGGAGGATCTGACGCGGCGCGGTCATGCCGGATCCATCGACGCGAGCGCGCCGCCAGTTGCGCGCCCGGCCGTCGCAGGTGGATCGGTGAATCGAGCCCCGGTTCTCGCTCTCCGGCGCCCGGGCAGGCGGCGCCCTCACCCGCAAGGCGCCAGGCGAGAGGCCGTCGCCGAGGCACGGAACCTGGAAAATCAGGAATCGCAGGGCGTCCGCCGGAAGCCTGCGGAACAGGTGGCGAGAAATCGACCCGCCGGCGCGCAACTGCGGGCGGGCCGGCGTCGAGCAAGGGTTCATGTGGAACCTCTTCGACCACGTGGGCAAGACGATCGGCGTCGCGGCGCTGGGCCCCTGCGGCGTCACCGAGATGGAGGCCGTGATCGCGCCCGACCCACGCCGGGCCGATCGGAGGGCTGTCCGTAATACGGCAACCCGGCACTTCGACAAGGGGCAGGCGCACACGATGAATACCACAAATTCCCTGGCCATCATGATCTGCCGCTGCTATCGCTCCGCGCGATGGGTCAACCGGATCTGTTCGCGAAGGCCACGTTTGCCGAAGAGACGGCGCGTATCACCGGCGGCGCGGCCATTTGGCAAGATCCTCCGGAGATCCGTCTGGAGAAGATCCAGTGTGATGGGTTGATCCTGGTCCGGCGCCCGCATCTGCCGGTGGGGTTGGCATTGCCGTGGCCCGAGATGGTGGGACACGAGGAGATCATGGTCGAGGCAAAGCTCGCCGGGGATCACGTCGACCGCAGGGCGGTGGAGCGGGCGCTGCTGCGGCGCCAGGCGAGGCAGGTGCAGCGGGTGGAGGACGCCGAGGAGGGGGCGCCGCCGTGGCTGGGGCACGAGCCGCTCTGGTTTGTGGCGCCCTACCTGCCCGCGTGGCTGGAGGAGGTGTACCAGCCCGTGCTCATCGCGCTCGGCTGCTACCGGGTGGGGCCGGTGGGGGCCTGGTTCCTCTGGATCGCGGCCAACGAGCTGCCGCTGCGCGACGAGCTCGTGCCGTTTCTGATCGCCCGGTCCGGGCGGGCGCTGGATGAGCTCGTTCGGTGGGTGGCGCATCGCCGCTCGCCCAGGTGGGTGCTGTCCATGCTAGAGTGCCTCGCGATGTCGACGACCGTTCAAGATGAGCTGCTGTGGAGCTTCGCCCGGCCGGCGGAGCCTGAGTTCGTGGAGCGGCGCAAGCGGATCATCGATGTGCTGCTCACCGCCGAGCCCGATGTGAAGGCGCGCCTGATCGAGGAGGGCGTCGAGAAGGGCGTCGAGAAGGGCATCGAGAAGGGCATCGAGAAGGGACGCGAGGAGGGACGCCTGTCCGAAGCCCGCGCGGCCCTTCGTCGCGTGCTCGCGCGTCGGAAGATCTCGCTGAGCCCGGACGACGAGGCGCGCATCGACGGCTGCGCGGACCGCGAGACGCTGGAGCGGTGGCTGGACCAGGCGGTGACCGCGGCGAGCGCCTCGGAGGCGCTGCAGTAGCCGGAGGACACGCGGGACGATCAGGGCGTCGAGAAGAACGTCGGCAGGCCGGCTGACCGAGGCGCGCTCCGCGCGCCGGCAGTGCCGGCGCGGAGAAGCCTCGTGCTCCTGCCGGAGCAGGAGGCGATGATTGCCGTCTGCGAGGACCTGGCGACGCTGGGGGCGGAGATTGCCGCGCGGCTCGCGCGTCGTCGGCCCGTCAAACGCGGATGCGGCCAGGATCCGGCGGCGGCCAGCAACCCGCGCGCCGGTGGCGAGGCGCTCCTCCCGGGCGGCGCGCTCCTTGTCGCGTACGGCGGCGTGGACGCGATCGACCCAGGCGCCGCGCTCATGGCGGTACGCCGGCGGGGTGGCGACCTCGACCGTCACGGTGTCCGGCATGGGCCCGGCGTCGCGGAAGAAGATCTTGGGTCGGGCGACGGTGAGCGCGCGCGAAACAGCGGCCGTGTACCGCAGCGAGCTCGCACTGGATCATCACCGCTCGTCGCCCGGCGGCGGCCCTGGCGAGGTTCGCGGGCGCGCACGAGCGCGCCGTGGCAGAACAGATCCTGGTAGACTTGGAGCCGGTGCTCGGGAGCAAGCCGGGCACGACGTCGGAAGAAGAGGAGCTCGTCATGGGCATCCTGGACACCTTCAAGGAGCAGCGGAGGATCGTCGCGACGGAGGCGCGCGTGCACGCGGTGCTGACCGTGCTCCGCGTTCGCGGCATCGCCCTGTCGGGCGACGGGGATATCGCAGTGGTCGGTCATCCCCCATGGTCCGAGCACCGAGCCGGGGCCGGAGTGTTCGGCGCCGGGTCGCCTGGGTAACGGAGGAGATACAGAGATGCATGTCGAGACTCTCGTGATCAGGGGCTATAGAGACACCGAGGTCCCCACCCGATTCATTCTCCAGGACGGCGGTGCGCGGCGACTTGCCATCATGTTCCCAGGTCTCATTTACTCGTGCGACGGGCCGCTGCTCTACTTCGCGACGAGCGCCCTCTTGAGCAGGGGGGTCGATGTTTTTCAACTCGAATGCTCGTACGGACGGCGACAGGATTATTCCGGCTGCTCTCCGGAGGAGCAGGCTCAGTGGCTCATCGAGGATGCGGTCACCGCCGTCGAGGGCGCGCTGCGTCGGCAACGTTATGAGCGGATCTGGCTCATCGGGAAGTCGCTCGGGACGATCACGATGGGGCACCTGTTGACGACTGACG
>JADLBR010000367.1 GCA_020847615.1 Verrucomicrobiia bacterium
CCAGGGCAGACGCATCTTATTCTGGCCTCAGGAGGTGAAGGAGGTAGCGGTGGTCCCAGCCGGCGTTTTTCTGTTTGGCGCGAATGCCGCGCCTCTTGGAGGTGTCGCGCTTGAGGAGGTTGAGGGCCAGCCGGCGTAAGGTGGCGAGGTTCTCTGCGGCGTAGCCGGAGCGGGCGCGGCTCTGGTCCTCGCTGAACTGGACGTCCAGGACCCAGTGGAGCTGGTTTTCGACGCTCCAGTGGCCCCGCACCGCGCGGGCGAAGCGGGCGGGGTCCAGCGGGAGGCTGGAGAGGTAGTAGCGCCGCTCGGTCTGGAGGGTGCCTGCGGTTTCGCGGACCGACTCTACGACCCCGACGCTGCGAAGCTTCTGCCATTTGGCCCGGTCGGCGAACCACTCCAGCCGGTCGCCCTGCCAGTAGCGGCGGGTCTCGATGCGGCCGTGGTCCTTCTCGATGCTCTGGGTCTGGCCCAGTTCGGAGGGGTGGTTGAGGATGGCGTCGTCGAGGTAATCGCGGACCTCCTGGTGCACGGTGCCCTGGTTGCCCTTGAGGGCGAGCACGTAGTCGGCGTCGGCCTCGGCGATCTCCCGGGCGATGCGCCGCTGGCAGCCCATGGCGTCGAGGGTGACGATGCAGCCGGCCAGTTCCAGGGCCCGGAGCAGCTCTGGCACCGCGGTGATCTCGTTGGATTTGTCCCCCACCCGCACCTGGCCGAGCACCAGGCCGTTCTCGGCGGCCCAGGCGCTGACGATGTGGGGGACCGATCCGCCGCGGGCGGCCCGGCGCAGCGCCTTGCCGTCCATGGCGACGATCTCCCCGTCGACGGCCCTGCGCAGCGCCTGGGTCCAGCGCAGGAAGCACTCCAGGAACCGGCCCGGCTCCAGCGCGGAGAAGACGCGGTTGAAGGTGTCGTGGCTGGGGATGCCGCCGGGCAACTCCAGGAAGCTGCGCAGCCAGGGCTCCTTGGCGTGGCCGAAGTCCTCCATGTCGTTGAAGCCCTCGCCCCCGCAGAGCAGCGTGCAGATGCCGATGACCAGGATGTCGATGAGCCGGTGCTGGCGGGTGCGTTCCACCCGTGGGTCGGGCAGTTCGCCGAAGTGTTCCATGAGGCTGCGGGCGGCGGGATCGTCGGAGTCTGGTGTTGCATGCATATATAGCGCCTATATATATAGGGACATGCCAACGCCGCAAGCATTGCTCAAACAGATCGCCCGCATCCAAGACATGGAGCGCGGCGCCCTCTGCCGCATGTCCGCCGGTCCCTATTACAACCACCAGAGATGGTTGGGCGGCCGAAACCTCGTGCGCTATGTGCCCAAGGCCCAGCTGCCCGCCCTGCGGGCCGCCATCGCCGGATACCGAAAGTTCCGCCGCCTCACCGATGCCTACGCCGAACTCATCATCCGCCGTTCACGCCAGCGACGCGTCTCCGCCACAGCCTCTGCTCCAAAACCCAAGAAAATCCCCGCCCGCCCCAAAAATAGGAAAAATTAAGATGCGTCTGCCCTGGGCGAAGTCCGACAGGCTGTTTCCCTTTCCGGGGGATTGGTATATAGGTCATCCTCACGATGCTCATTGTCCACGATCCGGTTTGTGCGGAGTACGGCTCGGTCGATCATCCGGAGCGCCCGGCGCGGGTCACGCGCAGCTCGGAACTGCTGAGGGAGAGGCATCCCGATTGGGGATGGGTGCTGCCCGAACCGGCGGGCGACGGCCCCCTCTTGCGGGCGCATCGGCGCGAGCACTTTGATCGGCTGCGGGAGGCGGAGTTTTTCGACGCGGACACCCCGGCGTATCCGGACATCGAGGCCCACGCGCGGCGCTCTGCGGGCGCCGGCCTGAGGGTCTTGGACGAGGCGCTGGCGGGCCGGAGGTCCTTTTCCCTGATGCGCCCGCCGGGGCACCACGCGTGCAAGAACCGGATCATGGGGTTCTGCTATTTCAACAACGTGGCGGTCGCGGCGCTGGAGGCCCGGGCCCGGGGCGTGGGACGGGTGGCGATCTGGGATTTCGACGCGCACCATGGCAACGGGACCGAGGACATCGTGCGGAACGAGGAGGGCGTCTATTTCGCCTCGATCCACCAGTACCCCGGCTATCCCGGGACCGGACGGACATCCTACGCGAACATCCACAACTTCCCCGTGCCGCCCGGCGGGCACCGGCACGAGCACATCGAGATCCTGGAGTCCTCGTTCGAGGCGATCGTGAGATTTAAGCCCGGCCTCGTGCTGGTCTCCGCGGGGTTCGACGCCTACCGCGGCGACCCCATCACCAACATGGATCTGGAGATCGAGGATTTCGGCGAACTGGGACGCTGGCTGCGCGAGTCGGGGCTGAAGGCCGGCGCGGTACTGGAGGGCGGCTACGCGGAGCAATTGCCCGAGATGATCGAGGCGTTCCTCGTCGGGTGGGAGGGCGGAGCCTCGTAACACGGGCGGTAGGTACGTGGCCCATCTGGCCGCGGATGGGCCGGTGCGTTGCGCCCGAGTTCGTAGCCCATCTCGCGCAGAGATGGGCCCGCGCACCACGGTCTGCGCGACCGTGGCTACACCCGGGGACTCTGGTGCGTGGGCGTCATGATTTCCGATATCGGGCACATCCGACGCGCGGAGCGGACTCACTGCGCGGCGCCGATCAACGCCTCGAAGCGGGCCGCAACCTCGTCCCAGCTTGAACCCTGCTGGAGGCGCAGGGCGTCGGCGTGCTGGCGGCGCCAGAGGGCGTCGTCGGAGAGCAGCGCGATGGCGCGGTCGGCGAACTCGCGGTCGTCGCGCGCGACGAAGCCGGTGATGCCATCGATGACGCGCTCGGGCATGACGGCGATCGGTCTCACGACGGCGGGCACCCCGAGCGCCTGCGCTTCCGCGACCGCGAGGCAAAAGGCCTCGCTCGCATGGCCGGGGTACAGCAGGGCCCGGCAGCGGCGGACTGCATCCCAGAGGGCCTCGCGGGTCGCGGGCGGATGGGGTTTGAGCGAGGCGAGGGCTTCGGCAGGCAAGCCTTCCGGGAGGAACTGGCCCAGGCGGCGCTCGGTCTCTTCCCACGGATCGCCGAATCGATGGGACGCGTCGCGCACGCCGTAGATATGCAGCTCGGCGCCGGGCACCGCCGGGACGATGGCGTCCGCCCACAGGCGTATCAACTGGCGTAGGCCGCGGACGGGCCGCGAGGCGAAGACGGCCCTCGGGGGCGGCGCGGCGGGCAGCGCGGCGAGACCGCGGACCGCGTCGGGTAGCCCCAGCGGTATCACGGCCGTGGGACGGCCCGCGGGCAACCAGAACGGGTACTCGTGGACTTGGAACCGGCTCGTGTGCACCACCCGGGGCCGGAGGCGCCACATCGGGAACAGGTAGCGCCAAGAGGCCAGATTGCGCGAGGCCCACACCGACCAGAGCACGCGGGCCCGGGGCCGGCGGACGAAATCCAGCAATTCGGGCCGCTGGACGGCGATGAGCAGGTCGCAGGTTTCGGGCGCGCCATCGGCGAGCGGCGACCAACCCACCCCCCGGTGCTCGACCCGCGCCGCGCCGGGCGTGTGGCACGTGACCCGGTGGCCGCGCCACGCCAGCGCCTCGGCCAACTGGATGACAGAGGTCTCGGTGCCGCCGAGCGCCCGCGTCGCCATGTCGCGCCCGTCATAGCGGGCGCAACTGTCGGCTATCGCGATGCGCGCCATGCGACGATTCTGGCGAACGATGGCCCATCCGGCCACAGAGGGGCCGGGCGGGTCCGCGGACCGGCGACCGTGTCCACGCCGGGGGGGTTCACTCGCCGGCGAGGGCCTTGTCGTAGAATTCGAGCAGGTCGCCGCGGACTTCGGCCTCGATGAACTTCATGGCCGAGCGCGGGTGGCGGTTGAGCAGGCCGGTGATGAGGTAGGGCAGGTCGAAGCCCCACTTCAGGTTCTTGCGCATGGGCTCGATGTGGTTCTCGACGCAGTCCAGCACGGGGCGGAGCTTGTACTTCGGGTTGTGGAGGAACCCGATGAGCAGCTCCATGGGGCAATTGCCGGCGCCCCGCCCGAGGCCGGCCATCGTGGCGTCGACCATGTTGGCGCCGAGCACGATGGCCTCGATCGTGTTGGCGTAGGCGAGCTGGAGGTTGTTGTGCGCGTGGATGCCGACGGATTTGCCCGCCGGGCGCATGTAGTTCATGTACTTGATGATCAGGTACCGGACCTGCTCGCTGTAGAAATGGCCGAAGCTGTCGACCAGGTAGAGCGCCTGGGCCTCGGAACTGGCGACCAGCGCGAGGGCCTCGTCGAGCTCCCGCTCCTGGATCACCGAGGCGGCCATGATGTTGATCGTGGTCTCGTAGCCCTTGTCGTGGGCGTCCTTGACCATGTCCAGGGCCAGCGGGATCTGGTGGATGTAGCAGGCGACCCGGATCATGTCCACGACGCTCTCGGACTTGGGCGGGATCTCGTTCTGGTAATCGCTCTTCTCGGCGTCGGCCATGACGGCCAGCTTCAGGTTCGTCGGGTTGTCCCCGACGATGCGCCGGATGTCGTCCTCGTGCGAGTAGCGCCAGACGCCGTACTGGTCCGGGGAGAATATCTTGCGGCTGTTCCTGTAGCCGATCTCCATGTAGTCGATGCCCGCCTCCACGCAGGCGCGGTAGACCGCCGCGACGGTCCTGTCCTCGAAGCGGCTGTTGTTCATGAGGCCGCCGTCGCGGATGGTGCAGTCGAGGGCCTTGATCTGCGGGCGGTACCCCACCCAGCCGCTGTCGGATACGTTCTCTGTGGTGTTCATCATTTAGGGCTCCTGCGTAAAAGCCAAACTTTGAACGAATATGTGGGGAATTGCCAGCCTTTCGCGAGGGCGATAGCCGTTGACTCGCGCGGCGTGATTGAGCATGCTATTCGACCTCGGGACCGAGCATGAGGCGCGCGAAAACGGTTGTGTGGCGGGTGGTTGGAGGCGCCGTGGCGCTGTGGGCCGGGGGGATTTTTGCGCGCGCGCAGGAGGCGCCGGCGGCGCCCGATTTCTCGCAGACCAACACGAGCCAGATCGAGGCCCAGGCCGAGATGATGGTGAGGGGGCAGAATTTCGTGCCGGCGCTGCCCTATCTGGAGGAGCTCGTCAAGCGCCTGACGGCGACCGAGAGCCCCGAGGTCCGGGCCAAGCTGGGCTCGCTGCAATATTATCTGGGCATCGCGCGGATGGCGAATCGGCTCTTTGCCGAGGCGGCCGAGGCGTTCCGCGAGTTCCTGGAGAAATTCCCGCAGCACGATTTGGCGCGGGAGGCGCTGGAGTACCGGGCCGACTGCCTGCGCGCCAGCCAGAACTACCAGCCGGCGGCGGAGGCCTATGCGCAGTTGCTGAAGGATACCAATATCCGCGGCGCGGATCGCATTTTCGTGCAGGCCCGGATGGCGGACTGCTACGTGCGGCTCAAGGACTGGCAGAACGCCGTTCCCGCGCTGGAGGCCGTGATCCTGGGCACGTCGGACCCGGAGCTCCGCGGTGACGCGGCCAAGTCGCTCACCCAGGGCTACGTCGAGGTCGGGACCCCGGAGAAGATATTCCGGCTCCTGACGCTGCTCTCGGCGAAAGGTTCCCGCGCGCGGACCGATGTCGAGTTCAACCTGAACCTCCTCTCCTCGGCCGACAAGATGCTGGGGGAGGGCAAGCACGGCCTGGCGCTCTATATGTACCAGCTCGTGCTGCCGACCGAGGCGCTGCTGGCGCAGTGCAAGCAGGCGCGCGAGGAGCTGGCCGCGACGCGCGAGCGGATGGTCAAGGAGAGGGCCCCGTTCAAGCGGATCCTGGCCGTGACGCAGCGGATGGACGCGCTGGAGGCGCAGGAGAAGACGATATCCGAGGCCGAGCCCTACACGGTGGAATTGCGCGTCCGCATCGCCAAGGCGCTGTTCGACATGAGCCGCCGGTGGGAGGCGCTCTGGGCCTTCACGCGCATCTGGGAGCAGTTCCCCGACAACCCGCAGGCCGAGCAGGCGCTCTCCGGGGCATTCTCGCTCGCGGGCGAACTGGTGCTCCTGGATCGGGCGATCGGGTTCGGCGAGGCCTACCTCGCGAAATTCCCCGAGGGCTCCAGCAAGGACCAGATCGGGCTGGAGCTTGGCAAGGCCTACACCGCCGCGGGCCAGTCGCAGAAGGCGATCGACCACTACATCAAGATCGTCGACGCCAACCCCCAGCACACCTACGCCGACCAGATGCTCTTCCTGGCCGGATACAACTATTTCATGACCGAGCAGTTCCCGAAGGCCATCGAGTGCTTCGACCGGCTGGCGAAGGACTTCGCCGACAAGGAGCCCGCCAAGGACGGCGCGTACTGGCGGGCGATGTGCTTCCTCTTCAGCGAGAAGTACGCCGAGGGCAAGAAGGCCTTCGCGGAGTTCGTCGAGAAACACCCCGACAGCGGCTATGCCGAGGACGCGCGCTTCCGTGTCGCGGCCTGCGCCTACGGCCTGCTGGATTTCGCGGGGGCGCACGACATCCTGATCAAGTTCATCGACCAGTTCCCGCAGAGCCACCTCCGGTCCGAGGCGCTGGTGCTGCTGGGGGACATCGCGGGGGCGCAGGGCCGCCTCGCCGATTCGATCAACTATTTCAAGCAGGTGCACCGCTACACGGCGAACATGTCGCACATCAATTATGCGGCTTTCCAGGTGGGCAAGATCCAGGAGATGGAGGGCAGCTACGCCGACATGGAGCGCTGGTTCCAGGAATACCTGGACACCTACGGCCTCCGGGGCCAGTACACGGAGGCCATCTGGCGCATCGGGTTCGCCCGAAAGAACCTGGGCAACCCGAAGGGGATGCTCGCCATCTACCTCGACGCGCTGAAGAAGTACGGGGACGACCCCGCGGCCGTGGGCATCGACTACATCCTCGACCAGTGGCCCGACGAATACATGGGGCAGAGCGGGCAGCTTCCCGAAAAGGAGATGCGCGAGGAGCTGTCCACGGCCCGGGTCCTCAAGCAGCGGACGCGCGAACTGCGCTGGCTGATGGCGCTCCAGAAGCGCGGGCTCCTCAAGGATGAGGTCAAGTTCGCCGTGGAGGACATCCCGAAGTCCAGCCCGGCGATCCTGGTGTGGGCGGCCGGCCTGGTGCTCGACAAGCAACCGCAGCTCGCGGAGCTGGCCTACCAGAGGGTCACGGAGGAATTTGGCAACACCGAGTGGGTCGAGCCGGCGCTGCTGCAGCTCGCCGAGATGCGCGTCAAACAGGGCAAGCCCGACGAGGCGCTGGCCATGTTCGAGCGGATCTTCAAGGTCGTCCCGACCTCGCCGACGGCCGGGCGCGCGATCAAGCGCATGGGCGACCTGCTGATGGAGAAGGGCAAGTACGACGAGGCCATCAAGCGTTTCGAGCAGGTTCTCGAGGTCAAGGAATGGCGCGGCGAGATCTGGCCCGAGAGCCTGCTGAAGATCGGCGATTGCCTGATGGCGCAGGGCAAGCTCCGGGAGGCCTTCGCGTACTACCAGAGGGTCTACGTGCTCTACCAGCACTACGCCCGCTGGACGGCGCTCGCGTACCTGCGCTCCGCGACGGTGTCCGAGAAGCTGGGCGTCAAGGCCGACGCGATCACCCAGCTCAAGGAGATGCTGGCCCTGGAGGACCTGAAGGACACGCCCGAGTATCAGGAGGCGCGGGCCCGCCTGGAGAAGCTGCAATGAGACACGCGGCGCTCATGTTGCTCCTCTTGTCCGCGGCGGCGGGGCCTTCGCCGGCCGACCCCGTGCGCGCGAGGGTCGGGGTGGGGACCCAGCGGCCCAGCGGCTATGACCTGCTGGGGCGCAAGGACGACAAGATCTCCATGACGCCCATCGGCGTCGGCGGCCTGATTTCGATGAGCGTGTCATCGATCACGTCCCTCGAGATCGATCGGCCGAAGGCGCTCAACGAGGCGACCTTCCTGATGGGACAGAAGAAGGAGGCGGACGCGGTCGCGCGGCTGAGGCAGCTGGCGCGGGAGCTGGCCCCGTACGTGGACGTCCCGAAGAACAACGCGGTGGACCTGATCTGCGATGCGGTGGACCTGCTGCGCAGCGCCGAGCGCTGGCCGGAGGCCATGGAGATGCTCGGGTCGATCAGGAACCCGGCCCCGGGATCCAATGCGGCGCGGGTGGATCTGCTGCGGGCCTACTGCTACACGGCGATGGGCAAGACGCTGGAGGCCGAGACTGCCCTCAAGAAGGCCAAGCAGCCCGAGCGCGGCGACCCGCTTTACCCCGTCGCGAAGATCGTCGAGAGCCGGGTGCAGCTCACCGTGAGCAACATCAACCAGGCGCTGGATATCATAGCGCAGGCGATCGTGGATACCCCGATCGAGAGCGAGTATTACCCCGAATGCCTCTTCGTGGCGGGCAGCTGCTATCACGCGCTCGTGGGCCAGGCGACCGCGGCGCCCCCGCAGCCGGGTGGGCCGGTCGGCAAATCCGACTCGGACAGGATCATGGCGGAATCCGGCGGCCCGCGGGCCGCCGCGACGGAGACCTTGAGCCTCTTGATCCAGATGGTGCCAGAGAGCCGATGGGCTCAGGTGGCGCGCGAGCGCCTCAAGCAGATCGGGGCCGAGGCGCCCGCGGCGGGGGCGGCGCCCATGGCCGAAGGGACGATGCAGCCGCCCGCCGACGCCGCGTCGGCGGGCGCGACCAACGCGCCCCCGGCGCCCCAGCAAGAATCAAAAGCGCAACCGTAGACCCAAGGAGCAAGACCATGATGAAGCAATCCAACGCATGCAAGACCTGGGCGGCCGCCACGCTGGCGACAGCCCTTTTGGCGGGCACCGTCATGCCGGCCATCCTCCTCGCGCAGGAGGCCAAGTCGCCCGCCGCCAAGGCCGCGCCCCCCGCCCCGGCGAAGTCGGCCCCGGCGGAGCAGAAGGCGCCCGCGCCTCAGATGGAGGAGACGACCGTGATGGGCTTCCTCAAGGCCGGCGGCTGGTGCATGTGGCCGCTGGGCGCGTGCTCGGTGGCCTGCGTGGGGCTCCTCCTTTACAACGCCCTCTCGGTGCGGGCCGGGAGGCTCCTGCGGCCCGATGTCGCCACGCGCATCAACGACGCTCTGGAGCGGCTCGATATCGAGGGCGCCCGCGAGATCTGCAAGTCCAACGTCAATCTCGTCTCCAGCGTCACGATGGCCGGACTGGAGCGCATCAAGGACGGGAACCTGGATGTCTCCTCGGTCGAGAAGGGCATGGAGGAGGCCACCAGCGGCGAGATCGCGATCCACCTCCTGCCGATCAACTGGATCTCCGTCATCGCGGTGGTTTCCCCGATGTTCGGCCTGCTGGGGACCGTGAGCGGCATGATCGGCGCGTTCAGGACCATGTCGATGAGCGGCATGGGGCGCCCCGAGCTGCTATCGGCCAACATCTCCGAGGCGCTGATCACCACCGAGGTGGGGCTGGCGATTGGCATCCCGTCGATGATCGGGTACTTTTATTTTAAGTATCAGTACATGGGGATCGTCTCGACCCTCAACCGGATCTGCGGCGGGTTCCTCCAGACGATGCGGGATTCGCTCCGCCGCATGGAGGCGGGGATGATGCCTTCCGCCCAGCAGCAGTATCAGCCCGAGGCCGCGCCGGAGGCCTGATGCGACGATGAAGACGAGCATGCCCATCGGCTGCGACGAGGAGATCGGGTTCCAGATGGCCCCGATGATCGACTGCGTCTTTCTGCTGATCATCTTCTTCATGGTCGTGGCCAAGGACAAGTTGGGCGAGCGCGTCATCCTGGACCTGGCCATCGCCGAGCAGTCGGAGGTGCCGAAGGACATGACCGGGCGCGCCACCATGTCGGTGCTCAAGGACGGGACCGTCAAGGTGGGCGCGGCCACGATCGAGCTGCCCGAGGTCGGGCGGATCATCCGCGAGGGATTCAAGCTCAACCCGCGGCTCAAGGTGCTGCTGCGGGTCGACCGCGACGCCCAGCACAAGGAGGTCCGCAAGGTGCTCAAGGCCTGCGCCGACGCCGGCGTGACGGACATCATTTTCGCGACGTACCAGAGCGGCCAATGAGGCGAGGGATGCCATCGTGAAACTGAACCTAGACGAGATACTGGGGAGTTCGGGCGACAGCGAATTCCAGATGGCGCCGATGATCGACTGCGTCTTCCTGATGATGATCTACTTCCTGCTGACGACCGAGCTGACGCGGTCCGAGGCGGACCTGGGCATCCAGCTGCCGGGGCTGGTCAAGCAGTTCCAGGTGGTGAAGATGCCCGACGAGCAGATCATCGAGATCACCGGCGCGGGACTGGTCATCCTCAACGGGCGGACGTTCGATCCCCCGGCGTCGCGGGCGATGCCCCAGCTCGTGGGGACGCTGGTGCGGTTCAGGCAGGCGAGCCAGATGGCCAACACCAGGGCGCTGATCACGGTGCAGTGCGCCGACGAGGCGCCGCACCAGCGCGTCATGGACGTGTTGAACGCCTGTGCCGCGGCCGGCATCACGGGGGTGACGTTCGGGATGGGAGAGGAGTAGCTCATGCGCCGGATCAAAGGGGAGCACGAGGAATGGTTCCCGCGGTTCGCGGGGCGCTTCAAGCGCGTACTCTGGACGGTGCTTCTCGTCAGCGCGGCGGTGCACGTGGGCGGGCTGTTCCTGTTTGGCTCGTGGGTGGTGTTCCGGCATTTCTTCTACAACGAGGCGCGGTTCGTGGTGCCGCCGGAATTGGCCAAGACGATCGAGCCGCGGAACCTCAAGTACAAGGTGCAGCTCCAGGAGCAGCAGCGGCGCAGCGGGCGGCCGAGGATCGCGCCGCGCCTGAGCGCGCGGCGGGTGTCGGAGTTCTCGCTGCCGGACGTGCCGGTGGAGATGACCACGGTCCAGGAGCGCATCAAGAATGAGATGAAGACATTCGGCGCCGCGGGCGTGGGCGCCGGGCTGGGCGGGGGCACCGGCTCCGGGGGGCTGGGGCTCTCGGCATCGACCGTGAAGTTCTTTGGCATCACGGACCGCGGCGAACGGATCGCCTTCCTGATCGACATCTCGCTGTCGATGGTGGAGGACGACAAGGGCGGGGAGGCGGGCTTCGAGAAGCTCAAGGCGGAGATCGGGGACATGATCGCCGGCCTCAATCCGGGGACGTTCTTCAACCTGATCCTGTTCGGTGACAAGGTGGACCTGTTCGAGCAGCAGATGGTGCTGGCCACCGACGAGAACAAGAAGAAGTCGCGCGAGTTCCTCCAGCCCTATCTCCAGGGCATCGCCGAGAGCCAGGAGCGGAGCGGCAACATCCTCAAGAATTACGAGCCCGCCATCGAGGGCATCAAGTCCTCAGAGGAAAACCCGGGGCGCACGCGGATGGATCTCGCGGTCACGGCGGGATTCGAGCAGGCCGCCGACGTCATATTCCTGATCAGCGACGGGCGCCCGGACATCGTGAAGCAACTCGAGGGCGAGGAGCTGGAGAAGTTCCAGGAGCGGCGCGCCAAGTGGATCGAGAAGAACCCGAACTATCAGGAGGAGTTCAGGGCGCAGCGGGATAAGGAGAATGCCGACCGGGCCAAGAAGGGCCTGCCGCCGAAGGTCATCGAGCTGCCGCCCGGGGCGCCGCGCCCGCCGATCTGGACCGACAAGGAGATTCTCGAGCACATCGAGAAGGTCGGGGACGTGGCCTACAAGGAGAAGAAGCGCCCGCTGCCGCGCGTGAACTGCGTCGCCTACGACTGCACGACCCCCGAGGAAGAGAATTTCATGAAGATGCTGACGCGCGAGTTTCGGGGGAAGTTCAAGAGGGCGAAGGCGCTGGCGCAGGCCATCAAGGAGTGATCTGGGTGCGGGGCGCCGACGCCGGGGCGCGGGCCGATGAAGAGACTGAAGGGCATCCACGAGGAGTGGTTCCCGCGATTCGCGGGGCGCTTCAAACGCGTCCTCCTGACGGTGATTCTGGTAAGCGCGGCGGTGCACGTGGGCGGGCTGTTCCTGTTTGGCTCGTGGGTGGTGTTTCGCCATTTCTTCTATAACGAGGCGCGGTTCGTGGTGCCGCCGGAACTGGCCAAGACGATCGAGCCGCGGAACCTCAAGTACAAGGTGCAGCTCCAGGAGCAGCAGCGGCGCAGCGGGCGGCCCAAGATCGCGCCTCGGCTGAGCGCGCGTCGTGTGTCGGAGTTCTCGCTGCCGGACGTGCCGGTGGAGATGTCCACGGTGGAGCGGGTGCAGAGCCAGATGAAGGCGTTTGGCGCCGCGGGCGTCGGGGCCGGCCTGGGCGGGGGCAGCGGGCAGGGCGGGTTGGGCCTTGCGGCGTCCACGGTGAAGTTCTTCGGGATCACGGACCGGGGCGAGCGCATCGCGTTCCTGATCGACATCTCGCTCTCGATGGTGGAGGACGACAAGGGCGGGGAGGCCGGTTTCAAGCAGCTCAAGACCGAGATCGCGGACATGATCGATGGGCTCAACCCCGGCACCTTCTTCAACCTGATCCTGTTCGGCAATCAGGTGGACCTCTTCGAGCAGCAGATGGTGCTGGCCAGCGACGAGAACAAGAAGAAGGCCCGCGAGTTCCTGGACCCTTACCTCGACGGCATCGCCGAGAGCCAGGAGCGCAGCGGGAACATACTGAAGAACTACGAGCCCTCGCTGGAGGGGTTGGCCGCGGTGGGCGGCGCCACGCGGATGGACACGGGCATCACGGCGGGTTTCGAGCAGAACGCGGACGTGTTCTTCATCATCAGCGATGGCCGGCCGCACGTGTACAAGCAGCTGGAGGGCGACGAACTCAGGCAACTGCAGGACCGCCAGGCCAAGTGGGACGAGGAGCACGACGCGGAAAAGGAGCGGGCGGAACGGGACAGGGCGTGGGAGGCGATGAACGCGGCGCGGCGAAAGAAGGGGTTGCCCCCCAAGGTCGTCGAGCTGCGGGGCGGGACGCGGCCCACCCCGCCGATCTGGACGGACAAGGAGATCGTCGCCCACATGGAGGCCGTCGGCAGCCAGGCGTACAAGGACAAGGGGCGCCGCATGCCGCGGATCAACTGCGTCGCGTTCGTGTGCCATCCCGAGGAGGAGGCGTTCATGGAACTGCTGACGCGTGAATTCCGGGGCAAGTTCAAGCGGGCTAAGGCCCGTGTCCAGGCGATCGACGAGTGAGCCCGGGAGGGAGAATGCAGCCGATCGCCTTCCGTAGCCGAACGCGTGAGCGTTTGGCCGCCCAAGCTGATTCCGTATCGTCTGTGATGCGCGCCTGGGTGTCCCGGACTTTGAAGTTTTAGGTCAGACATCATGCCCCCAGACGGGGCACCACCGGGGTAGAAAATGTAGCCGAAGCCGTGAGGCTTTGGCGGCCAAACGCTCACGCGTTCGGCTACGGGGAGCGCTGCGGCTATTTTCGAGTCAGGCCCACTGCTCCTCGATGGTGTGCGAGGCGTCCTGCATGGACCAGAGGCGCGCGTAGCGGCCGCCCAGGCGGATGAGATCCTCATGGCGTCCGCGCTCGGCGACTCGTCCCCCCTCGAGGACGACGATCTGGTCTGCCTTGAGCACGGTGGAGAGCCTGTGCGCGATGACGAGGCAGGTGCGCGAGGCGGTCAGCCGGTCGAGGGCAGACTGGATGAGGCGTTCGGTGGCGGTATCGACGCTGGCGGTCGCCTCGTCGAGGACGAGGATCGGCGGATCCTTGAGCAGCGCCCGGGCGATGGTGATGCGCTGCTTTTCGCCGACGCTGAGCTTGACCCCGCGCTCCCCGACGAGGGTGCCCAGTCCATCGGGCAGGGCGCGGACGAAAGGAGCCGCATTTGCCGATTCGAGGGCGGCCCAGAGGGCGGGGTCGCCCGCGCCGGGCTTGCCGAACAGCAGGTTCTCGCGGATGGTGCCATTGAAGAGGAGGGGTTCCTGGGTGACGAAGCCGATCTGGCTGCGGAGGTCGGCCAGCGGGATGCGGCGCGTGTCGATGCCATCGAGCAGGATTTCGCCGACCTGGTGCGGGTAGAATCGGAGCAGCAGGCCCGCGATGGTGCTCTTGCCGGCGCCGGTGGGGCCCACGAGCGCGACGGTCTGCCCCGGCTCGACCGCGAGGTCGATCCCGTGAAGAACGGGCAGATCCGACCGATATTCGAAGCGGACACCCCGGAACTCGATGCGGCCCGCGGCCCGGCCGGGCAGCCTCGCGATCTCGCCCGGGAGGGACGTGTCCGGCTCGGGCGCCTCGTCCAGGATGTCGAAAACCCGGCGGGCCGCGGCGCGGCCGGCCTGGAGCAGTTGGTTCAGGCCGTGGAGGCGGGAGAGCGGCTCGTAGAGAAAGCCGGCGAGCAGGATGAACGCGACAAGTTGGCCCGTCGTGAGCTCGGAGGCGATGGCCATGCGCCCGCCGACAAAGAGAACCAGGGCGATGCCGGCGGACGCGACGAAGGACATCGAGGGGGAATAGAGTGCCCAGGCCCGCATGATCTGCAGGGAGGATTCGCGGACTCGCTCGCAGTGCTCGCGGAAGCGCCCGCGCTCGGTCTCCTGGCGCACGAAGGCCTTGATGAGACGAATTCCCTGGAGGTTATCGAGGAGGAGCGAGTTGAGGGCCGAGACCGCCCTGCGCTGGACCGCGTAGCGGCGGTGTGCCGTGGTCGTGTACCAGATCACCCCGGCGAGGACGGCGGGCGCCGGCGCCATGGCCCAGAGTGCCAGATCGGCATTCATCCGCACGAGGAGCGCGGCCGCGACCGCGACCTGGAGCGCGGCCACGACGCCGCCCTCGATGCCATCGATGAGGACGCGCTCGACGCTGGTGACATCCTCGCCGATCCGGGTCATGAGATCGCCGGAGGCGCGGTTGTCGAAGAACCCGGACGGAAGCCGCTGGAGGGTGGCATACAGGTCATCGCGCAGATCGAAGATCACGCGCTGCTCGAACGAGTTGTTCAACAGGATACGGGCGGCGTTGAACAGGTCGCGGCCGAAGAAGGCGCCCGCGAGGCCCAGGCAGGCCCAGGGCAGGGACTCGGCGCGGCCCCCGGCGATGACGTCGTCGATGACGAACTGCGTGAGGCGCGGGTAGAGGAGGCCGAGGAGGGTCGAGGCGATGGCGCAGGACAGGGTGCCCGCGGCAAACCACGGGTAGCGGCGCAGGTAGGCGAAGACGCGGAAGATCAGGCGCATGACTCGGCACTCACCATGCCCACGTGTCCAGGATGCCCGGCCCTATCTCCCAACGGTTGTCGCGCCGCTGCCAGGGGACCGCGATCGCCTCGCGACGGCGCTCGCGCGTGACATGGCGGATGATCTCCAGTTGTGCGGACCCGGCCTCCTGCTCCCATCGCAGGAGTCGCCCGACCGAGTATCGCGCGGCGTCGGCATGGTCGCGCTCGGCCACGATCCGGATGGCGCCGGCGATGCCCCCGGCCTCGCGCTGGATCGCGGCGAGCAGTTCGGGGCCCAGATGGCGCGCGGCCTCCCGGTAGTTCCTGGAGTTCGCGTGCTCGCAGCAGCGCTCGGCCGTTCTCAGGAGGCGCTGCTGTTCGGTCAGGTGCCCGGACCACATCCAGACGGCGCTGGCCACGAGGCCCATGGCTCCCGACGCGATGAGGAGGCGGGTCCGCAGTTTCACTCTTGCCCCTGGCGCCGGATTCCGACGGGCGGCAGTGAGGGATCGACCGGTTTGGTGGCCGGGGGTGCCGGCGCGGGGACCACCGGCGTGGCCCGCGGCATCTCGGGACCGTCCGGGACGGACTCGGCCGGGGCTCCGCCCTCACCGGACTGCCCCACGGGCGAGAAACCCCATTTGGCCCACACGGGCTGGTTGGATGGGGAATGGAGGAAAGCGACGAACGCGGCGGCGGGCTCGGGCAGCGGGGATTGCCTGAGCACGACGGCGCAGTACATGATGGGCGGCTGATTTGTGCCCGGGAGGTCGTAGACCCGGAACGTCTCGCGCGGCTTGAGCTGGGCCACGTCGCTACGATAGATGATCCCCGCACTCACCTGGGCGCGCTTGATCTTCTCCAGGACACGGTTCGAGTCGTTCTCGTAGTAGATCTTGCCCCGGAGATCCTCGATGAGCCCCAGGCCCTCGAGCAGGCGGCGCGCCGCCACTCCCGACATGGTCTTCTCCGGGTTGGCCAGCGCGATGCGCTCCCACGCGTGCAGCGCCAGCATGTCCCAGGGGGCGTTTGGGTTGTCCCCGGCCCACGCCGAGGCAAACACGATCTCGTTCTCGGCCAGGGTCCGCACCGTGTCATCGCGCGTGAATTGGCCCGCGGAGAGTCGCTCGATCTCGCCCGGGCTGGCCGCGACGAAGACATCCAGCCCGCTGCTGCCCTTCTCGATCTGCTCGCGGATGACCGCCGACGGGGCGAGGCTGAGTTGGACCTCGGGGCGCCCGGGAAGGTCGGCGAATGAACCGGCGAGTTCCGAGAGAACGGACTTGAGGCTCGAGTCGGCGGCGACCTCGAGGCGCTGTCCCCCATCTTGCGCCGGGGAGGGCAGGTGGAAGAAACCCGCGACGGAAAGAAAAATCACCCTCGCGGCGAGCGAATCCATGAGGTATAGTGGAGAAAGCGGAAGGCGCATGAGGGTAGGACGAGTCGCAGTCAGCGAGCAACCGCCGCCGGCCCTGCCGGATGAGGCGGAGGGCAAGGCGCTGGAGCAGGCGTTCGCCGGCGCGTTCGCCGAACCCATCGAGTGGGCGACGGTGCCCGTGCCCGCGGACGAGGACAGCATCGAGGAGGCCCTTCGCCGCTTCATCGACGTGGACGAATGCGCGCTGGTCATCACGACCGGGGGTGTGGGACCGTCGGAGCACGCGATCACCCCCGATGCGACGCAGGCGGTGATCGTTCGCGAGTTGCCCGGCCTGGCCGAGGCGATGCGCGCGTGCACCTTCCGGCTCTCGCCGGACGCCATGCTCTCCCGCGCGGTGGCGGGTATCCGTGCCAACACCCTCATAATCAATCTCCCCGCCCGGCCGCGGCTGGTCGCCCAGATCGCCGCCTGCCTGGCCCCGGCCATCGCCGAGTGCATTGGCCAGATCGCCTCGATCAAGGTGGGCCTCAAACCGGGCGTGGGCAGTGAGGGGATCGAACCCCCGACCTACTGGGTGTAAACCAGCCGCTCTGCCGCTGAGCTAACTGCCCGGCCGGGAGTCACTTTGCCGCGCCGGTGGGGTTCCGCAAGCGGGTTTCGGCCAAGCGTGCGGTCGGCTGCAGGGACCACGGCCCAGCCACCATGGCACGCCCGGCGGGCCCCACCGGGGGTGAAAATGTAGCCGAGGCAGTGAGGCTTTGGCGGCCAAACGCTTACGCGTTCGGCTACGGGAGGTGTCGCGGCAGTTTTCGAGTCAGGTAGCTTCGGGTGGCGGCGCGGGCTCTTCCTGCGCGGACGGCGGTGGGAGGTTATCGAGGATCTGGAGGATGCGGGTGCCCTCCTCGACCGAGTGGTCCGAGACGAAATGCAGGTGGGGCGTGAACTTGATCTTGATCCGGCGACCGATGATGTGCTGGATCTCGCCGCGGGACTCCTTGATGCGCTCGAAGAACTCGTCCTGCTCGTGGGGCTCGCCGCCGATGAGGCTGAGGTAGACCTCGGCGTGGCGGAGGTCGGCGGCGATGCGGACGCGGTTGACCGTCAGGAGGATGCCGGGCGGCGGCGGGACGACCTTGGGGACGATCCCCGCGAGCTCGCGGCGGAGGACCTCGTTGATGCGCTGGAGGCGGTGCTGTGCCATGGGGGCTGGGCCATGAGCGGGGGTCCTGCTCAGAGCTGCTGTGGGATCTTCTCGAGCTGGTAGCACTCGATGAGATCGCCGGCCTGATACTCGTCGAAGTTGCCTAGCCGGATGCCGCACTCGAGGCCGTTGCGGACCTCGTTGACCTCGTCCTGGAAGCGCTTGAGGGTGACGATCTGCCCGTCGTAGATGGGCTGGCGGTTGCGCAGCACGCGGGCGCGCCCGCTCTTGGTGATCCGGCCGTTGACGACGGCGCAGCCGGCCACGCGGTACTTGGAGAGGTCGATGACCTTCTTGCAGAGGGCGGCCCCGATGGTGGTCTCGCGCTCGATGGGGTCCAGGAGGCCCGCCATGGCCTCGCGGACCTGATCGATGAGCTCGTAGATGATGCTGAAGAGCTTGATCTGGACGCCCTCGCGCTTGGCGGCGGAGGCGGCGCTATTCTCGGTGCGCGTCGCGAATCCGATGATGACGGCGTTGGACGCGGCGGCGAGGTTGACATCGGATTCGGTGATGGGCCCGACGGCGCCGTGGATGATGGACAGGGAGACCTTTTGCGATTCGATGCCGTTGAGGGCGGAGGTGATGGCCTCGAGGGACCCCTGGACATCGGCCTTGAGCACGATGTTGAGGACCTTGCCCTTGACGCTCTCGAGCGCCTCGAAGAGGTTCTCGAGGGTGACGCCGGTGCGGCGCTCGAGTTTGCCCAGGCGCTTGTCGTCCAGGCGCTGCTCCGAGGTCGAGCGGGCGTCCCGCTCGCTCCGGACGACCTCGAAGGGTTCGCCGGCCACCGGGACGCCGCTGAATCCGATCACCTTGACGGGCATCGCGGGGGTGGCCTCTTTGACATTGCGCCCGCGGTCATCGATCATGCCCTTGACCTTGCCCCAGTAATCGCCGCACAGGAACGCGTCGCCGACGCGGAGGGAGCCCGACTGGATGAGCACGGTGGCGATGGGGCCCCTTCCGCTCTCCAGGGCCGCCTCGACGATGCGGCCCTTGGCGGCGCCCTTGTGGGACGACTTGAGCTCGAGTATCTCGGTGAGGGCGACCATGTTCTCGAGGAGTTTGTCGATCCCGATCTTCTTGGTGGCGGAGACCTCGCAGACGATGGTCTCGCCGCCCCATTCCTCGGGGACGAGTTCCTGCTCCTGGAGCTGCTTCTTGACGCGATCCACGTTGGCGCCGGGCAGGTCGATCTTGTTGATGGCGACGATGATCTTGACGCCCGCGGCCTTGGCGTGGGAGATGGCCTCGAGGGTCTGCGGCATGAGGCCGTCGTCCGCGGCGACGACCAGGACGACGATGTCGGTGAGGTTGGCGCCGCGCGCGCGCATGGCCGAGAAAGCGGCGTGGCCGGGCGTGTCGAGGAAGGTGATCTTCTGTTTGCCGTGCTCGACGGTATAGGCGCCGATGTGCTGCGTGATGCCGCCGGCCTCTCCGGCCACGACGTTCGCCTTGCGGATGGCGTCCATGAGGGACGTCTTGCCGTGGTCGACGTGGCCCATGAAGGTGATGATGGGGGGCCGCGCGACGAGGTCGTCAGTGGGGGTGGCGACGACGGGCGGCGGCTCGGGCTCGACCACGACGACGGGCGGCGGGGGTGGGGAGCCGCGCTTCTCGACCTCGAGGGTGAAGCCGCGGGCGGTGCAGACCTTTTTGGCGACCTCGGTATCCAGGGCCTGGGTGAGTCCGGCGAAGACGTTCATGCCCATCAGGTCATGGATGATCTGGTAGGGCTTGGCGTTGAGGTGCTCGGCGAGGTCCTTGACCGTGATGGGTGGCTTGAGGTGGAGAATCTTGGGTTGTTCCGCGGGGGCGGCCTCGGGTGCCGGCGCAGCCGCGGGCGGCGCGGCGGGCTGAGGTGGGGGCACTGCGGGTTCGGGCTGGGCCTTGGCGGCAACGGAGGGCTTGGCCGCGGCGACCGGGGTCGGGGCCGGCGCATGCGCGGCAGGTTTTGGCGGGGCCTTCGCGCGGGAGGGGCGCTTGGCGGGTGCCTTGGGCGGGGCGGCGGTTTCGGGTGTCTCGGCCTTCGCCTTCTTTTCGGCGGCCTTGGGGGCGGCGTCGCCTGGTGCCGGGGCGGGCTCGCCGTGTGCCTTGGGCGCAGCCTTGGTGGCCGTCGCCTTCTTGGGTGCGGACGCGGCCTTTGGCTTGGCCGCCGTCGAGCTCTTGGACTTGGTGGTGGGGGCGCTCGGCATAGCGGTTGGGGTCGTGGGCTAGCCCTCGCTCGATGGGGCGGGCGCCTTTTCGCTGGTTTCGGGTTCTGCGGCGGCGGGCGTTTCCACGGCCGCGGGGGCAGGTTCCTTCAATCGGGCGATGGCGCCCGCGATCGCGGCGGCGGCCTCCGCGTCGGGTATGGCGCCCTCGAGGTCTCCCGCATCGGCCTCTTTGAGCGCCTCGATGGTCGGAAAACCGTAAACAACCGCGAGCCGCGCGACATCGACGCTGACGCCGAGTTTTGCGGCGATGTCCTCCGCGGCCTTCTGGACCTTGCCCTGGAATTGCTCCTCGGCGCTCTCGTCGCGGCGGATATCGATCTCCCAGCCGGTGAGCTTCTGCGTGAGGCGGGCATTCTGGCCGCGCTTGCCGATCGCCAGGGAGAGGTTCTCGTCATCGACGGTGACGGTGACGCGGCGGTTGGTCTCGTCAAACTCGAGGGCCTTGAGTTTGGCGGGCTTGAGCGCCTCGACCACCAGTTCGCGGATGTTGTCCGACCAGCGGAAGATATCGACGCGCTCGTTGTTCAGCTCGCGGACGATGTTCTTGACGCGGGAGCCGCGGATGCCCACGCAGGCGCCGACGGGGTCGACCTTGTCCTGTTTCGAGCCGACGGCGATCTTGGTGCGGTAGCCGGGCTCGCGGGCCATGGCCCGGATCTCGACGGCCCCGTTGGTGAGCTCGTTGCACTCCAGCTCAAACAGGCGCCGGACAAAATTGGGGTGGCTGCGGCTCAGGATGATCTCGGGCCCGCGGGTGGTCATCTCGACCGAAAGCACGAGCGCCCTCAGCCGATCGCCGACCTGATACTCCTCGGTGGGGACGCGCTCGGCCTGAGGCATGATTCCCTCGAACTTGCCCAGGTCGATGACCACGTCGGATTTGACGAAGCGTCGCACGGTGCCGGTCACGATGTCGTTGACCCGGCCCCGGAACTCGTCGTAGATCATCTTCTTCTCTTCGCCCCGAAGGCCCTGCATGATGGCCTGTTTGACGGCCTGGGCGGCGATGCGGCCCATGTCCTTCGGGGTGACCTCGATCTCGTAGGTCTGGCCGAGCAGGCAGGAGGGGAGCCGTTTGCGCGCCTCCGACAGGCTGATCTGCTCGAAGGGTTTGGTGACGTGCGTGACGACCGACAGGCGCGCGAAGGCCTTGATGTCGCCGGTCTTGCGGTCTATCTGGCAGCGGAGATCGCGGGCCGGCCCCTGGGCCTTGACGGTCGCCTGAAGCAGGGCCGACTCGACCATCGCGAAAAGGGTATCCCGGGGGATGCCCTTTTCCCGCTCGAACTGATCTAAAACGCTCAGCAGTTCTGCACTCATGATCAACAACCAAAAAAAACGCTGCCCGATACCCGGGGATAAAAAAGGCGGGTCGCGTTGCCAACCCGCCTTCACCGAGTCAAGCTGAAAGGAGAGTATGCGGCAAGCCGACGGGGCGTCAAGCCCGAACGGACCACCTTTTTCCGGTCGCAACCGATTGGCGCTGAGCCTCTAGGAGTTTGCCGGACGAAGTCCGCCTGACTCCCGGTGGCCCGCCGACCGGTGGCGCCTACTCGCCCTTGCGTATCACCAGGTAGCTCTGGCGTTTCTCCCGGACGAGGAACAGGAGGGCGCCCTTGCCGAGGTCGGCGGCCTTGATCCGCTGCTGGTAGTCCTCCGGGCTGGCGATTGGCTGGCGATCGATGGCGGTGATGAGGGTGCCGACGCCGAGGTCGAATTCGGCGGCCAGTCCGTCCTCGTCCACCTCGGTGACGACGACTCCCGGGGCATCGCTCAGTTCGAAACGCTCGCGGAGTTCTTGGGTGGCCGCCTCGACGCGGATGCCGAGGGGGTCCTTATCTTTGCGGGGGGCGGGTCCGCGCGCGGCGGTCTTGGTGTCGGGGTCGCGGGGCATGGCGCCGAGCTGGACCTTGATTTTGAACTCTTGGGCGGTCTCTCCGGGTCGTCCGCGCAGGACGGTGAGCTGGACCTGCTGGTCGGCCCTCTTTCGGACGATCTCGTAGATGAGGTCGGACGAAGAGGCGACGGGGACGCCGTCCACGGCGGTGATCAGGTCGAAGGGTTTGATGTCGGAGTCCGCCGCCGGGGCGCCGGGCTCGATGCTCTCGACGACGACGCCCTGATAGGTGGCCGGATAATATGAGGCCGCCTCGGGGTGGTTCCGCACCGATCGGATCTGGATGCCGAGCCAGGGCCGGGTGACGGCGCCGTTCTCGATGAGCTGCTGGCTGATGGATGCGATGAGGTCTGCCGGGATGGCGAAACCGACGGAGGTGCCGATCCCGCGGATCAGCGTGTTGATGCCGATGACCTCCCCATCGATGTTGCAGAGCGGCCCGCCGCTGTTGCCCGGGTTGATGGGGGCGGTGGTCTGGAGGTACTGGACGTAGTGGGAGGGCATGAACTGCTGTTTCATGGACTCGCCGCGCTTCTTGCCGCTGAGCCATCCCACGGAATAGGAGTACTCGAGCTGGAAGGGCGCCCCCACGGCGATGGTCCATTGGCCGACGCGCGCGCTGCTGGCATCGCCGAGTTTGGCGGGCACGAGTTTGTCGGCCTCGACCTTGATGACCGCGAGATCCGCCTGGGGCTCTGAGCCTATGAGGGTGGCCTCGTGCCTGGATCCGTCGCGCAGGTAGACCCAGATCTTGGTGGCGCCCTCGATCACGTGGTGGTTGGTGACGATGTAGCCATCCGCGCGGATGATCGTGCCGGAACCCTGGTTCTGCGGGGCCTCCTGCCGCTGGGGTGAACGGTGTGGCTTGGGCGGCGGCAGTTCGTCCTTCTCCTGCTTCTTCTTCTCGGGCTCGCGCGCGTCATCCTGGCGCTCGTCGCCGGGCGCGTCGAAGAACATTCGCCACACCACGTCGCGCTCGTCCTCGGGCTTTTCGACCTCGATGACGACGACCGATGGCGCGACTTTTTCGAAAGCGGCGACGAAGTCTGCCTCCAATTGGCGCGCGAGCGTGCCGGGTGCCGGTGGGGCGGGCTGGGCCGCGTGCGATGGTGCTGACGTTAACGCGGCGAGGAACGCGACCACGGAGCTGGTTCTGATCGAAGGCATAAGGGGTGAAATATCGGCGAGAAACGCCCGGAGTACAAGTGCGGGGTCAGGGGCCGTCCGGCGCGGCGTCGACGGCCCACTGGACGGCGGCCCGGGTGCCCTCGGCGGCGAGGTCGGCGTCTTCGACACCGGACCCCGCGGCGCTGAGGAATCGCGCGGCGAGGGGTGCGTCTTGCGCGACGACGCGGCACCGGCCCCGCCCGTCGGATGGTTCGCCGGGGTCGGGATGGAGGCGGATATCGGCGCCCGATTCCCCGACGGCCGAGGTGCGCATGCGATCGTTGAGCCTGGCGATCTCGCGGCGGGCGACCGTGAAGCGCCACGCGGGCACATCGGCGACGCACGCGAGCGCATCGGCCCAAGAGGTTTCGCCGGGGGCGAACAGCGGGGCGCGCTGCTCGGCGTCGTCGCGGGGAAGGACGGTGAAGTCCGCGGCGGATGCGCGCAGGAGGGCCGCGGCCTGGAAGTCC
>JADLBR010000368.1 GCA_020847615.1 Verrucomicrobiia bacterium
ACACAATGAGAGTGGCGCTTAACGAATGGCTGATTCCTTTATTCGCCGCGGCAACCGTCGGCGCGCTGGTGGTTGGGTGCGGTCCCGGCGCCGGGGCCGGGTGTCCGGTCGATCTGACGTGCGAGTACCTGAGGGACCCCATGGGGCTTGATGATGCGGCGCCGCGTCTGTCGTGGCGATTGGACGACGCGCGTCGAGGGGCGAGACAGACGGCGTATCGCGTGCTGGTGGCATCCAGCGCGGAGGCGCTGGGGAAGGATGCGGGCGACCTTTGGGACAGCGGGAAGGTGGGATCGGATCAGTCGGTGCTGGTGCCCTACGCGGGCAAGCCCTTGGCCAGCCGGCAGCGCTGCTATTGGAAAGTGAAGGCGTGGGATGGAGAGGGCCAACCCTCGCCCTGGTCGGACGTGGCGCATTGGGAGATGGGGCTGATGGGGGTGGGCGAGTGGCGCGCGAAATGGGTGACGCCGCCCGATCTTGAGATCGTGGATGCGCCGATCCCGGCGGGCAACTGGCTGCGCGCGCCGGAGGGGACGAAGTGCCTGCGGGCGAAGGTGGACTTCCGGCAGGATCCCGAGCCCCATCACGGCAGGCTCGCCCTGGCGACCGACGCGCCGTGCGACGTCTTCCTGAACGGGCGGCCCATCGGGCGAGTGGACGACGTGTCCAAGGTGGCTTGGGTCGTGATGCCGAATGGGCTGCGGCCGGGCGAGAACGTGGTGGGCATCCGGGCGACCGGGGGACCGATCGGGCGGATCGCCACCGGGTTCCGGATCACGCGGTTTGGCGGGGACCGTTTTGAGCTGGGGGCACCGAAGTGGCTCTGCGCGGCCGAGGCTCCGAAGAATTGGGCGCAGCCGGCTTTCGACGCGTCGGCTTGGGCATCGGCCGAGGACAGCGGCGAGGCGTGCGCGCTCAAGCAGGAGTTCGACGGCCCGCGGCGCTCGCATCTCATGCGCGGGGAGTTCGAATTGCCATCGAGGCCCGCGCGCGCCCGGGTGTACGTGACCGGCCTCGGCGGGTATGAGCTTTCCATCAATGGCGAGCGCGTGGGCGAGGACATCTTCGCGCCGGGATGGACGCTCTACGACAAGCGCATCCAGTATCAGGTCTATGACGTGACGCGCCTCGTGCGCCAGGGGCCCAACGCGATCGGCGCGTGGCTGGGCAACGTCTGGTGGTCCAGCGGCCTGGGCTGGCTTGGCGGCGAACGCCACTCCAAGCCGGGCGAGAATCTCCGCCTGCTGCTCCAGCTGGAGGTCGAGTGCGAGGATGGGTCAAGACAGGTCGTCGTCACCGACGGAGACTGGCGGTGCAAGCCATCGCCGATCCTCGAGGACACGCTCTATCACGGCGAGGCCTATGATGCGCGCCTGGAGGAGGACGGGTGGGACACGATCGAGTCCCGCGGCGGTGGGTGGAGGCAGGTCGCCGTGGCCGGGGAACCGGACGCGCGACTCTGCGCGGAGCGCGGGCCGAGGATCCGCGTGACGCAGGAGCTGGAGCCCAAGAAGATCTCGGAGCCGAAGCCGGGGATCTACGTGCTGGATTTCGGGCAGAATCATCCGGGTCGGCCGCGGCTGACGGTCCGTGCGCCCGCGGGGACGAGGATCACGATGCGGCACGCGGAGCTCCTCGCGCCCGATGGGCGGATCGACACGATCAACTACCGGTCGGCCCGAGCGACAGATACGTACATCTGCAAGGGGGTGGGCGAGGAGGTCTGGGAGCCGAGGTTCACGTACCGCGGCTTCCGCTACATGGAGGTGACGGGGTTGCCCAAGGCGCCCGGCGGGCGCGCGATCGTCTCCCGGGTGCTGCACACGGCGGGTCCGATGGCGGGCGAGTTCGAGTGCGGCGACGACCTGGTGAACCGCATCCTGGGCAACGTGCGTTGGGGGCTGCGATCCAACCTGCATTCCGTGCCCACCGATTGCCCGCAGCGCGACGAGCGCCTCGGGTGGATGGGCGACGCGCAGGCGTTCGCCCCGACGTCCCTCTGGCTGATGGACCTCGCCGGGTTCTACGGGAAATGGATGCGCGACGTCGTCGATTCCCAGCAGCCCAGCGGCGCGACGACGGGGGTCTGCCCCATCATCGTCATCGGAAGGGAAACGGACGCCCGGTCGGCGTGGGCGGACGCGGTGTCGATCATCCCCTGGCGGGTGTACGAATACGCGGGGGACCGCCGCATCCTCGAGGAGAACTACGGCGCGGTGAAGCGGTGGGTGGAATACATGCGGGCCAACCTGACCGGAGGCCTGTACGAGAAACCGACGTGGGGCGACTGGGTGCCCGTGCGGGACCTCAAGACCAACACCGAGATCAAGACACCGCACGAGCCCGTCAGCGCCGCCTACGGCTACTTTTCCACTCGCCTGCTGGCGAGGATGGCCGAGGTCCTCGGCAAGGCCGATGACGCCAAGGCATACGGCGCGATCGCCGACGACATGGCCCAGAAGTACAACGCGAAGTACCTCAAGCCCGATGGCGGGGGACACAGGGCGGGCACCCAATCTGCGGATGTCCTGCCCCTGTATTTCGGCATCACGCCGCCCGACAGGCGCGCTGCGGTGGCGAAGAGCATCGCCGATGATGTGGTCCGGCGCGGCGGGCATCACACCACGGGCTTCCTCGGGACGCCGCTGATCCTCCCGCTGTTGGCGGATTATGGGTACGCGGATCTCGCCTGGCGGATCGTGAGCACCGACGAGTATCCGTCGCTGGGCTACATGGTGAAAAAGGGCGCCACCACGATCTGGGAGCGGTGGAACACGGACCGGGAGGGTCCCGCCATGAACTCGCACAACCACTTCGCCTTTGGCTCGATGTCCCAGTGGTTCTTTGAGGGGCTGGCCGGGCTGCGCCCGGACGAGGCGCGCCCGGGCTTCAAGCACACGATCATCAGGCCGTATGTCGTGGGCGACCTGCAGTGGGCCAAGGCGAAATACCCCTCGCCCTATGGCCGCCTGTTGAGCCACTGGGAGCGGAAGGGCGAGGATCTCCACCTGCACGTCGTGGCGCCGCCCAATACGACGGCCACCGTGCTGCTGCCAACATTCGGCAAGGAGGGACTCAAGATCACCGAGGGTGGCAAACCCATCGACGGTCGCGTCGAGGGCGACCGCGTCCGGGTCGAGATCGGCGCCGGGGAGTACCGTTTCGTGGTCCATGGGCTCGGCGCGCCGCCCAAACCCGATCGCGGCATCGCGAGGGCGGAGTGAGGTTTCCGCTGCAGGCGAGGCTAGCTCGAAAATAGCCGCAGCGCCTCCCGTAGCCGAACGCGCGAGCGTCTGGCAGCCAATCGCCTGAGGCGATCGGCGACATTTTCTGCCCCGGTGGTCCGGCGGCTGCGGTATGGGATCTGACCTAAGACCCCAGCGTTCCGCGCACGACGACGCGTGGCACAAGCAAAACGGAATCAACAAGTGACGCGGATGCCGCCTGAAGGCGGCAGTACGAGCCCGCGACCACGGGAATATTCGCAGTGGTGGCCTTAGGCGCTCTGCGATCCACCAGAAGATTCCACATGAGTGATGCGGTGGGATCGCGAATCAGGTTGGCCTAGCCGCGCGCCGGTCGGCGGGGCGAGCCAGCAGATAGCTTGATGTCCAGCGGCGCTGGCTGCGGCGGATAGCGGCGGGGAGCCTGTCGTAGGGGAGGATGAGGCCGCGGCAATTCGCCGCGCCGCAGGCGCATTCCATGTCCCAGCTGGGGTGCGAGGTGAAGAGGGAGTAGTCCACGGTGACCTCTTCCCCGGGGCGGATGCCGGAGCGCGCGAAGAGGGAGGTGCCATCGACGTAGGCGTTGGGCGCGCAACTGTGGTTCAGGTAGTGGCCGAGCGAGAAACGTCGCGGCTCGATGAATCGTCCGCGCGCAAATTGGATTGCCCGATGGGTGAGGCGCGGATCCGTGCCGTGGATCCGGGTGCCCTCGACCCCGAACAGGAGTTCGCCGGACGCGTATCGC
>JADLBR010000369.1 GCA_020847615.1 Verrucomicrobiia bacterium
ATGCGGCGCCGGCCACGCCATCATGCCGCGGTGCCGACGCGATCCTTCATCGGCCGGAGCCTGGCGGCGAGGTGGCGGTTTTTCGGGACATTCGCCGCGGAGATCGCCTTCTACTTCGTGCTGGCGCTGGTGCCTTTCCTGATCGTGACCTTTGCGGTCGCGAGCTTCGCCATCCCCACGGATCTCCACGTCACCGAGCAGATCGGCGAGATCATCGGTCACATGCTGCCGCCCGGCGTGGATATCGACGTCGCCGCGATGCTCGACCACGCGCGCACGTCGGCCAGCAAAGGCTGGCTGACGTTTGGCTTTCTCCTGGCGATCTGGACATCGTTCCGCTTCATGGACGCCTGCGTCCAGGCACTGCACTTCATCGCCCGCGACCAGGGTGAACCGGCGCCCGCACTCTGGAAGCGCGTGCTCTGGGCCATCCTCCTGCTGGTGGTCTGGATGCTCGCGCTGGTCCTCATGGCCCTGTTCTTTATCCTGGCGGTCCCTATCGAGAAATTCCTGCGGGGCCACGGCCTGGTGTCGGTCGTGAGCCTGAAGGCGTGGGCGCTGACGCGCGCCGGGGTCACCGTGGGGTTGCTCTTCGGCGCCTTCTATCTCACCTACCGCACGATATCCCCCCGCCACCTGGCGCCGCACGGCGCCCTGCAGGCCGCGCTGCTGGCGGCGCTCGGCTGGTTTGGCCTGAGCATCGGCTTCTCGTATCTCTTGCCGACCTTCTGGAGGAACTACCACGAGGTCTACGGGGCCCTGGGCAGCCTCATCGCGTTCCTGCTCTGGGCCCAGCTCAACGCCTGGGTCGTCATCCTCGCCGGTTGCTGGATGATCCGCGATCATCCCCGGTCGGGGTAACCCCCCCCACTCCGGCCATTGAATCCGCCGCGGCGCCAGAGTAGATTGGATCATATGGAAGGACAGCAGACCGATAAACCCAGCCCCGAGACACTCCGGGCCAGGCACTTCGCCGCGCTGGCGCTCAGCATCATCCCCGGCCTCGGACACCTCTACAAGGGACACGTCGGCATGGGCCTGCTGTTCATGCTGGGCATCATGCTCGTCATCTTCATCAGCGTCATGATGATCTGGGCGACCGCGTTCACGAGCCTGGTCATCATTCCCCTCATCTACTGGATCGCCGTCGGTGCGCATGCCTTCGCGGCGGAGGATCTGCGCGCGGAGCACAAGATCGGGGTGTGAGGCCCGACGCGGCCCGAGCGCAAGGGCCGATCAGAACTGCCTGAGGAAGCGCAGGTCGTTCTGCTCGAAGAGGCGTATGTCGGGGATCCCGTGGAGGATCATGACGATGCGCTCGACGCCCAGGCCAAAGGCGTAGCCGGTGAATGCCTCGGCATCGTAGCCGACGGCATCGAAGACGGCGGGATCGACCATCCCGCAGCCGGCGATCTCAAGCCAGTCCTTGCCGGGGCGCCCTAGGCTCTCGGAGGACAGATCCACCTCGAAGGAGGGTTCCGTGAACGGGAAGAAATGCGGGCGGAATCGCATGCGCGTGCCGGGCCCGAGGAGCTCCTGGAAGAAGAATTCGAGGGTGCCCTTGAGGTCGGCGAGTGAGACGCCCCTGTCGACGCAGAGGCCCTCGACCTGATGGAACGAAGAGGAGTGGGTGGCGTCGATCTCGTCGCGGCGGTAGCAGCGGCCCGGGCAAATGACGCGCACGGGCGGCGGCTGCGACCGCATGACGCGGATCTGCACCGGGGAGGTCTGGGTCCGCAGAAGGAACCGCCCGTGTTTCGGATCGGCGGGGCGGTCCAGGTAGAACGTGTCCTGCTCGTTGCGCGCGGGATGGTCGGGCGGCGTGTTGAGGGCGTCAAAGTTGTGCCATTCGGTCTCGACGTCGGGTCCCTCGGCGATGGCGAAACCCAGGCGGCGGAAGATGGAGACGATGCGGTCGGTGACCTGCGTGATGAGGTGGAGGTGGCCATCGGGCACCGGCCGCCCGGGCAGGGTCGCGTCGACGCCGCCCTCGTCCGCCGCGGCCTCCAGCCGCTCCTTGGCCGCGTCGAAGAGCGATTGCACGCGATTCTTCAACTCGTTCAGGCGCTGGCCCACCTCGCGCTTCCTCTCATTGGGCACCTCCTTGAGGCGCTCCATGAGCGCCGGGACCGCGCCCTTGCGGGACAGGAATCTCAGCCGGGCTTCCTCGAGGCCCTTGGTGTCGGCCACCGCATCGAGGGCCCGCGCGGCCTCGCTCTCCAGTCCCGCGATCTGTTCGAAAATATCCACGTCGCTCTCCAGGGGTGAATCTAATACGTGCCAAACGGCGCCGAGGGAAGCGCGAATCTGCGGCAACCGAGCATGCGGCCAAGGCCGCAAGTCCTTGGCCCGCGTCACCCGACAGGCCGCCACGGGCCCGGCGACGCCTTTCGTCCGCGCCCGAGCCATCGATTTGACAATGCCCCATCGACATCGGCACGCTTGGGCGATGGGCCGATCTGGCGAACGAGCGCCGCCCGCGGTCTGGTGTGGCGCGTGGGTCTGGGCGCTGATCTGCTCCCCAGTCGCGTCGTTTGCCCGGGAGCCATTCGAGCCGCTCGCGGAATTGGGAAAATATGATGTCGTCTGGGATTCCCCGAGCCGCGACTGGAATGGGACGATGCCCATCGGCAACGGCGAGATCGGGGTCAACGCCTGGTGGGAGCAGGGCGGCGATCTGCGCTTGCTGATCGCCCGCACGGACGCCTGGGACGAGTCGGGGCGACTGGTCAAGGTGGGGATGGTGCGGATCGGCCTTCGCCCAAATCCGGTGGCCGAGGGAAAGGCCTTCCGGCAGGCGCTGCGACTGGCGGAGGGGACGATCCAATTTGTGCTGGACGGCGGTCGCGTGGAGGTGCGGCTGTGGGTGGACGCGCATCGGCCCATCATTCAGCTGGATGTTTCCAGCGAGGCGGAGATCGGGGCCACGGCAACCATCGAGTGCTGGCGCAAGGAGCCGCGGACGATCCGCTATGACGGGAAGGCGTACTTCGGCGACCCAGCGTTCAAGCGACCTTTCCCCTCCGAGATCGTATCGTTGCCCGACGCGATCCTCTCGGCGCGGCAACTGCCAGGCGATGGCCGGATCGGGTGGCTGCATGATAACGGCGCGACGGACTGGTACGAGACGAGTGCGGCGTTGCAGGGGCTGGACGGACACGGGGGCAAGGATCCGCTGGAGAACCGGGTTTTCGGCGCGGTGATCTCGTGCCCTGGCGCGAGGCGTGAAGGGGATGCGTCTCTGGTTTCACCGGCGGGGCGATCGCACCGTTTCGATATCGCGGTCGCGACGGGGCAGCCGAGCACTGCCGGGGAATGGGTGAAGGCGGCGGTCGGCGAATTGGAGGAAGCCGGACGACAATCTCTGGATCGGCGTCGATCGGAGCACGCGCGCTGGTGGCGGGAGTTTTGGGAGCGGAGCTGGATCTTCGTGTCTGGCGCATTGGCCGCGCCGCCCGAGCCCCTGGTTCCCGAGAACGCGCACGCGCTGCGCGTCGGCTCGGATCAGGCGGGCGGGAGCCGCTTCCATGGTGAGATAGGCAGGGTCAGCCTGTTTCCCCGCGCGCTGGGCGAGGCGGACGTGGCCGCGCTGGTGGCCCGCCCCCACGACCAGCCGCCGCCGGACGCGATGGGCGCGGCCGCCAGTGCCTTCGGCGCCAGCGAGGGCCTGCCGCGCGCCGACGCGTTGGCGGGCGCGGGCGCATTGGGGATCGAGGCCTGGGTGAAGATGGCGCAGGGCGATGGCCGAGGCGGGAGAATCGTCGACAAGATCAAACCCGGGGGCGACGACGGGTTCCTTTTCGACACGCATCCCGCGAAGGGATTGCGGCTGATCATCGGGCGCCGCCAACTCGCCAAGCCCCTGGTGCTGCCTGCGGATCGCTGGGTCCACGTCGCCGCCAGCGCCGAGGCCGCCGACGGGCGATGGCGGCTATTCGTCGGCGGCCAGGAAGTGGCGTCGGATGGCGCCCCGCCATCCGGCGAGGACGCGGCGCTCGCGGTCACGCGCGGCTACATCCTCCAGCGCTGGATGACCGCGTGCGCGGGGCGCGGCGCGCTGCCGATCAAGTTCAACGGCTCGCTGTTCACCGTCCCGACCGAAGACGCGCCCGAGACCTGGAAGGGCGATCCCGACTATCGCCGGTGGGGATCGGGCTATTGGTGGCAGAACACCCGGCTCCCGTACATCTCCGCCTGCGCCTCGGGGGATTTCGAATTCATGATGCCGATGTTCCGCATGTATGCGGGAGAGACCCTCGATGCCGCGAGATACCGCAACCGCCACCACCTGCGGGCGCCCGGCGCATTCCTCAACGAATGCTCGTATTTCTGGGGCCACGCGTTCAACGAGTGCTACGGGTTTGACCGGAAACAGGATCTCCCGCCGGGGATCAACGAGAACCGCTACCACCGGTGGGAATTCACGGCGGGATACGAAGTCCTCTGGATGATGCTCGACTATTATGACCACACCCGCGACGGCGCGTTCCTCCACGAGACGCTGTTTCCCTTCGCGCGCGAGATCCTATCTTTTTACGATGGGCATTACCCGGTCGATGGCCAAGGGCGTATCGTCATTCATCCCGCCCAGGCCCTGGAGACCTGGTGGGACTGTACCAACCCGATGACCGACATCGCGGGATTGACCGCCGTGTGCGAGCGGTTGCTCGCGTTGGCCGATCCCGGCCCCGCGCCGCGGCGGCAGGCGATCCTCCAATCCCTGTTCCGGAGGCGGTCCACCGTTCTGCCAGAGGACATCGTTGGGCTGGTGCGCCGATTGCGAGAAAAGCTGCCTCCCCTGCCCACCCGCGAGAAGGACGGGGCCCGCGAACTCGCGCCCGCCGAACGCTCCGAGAACAAGCGGAACATCGAGAACCCAGAACTGTACGCGGTCTTTCCTTTCCGGCTGATCGCGGTCGGTCGTCCCGGCATCCAAGAGGGCATCCGGGCCTTCAACGCGAGGACCGACCGCGGCAATTCCGGCTGGCGGCAGGATGACATCTTCGCCGCATATCTCGGACTGGCCGACGAGGCCGCAAAGCTGCTCGTCGGACGGGCGCGCCAGCGGCACGCGGCCTCCCGGTTCCCCGCATTCTGGGGGCCAAACTATGACTGGGTGCCCGACCAGGACCATGGCGGCGTGCTGATGCGCGCGCTCCAGGCCATGCTGATGCAGACCGATGGTCGCACCATCCACCTGCTGCCCGCGTGGCCGAAGGGCTGGGACGCGCGATTCAGGCTCCACGCCCCCGATCGGACGGCTGTCGAGGCTCGGGTCGAGGGTGGGCGGGTGGCGGAGATGGCCGTGTCGCCCGCGTCGCGGAGGGCGGACGTCGCGATCTCGTCGCCCTGACCCTAGGAATCTGTCGGACTTTGTCCGACAGCCTCCTAGCCTGCATATTTCACGCGCATGCGCGAAATATGCAGGCTCAAAGGAAAACCGCGCTCTGAAATACGGGTCCCCGATCGGTTTTCGGCACTGGAAACGCGGCCAACAGTTTGTGATTTCGAAAA
>JADLBR010000370.1 GCA_020847615.1 Verrucomicrobiia bacterium
AGCAGGCCTGGCAGGACCTCCGCTCGCTCGGGGATGCCGCCGGACCGCTCGCCCTCTTCGCCCGCGACCGCCTCCTGGACATCGAGCGCCGCGAGACCCAGGTCGCCATGGAGCGCCAGAGCCGCACTCGCCAGAACCTCCCGCGCGACCTCACGATCGCCAACGTCGAACCCCAGCAGGACCAGCAGGGTTTCAAATCCCTGCGGATCACCATCGCCGCCAACCTCACCCAGGGCGCCGTCGCCGTCCGGGACGTGAAATTCCAGATCTACTTTTTCGAGGCCGACGACGAGAAGATCTACCCCGTCCCGGGCGAGTCCGTCCGATACGATTTCCTCACGCTCCCCATCAATTGGGCCGGCGGAGAACCCGAGCAAATCCTGGTCCGGGCGGGCCCCTTCAGCGCCCCGCCGCTCGGGTATTACGGCTACCTCGTCCGCGTCTACCACAAGGGCCAAATGCAGGATGAGGTCTCCGAGCCACCCCAGTTGGCTCCCCTGTTCTCCGCCGGCCCGACCACCCCACCGGCAACACCACCGGCCACATTACCATGAGCGAGAACCTCGAGATCTACGTCGTCGAGCCCAGCCAAGACCTCCAGCACATGCTGCGCGAGGCGCTCAGGACCTTCGAGGGCCTGCATATCCACGCGTACGCCGACAGCGCGGAAGCCCTGCACCGGATCCGTTCCTGCCAGCGGGTCGACCTCGTCGTGGCCGAGGCCATCATGCCCTCCATCGACGGCGTGAACCTCGTCGCGAAAGTCATCCAGCAGTTCCCCAGGGTGAAGGCCATCATCCTCACCGAGTACGACCTGAGCGACTACCTCCACTACCTCGGCACCTCGCGCCTCCTGCCCAAGCCCTTCAACCGGGACGACATCGCGCGGACCTTCCGCTCGCTCTTCCCCAACGCCCGCGAATCCGTCATCCCCATGCCGCACGCGATCGAGCCGGCCCTCGAGGCTCTCGACGTCACGCAGCCCATGGGCTCCGGACCCCGCGCCGAGCCCGGGCTCGACGACCTCCTCGTCACGCAACCCATGAAGCCCGCGGCCCCGGCGAAGGCCCCGCCGGCTCTGGCTGGAACGCCGGCGCCGTTTCCCGTAATGGCCTCCTATCGGGCGCCCGAGTTCACACCCGTCGCCCCCCCTGCGCCCACAGTCCCCCGCGATCGCGGCCTGGATGACCTGGACGTCACCCAGCCCATGAACGCGCGCCAGGCCGAGGCGCACTTGCCCGTCCAGCCGCAACCCACCCCCATCCTGGTTCCCGCCACGGCCAAGCCCACCGCACAGCCGAGGATCCCCGCGCCCGCCCCCCAACATGTCACCGCGCCACCCGCTGGCCCAGCGGTCGCGGATCGCGGACTCGATGACCTCCTGGTGACCCAGCCCATGGAGCGCCGGCCCGCGCCCGTATCATCCCCGAAGCAGCCGCAGGCGCAGTTCCCCCAAGCCGCGCCGCCCGCCCCCGCCGTGGCCGCCCCATCATCCGTCGCGCCCGTCTCGCCTTCCCCTTTCTTTGGGGGACCCTTCGGACCCGTCGGCGCCATGCCGTCCGCCGAGGTGCCGCCACTCTCCGCGCCCAGGCCAAGAGACGTCATCTCGCCAGACGATCCGACGTCGCCTGTCGCCGGCCCATTCCCCTTCGCAACCCAGCAACCCTATCAGCCCGCCATCCCGCTGGCACAACAAGTTCCACCCTCGACGCAACAACCCTACGTTCAGGCCCAACCATTCGCTATGACACCATCCTACCCGCCCAATCCCGCGTTCCCTCCGCCCCCCCCGGACCCACAGCCGCAGATGCCGCCCGTGCCACCGCCACCGATACCCCCGGGTGCCGCCCACCCGACACCTCACGCCCCGGGCCCACAGCAACCCCAGTTCGCCCCACCACCCCCACCGCCCCAGGCCCAGACACCCGGCCCCGGTCAGCCCGCGCCATCACCGTATGACACCGCCGGGCGCACGACGCAGTTTCGGCGCGGCCTGATGAACACCGCCGTGCCCGACCGGCTCACGATCCACCAGCTCGCCGCAGGTCTGGCCGTCGGCAGCTACACGCTGTCCAAACAGCTTCCCGACACCGAGTGGGGACCGTGCTGGATCGGCACCCAGGCCGGCGTCAACCGCCGCGTTCGACTCACCTTCTTCTCAAGCGTCGGGCCCTACAGCCAAAACGAGTTCGTCACGTACTTCCAGCGCCGCGCCGCCCAGCCCCACCCCAACCTGCTCACCATCTTCGAGGTCGCCCAGATCCAGGGCCTGACCTTCGTCGCCGACGAGCACTGGACCGGCGGCGATATGAGCCAATGGCTGGCCTCGGCCCACACGATCGACGCGCGCACCGCCAACGGCCTGCTCGCCCAGATCCTCGCCGCCCTGCGCCACCTCGTCAACGAGCCCTGCCGCGCCATCCGACCCAACGACGTCTTTATCTCCGAGACCGCCGTCGTAAAACTCAACCACCTCCACCCGTCGCTCGGCTCGCCCGAGGCCGACAAGGGCGGCCAGATGGCCCTGGTCGCCAGCTTCATCCTCCAGGTCCTCAACGCCCAGGCCAAACAGGTCGCCTCCCTCCAAAGCCTCCTCGAACAGATGCTGGCCAAGTCCCTCTCCGTGGACCAGGCCCTCAACCTCTGCAGCCAGCTCGAGATCCAACTGGCGCCCGAAAGGCGCCTCGTCCAGACCCACGAGCACGTCGCCGCCGTCAAGGCCGCGCAAGACGCCGAGCGCAAGCACAAGCGCTTCGTGGCCATGGCCCTCGCCGGCACAGGCATCGTCGTGGTCGTCGCCGGCGCCCTTCTCGGCTTCACCCTGCTCCATCGCCCCTACAAGGACTACAAGGCGATGTACCAGATCCCCGCCGGCGATTTCATCGACCCCAAAGGCCAGAAATCGACGGTCAAGGAGTTCTGGGCCGACGAGTATGAGGTCACCATCTATCAGTACGCCCAGTTCCTCATCGACGTCAAAAAGCGCGGCAACCTGCGCGAATTCGCCCACCCCGACATGCCCAAGACAAAGAAATCCTACGAGCCCGCGAAATGGAACGAGATCTACAAGGCCATCAAACAGAACCGCAAGTACTACGGCGACGTCATCACGTACAACACCCCCGTGTTTAACGTCGATTTCTGGGACGCCCACGCCTACGCCAAGTGGGCCGGCAAGCGCCTGCCCACCGAACAGGAGTGGAATCGCATCGCCATGGGCCGCGACGCCAAACCCTTCCCCTGGGGCAGCCAACCCGAAAAGAAACGCGCCAACACCGGCGAAGATTACGTCGCCGGCGATCCCACCCAGGGCGGCGAAATCGATGGCTTCCGCGGTTGGAGCGAGGTGGACAAGACCCCGCTCGATGTCGCGGAGAGCGGCGTCAAGAATCTCGCCGGCAACGTCAGCGAATGGACCTCGACCCCGGGTCCCGAAAAGCTCGGCCTGCCCACGATGGTCGTCCGCGGCGGCAACTTCGCCGGTTCCATGAAGACCCTCAAGGAGGAGTTTCCCCAGCCCCAATTGCGCGACTCGGCGCAATTGTGGCTCGGCTTCCGCTGCGTCTCTGACCAGCCCCCGCCCGAGGCCTCCAAGTGACCCCATCCCCTGGCTCGAGAATTGCCCATCGCCTCCCGTAGCCGAACGCGTAAGCGTTTGGCCGCCAAGGCCTCACGGCCTCGGCTACATTTTCTGCCCCGGTGGTCCGGCGGTTGCCGGATGACGTCTGACTCGAGAATTGCCCATCGCCTCCCGTAGCCGAACGCGTGAGCGTTTGGCAACATGCCGAATTCTCAGCTCGGCCCCGCCACCCGGCGGGAAGCCAGCGCCTGCCCAAATTGAAGGGCCCGCCAACTGACCGTGACGCTCGACGCGAGCATCAGCACCGCGGCGGCAACCGGATGGAGCACGCCCCCGGCGGCAAGGCCGATCCCGGCCACGTTGTAGACGGCCGCGTAAATCAGATTGGCGCGAATGCCCCCCACAACCCGCCGCCCGATCCTGATCGCGTCGGCCACCGACGATAGGTCGCCCCCGTAGAGATTCGCCCCGGCCACCTCGCGCGGCAGCGCCGCGCCACCCGACATCGCGATCGACGCGAAAGCCGACGCCATCGCGACCGAATCGTTCACCCCATCCCCAACGAAGAGGACCCTGGCCCCCGCCGCCTGCAACGCCTCGACGCGGCGCGCCTTTTCCTCTGCGGTGAGCCCGGCCTCGCAGTGTTCCAACTCCAAGACCGACGCGCTGTCGGCGCGATCGCCCGTCATGACGCGCACGCCAACGCCCATCGCGGCCAGCATGCCGCGCGCGTCCGCGACCGATTCCCGCATCCGCTCCCGGACAAGCGCCACCCCAGCCAACCGCCCATCCGCACCGATAAATATCTCGTGGACATGCCCCTCCGGTCGCCTCAGGCCCGACAATACCCTCCCCACATCACCTTTCAGCCCCGCATCCAGCAGCCCCCGATTCCCCAGCGCGATTTCCATCTGCCCGCCATCGACCCACGCCCGCCCCCGGACCCCGACGCCCGGAAGCACCTCCACGTCCCCCACCCGAATACGACCCCCGCTCCCGCCGCCATCCCCACCCGCCCACTCGCGCAGTGCGGCGGCCACCGGATGCCGGCTCCGCTCCTCCACCGCCCCGACCCACCGCCGCACCTCCTCCCGATCAAAACCCTCGGCCACGCCCACATCGACCACCGAAAACGCCTCGTCACTCAGGGTTCCGGTCTTGTCGAACACCACGGTATCGACACGCGCCAACCGCTCCAGAAATGCCCCGGAGAAAGCCGCCACCCCGCGCTCGGCCAGCGCGTTCAGACCGCTCCAAATCCCGATCGGCGTGGCGAGTCCCATCGCACAGGGGCACGCCACCACCAGCACCGCCAGCCCATTGAACAACCCCACGCGCCAGCCCGACGCCGCCGTCCAGCACGCGAACACCCCCAGCGCCACCGCCACCACCGAGGGCAAAAACCACGCCACGATCTTGTCCGCCTCCCGCTGCAACTCCGATGGACGAGCGACCGCCGCCTCAACCGCGCCCAAGAGTCGATCGAGCTGCCTCTCGCGACCCCCCGACGTCGCCCTCAGCACGAGCGGGGCGTCCACCACGTGCGCCCCGGCCAACACCCGGTCCCCGGGCCGCCTGACCACCGGCAACGGCTCCCCCGTCATCGGCGTCTCCCTCACAAACGCCACACCTTCTTCCACCACCCCATCCACCGGCACCCCGTCGCCCACCCCAACCCACACCCGATCACCCTCCGCGATCTCCCCGACGCCGCATTCCTTCCTCTGCCCACAACACGTCAGCCGCACGCATCGCTCGAATTCCCGCCGCAGGCGCCCCGCGCATTCCAGCGCCGCGCGCCGCCGATCCCTGCCAATCACGCTCCCCAGCGTGTAGATCGCCACCAGGACCGCCACCACCTCGTAGTAGACATCCCCGTGCCCCGTCACCGTCGCGTGCAGCGATGCCCCAAACGCGCCCCCGATCCCCGCCAGGAATAGTTGCTCCACCGCCACCCGCCCCGCGCGCGCGCGCACCCACGCCTCCCGCAAGATCGGTATCCCCGCCAACAGAAACACGCCGACCGCGGACACCGCCAGCACCCCGTGCAACACCCAACGCTCAGTCCCGCTCGGCGGTGACAGGTTCGCCGCAATCCCAAATGCCATCCCCTGCCCCGCCAACACCGCCGCAACCCCAAGCCGCACCCACTCCATCGCCCCGGCCTTCTCAACGGGGATCCCACCCGCCTCCGGCCCATGACAGCACCCAGCCATCCCCAAGTCCTAGCAGCCCCTCGGCCTTCGCCAAGCCCGACCGCCAGAAGAGGTTGCAGGACAAAGTCTCACAAATTAGATCGAAAATCGCCGCAACGCCTCCCGTAGCCGAACGCGGCAGCGTTTGGCCGCCAAAGCCTCACGGCTTCGGCTACATTTTTGCCTCCGGCGGCACACCGTCTGCGGGGCATGCTGGGATCTGGCGGTTAAATTCCGCGCTCTGGGTCGCCCACCGGACCATCAGGGTGGCGCCTACTTGATCAAACGGGCCTCGATATTCGCGATCTGGCGATTCGCGAACTCGTCGGTGAGCAGCCACTGCTGGTACAGGCCGTCGATCTGCTTCAGGTACCAGTCGACCGAACTCTTGGTCAGGTCGCGCTTGGCGTCCTTGGGCCGATCCTCCTCCCGGATCGGCGGCAGCACGCGGTCGGGCGGCGGCTCGTAGGATGGGCTGTAAACCAGGGCCGGCAGGTCATTGGCGGGCAACAGATGGCGCCACAGGAAGGCCTGCATCCGGTCCTCGGACGGCACGGCCTCGCGGACGATCTCCCGATCCCCGACTTTCGCGCTCCCCACGACCGTGAGGATGACCGGCTTCTCCAACTCGGTCAGGCTCGTCTTTATCGACATGCCCACAGTCTCCTGCTTGGCCGCCAGCGTGGCGCCAGGCGACTCGAGTCCCTTCGGCAGATCTTTGAATCCCAGGGTGATCGGCCCGTCGAATCCGTCCTTGCGGATCGCGAAGACGGTCACGTTCGCGGACTTCGCCCCTGGGATGACGATCCGCGAAGGGATCAGGCGCAGCTCGAAATCTGGCTGCGGCCGGCTGATCCTGAGCCGGTAGGCGTACTCCTTCCCAGACTGTCGCCTGGTGTCACCGAGGTGGACGAAATATTTGCCATCGGCCGGCAGCTTGACCATGAGGTACGAGTCGGCGTGGTCGGTGTTCATCCCCGAGGCGGCGTCAAAGTGGTCGTCGTTCACTGCGATGACCTTGCCATCCGGGCCGGTGACCTTGACGAAGGAGTCGAACGGGGAACCCAGCCGCCGTGCGTTCACCTCCGCGACGATCATCTCACCCGCTTTCCCTTCCAGCTCGAAGACGTCCCAATCGCCCGCCCGATCCGAGCGCCCGTTCACGATGATGGGCACGCTGACCTTCTGCGCCTTTGACGGCTCATCGTTGGATTCCTTGTCCATGCATTCGGGCAGCGTGTCCAGGGCGAACGGCACGAGGTTGGAAGCGAGTTCGCCGTCGGTCGCCGCGATCATGTGGCGCCCCGGCTTGGCGTCTCCGGGAGGTGGCGCGAGCGTGGCCTTATCCAGGTTCCAGCCGCTCATCTCGATCTTGGCCGGTTCGCCCACGCGTCCGCCCAGCGGGAAGATGCCGGTCACGAACGGCGCCTCGGCCACCGTGACCCGGTACACGAAACTCTCGCGTCCGCGGAAAAGCGCCTCGTTGATGGTCAGCACGTACTCGCCGTCTGCCGGAACCTCGAAATAGAGCACCGGATCTGGGTCGGAACGGAAATCGTCGTTGTACGCCAGCTCGTTGCCCTTGGCATCCTGCAGCCTCAGCACGGCCTGAAACCAACCGGGCACGCCGTCGGCCACGTACGGGGCCAGCTGGCGGGCCTTGGCCTCGATGACCAGGCGCTGGCCCTTGCTCGCCGGGAAACGGTACCGGTTCATCTCTCCCGCCCCGATCTGGCCGTTCATGGTGCACGGCACCGTGACGCGCACCTCCTCTTCATCCGGCGGCCTCTTGCGCTGGGCCAGGTGCTCCTTGCCCAAGACCTGCTTCTGGCAGGTCTTCATCGGCTTGCGGGCCACCTCGGGTACCTGCCCGATGAAAAAGGCCAGGGGGTTGGACACGCCGCGCTTGGTGATCACCCGGATCTCTCTCGGGCCGGGCTTTGCGTCGGCGGCCACCGTGATCTCGGCGAAAACGAGTTCGCAGTGGGCGGGGACCGCCGGGTTGCGCTCGTCCTCCGCAAAGATCCTCTCTATCCGCTCGATTAGCTTTTGCTTGGCCGCCTCCTGCTCCGACTGCGGGGCCGCGCCCGATGCCTTCGCCTCTCCCGGCTGCGGATCCTTGGGTTGCTCGAGCGGCGCGTTGCAGTCGGTGCAAACGGTCGATCCCAGCGGGTTGAGCCGCCCGCATGCCTTGCAGATGATGCCCTCGACCTTCGGCGGCTCGATGCGCAGCGGCAGCTCGAGGAAGGCCATCTTGGCGACCATCACGTCGTTGACCGTGGTCTCCTTTTTCTTGAGCTCGTTGAGTTGCTGGCGGAGCAGGTCGATCTCCTGGTTATTGAACACCCGGTAGTAGTCGATCAGCCGGGCCGAGACCCCTTCGCCGGTCACGGCCAGATCACAGGGGTGGAGCAGCCCCTGCCCACCCAGGCGGATCTGAAACGTCGTGCCCTGCTGGCCACCCGCCGGATAGACGTAGCCGATATACTGTCCCTGCCCCCAGCCGGAGGATGCCGCGGCCATGAACATGGCCAACCCCAAGACCACAAACGCAATGCGCCCACTCATAATCACAGCAGCTCGCGCAAGAGCCCGGCCGTCTTCATTCCTTCGTTCTGGGCATCCAGGACCCGCGCGTCGAGCCCCAGCGGGTTTGGCAATGGGGCGCTGGCGTCGATGCCCGCCAACAGATAAAACGTCCCCAGCAGGTCCGCCGGATAGACGGGCCTGTCCTTGACTTCTTCGCCCTTTGCGTCCGACGAGCCGACGACGCGCCCTCCCTTGAATCCGCCGCCGGCGACCAGCACGGTGAAGACCTTCCCGTAGTGGTGGCGACCTCCGTTCCACGGTGGCTCCCACGACACCCTCGGCGATCTGCCGAACTCGCCGGTGCACCAGACCAGGGTGCTCTCCATGAGCCCCTTCTCGCTCAGGTCCGCCAAGAGCGTCGCCAAACCCTGATCCAGCCAGGGGCACTGCCGCTTCATCGTCGCGAAATGATTCGAGTGCGTGTCCCACCCACCCGGGAAGCTAATGGTGATGTAGGGCACGCCCGCCTCCACCATCCGCCGCGCCGCGAGGCACTCCTGCCCGAACGTGTTACGGCCGTACCGGTCCCTGGCCACCTTGGGCTCGTTGTCGAGATTGAACACCTCTTTCCCCTTGCCCAGGATCAAGCCGTAGGCCTTCTGCCTGGCCTCTTCCGCGGCCGCCACCTCGGGCACATCCGCCAGGCCGTAACCCATCGTGTTGACCTTGTCGACCAGCTCGCGCCGGGCCTTCTGGCGCGCATCGTCGATCCCCCGGTTCACGATGCCCTGCACCTCGAACCGGTCCGCGTTCGGGTCGCCGCCCGTGGCAAAGGGCTTGTATGCGGGACCGAGGAAGCCCTCCTCGGAAAACCGCCCGGCCGCCTGCTGCATCACGATGTACGGAGGAACCAGCCCCTTGTATTCATCCCTCTTAAAGTAGGTGAATATGGCGCCCACGCTCGGGAAGGCGAGCTGGCCGCCCGGCTTGTGACCGGTCTGCATCAGATAGGCCGCCGTCTCGTGACCATCGATGCCGTGGGTCATGCTCCGGATCAGGGAGAACTTGTCGGCCTGCTTGGCCAACTGGGGGAACAGCGCCCCGAGCTGGATCCCGTCCACGTTGGTCGGGATGACTTTGTCCAGTTCACCCAGGTAGTCGTAGCCGGTGCCCGGCTTCGGATCCCAGGTGTCGTTGTGCGACATGCCGCCCCACAGGAAGATCTGGATGACCGACTTGATCTTGCCTTTGCCGCCGACCGCCGCCTTGGCCGCCGCATCACGCGCGGCGGTCTCGTCGGCCGGCGCCTGCTCGGGCGCCTTCTTGGCATCGTCCCCGAACACGCGGGCGCCCAGCCCCCCGGCCGTGATCACCCCCGCCGCGCCCAGGACGCCCCGTCTCAC
>JADLBR010000371.1 GCA_020847615.1 Verrucomicrobiia bacterium
GCGCCAGCACGAAGTAGAAGGCGATCTCCGCGGCGAATGTCCCGAAAAACCGCCACCTCGCCGCCAGGCTCCGGCCGATGAAGGATCGCGTCGGCACCGCGGCATGATGGCGTGGCCGGCGCCGCATCGCAATGCGCTGAGAAGGGGGGGCTTTGAGCCTGCATATTTCGCGCATGCGCGTGAAATATGCAGGCTAGGGAGGCCACCGCGCCGGAAAGCCGCGCGGCCAAACGCTCACGCGTTCGGCTACGGGATGAGGATGCGCAATTTTCGAGTCACCGGCGGTCGCCGGGAGCGATGCGCGCATTGATGGTGCGCCAGGCGGCCATTGTGCGTGCGAGATTGTCTCGCGCGTCGCCGCCTATGCCGTAGCCCTGGAAGCCCACGGGGCCCCGGTAGCCGATCTCGTCCAGCGCGCGCAGCACCTGGGCGACATCATAGGTGCCGCGGTCGAGGGTCTGGATCAGGCGTTTCCAATCACCGCCGCGGCAGTCGCCATCGGCGCCGTTGATGCTGACGCACCGCAGCCGGGACTTGGCACGGTCCAGCACCGGCCTGAGATCGGCCGCATCCTGAAGCCTGAGGAAGTGGCAGAGGTTAAACATCACGCCGAGGTCACCGCGCCCAGATTTTTCCGCAAAGCGGACCGCGTCGTCGACGCGCTCGATCCAGAAGTTGGCGTGCGGGTAGAGGATGATGGGTATGCCATTCTCTTCCGCGGGGGTGGCGATCTCGGCGAGGCGCCGCAGCGCGAGATCGTCGCCGGCGGGATCGGACGGCTTGAATTTCTTGCTGGTGAATCCGAGCCACAGCGATGCCCCCCGGCCCTTGAGTTGCTTGAGGGCCTCGAACAGGACCGCGTCCACCGCAGTTCCCTCATCGATCGAAACGACGGCATAGATGCTGAACACCCTGATGCCGTAGTTCTCCGCCGCGGCCAGCGCCTCGGGCACGTGCGCCGGGCGGACGCTGCCGATGCCGTCGAAACCGAGTTCCTTCAACATCGCGATCTGGGATGTCGGGTCCGGGTGGGACGCGTCCTTCGCGGCGTTGTCAAAGGCGAAGAAGGGCCACGGCGGAGGTCCCCCGATCGAGCGCGGGACGGTCGCCGCGAGACCGATGGCCGCGGCCGCGATCGAGATGATCAGATTCCTGGCAGTGTCCATGGTGAGCGCATGGGGCGGACGAGGAGCCTGTTCGCCTCGTCATCGCCCGGGAAGGTTTCGGATTTCGGGTCCCATTTGAGTTTTCGTCCGAGGCGGATGGAGATGAGTCCGATCTGGCAGATCGTGGACGTGCGGTGGCCGACCTCGGCGGGTTCGACCGTCGGGCGACGGAGTTTGACGCCCTCGATGAAATCGTCCTTCTCGCTGCCCTTGGGCAGGTGGATCTCGTCGGGTCCGATCTCGGAGCGGAGGATCTCTGCCGGGTCGGCGGTCATGCTCTTGAACCACTGGACCTCGATCCAACCCTTTTCGCCCTCGAAACGGACAAAAGGCCGCCCGGCCATCGAATAGACCAGCTCGGTGCCATCGGCGTAGCGATAGTTGACCTCGAAATCTTGGAGCACGTCCCACATCGAGCCTTGGGGGAAGGTGCCCTTGCCATCGACCTCGGTCGGGCCGGTGTATTCGGTGCCGAGGCCCCACTGGACGATGTCCACGATGTGCGTGCCCCAGTTCAGGATCATGCCGTCGCAGTAGTCCTGGATGCACATCCAGCCGGGGCGCTTGGAGCCCGTTGGGCCGACGCCGGCTTTGCGCGGGTGGACGCGCAGCTCCGTGTAGGGGCGCTCGGGCGCGGGGCCCTGCCACATCTCGTAATCCAGATCCTCGGGCACCGGCATCGGATCCGGCGTGCCCTTGAGCGGCGGCTGCTCCTTGGGCACGCCCGCCAGGACGCGCCGCACCTTGCCGATGCGCCCGTTGCGGACCAGTTCGCACTGGCGCCGGAAATAGGCATAGGACCGGCACTCGCTATCGACGCGGAAGATGCGGTCGTATTTCTTCATCGCGTCGCTGATCGCGCGGCCCTCCTGCACCGACATGGAGATCGGTTTCTCGAGCGCGACGTCTTTCCCCGCCCTGGCGGCCTCGATGCCCATGATCGCGTGCCAGTGGTCGGGCGTGGAAATCATCACCGCGTCGACGTCTTTTCTGGCGAGGACCTCGCGAAAATCCCGGTGGGCCGCGCAGCCCTTCCACGAGTCGCTGCCGGTCTCCTTGGCGTAGTGGGCCCTCACCCGTTCCATGGCCTGTCCCACGCGCCACTCGTCGACGTCGCAGACCGCGACCACCTGCGTGTCGGGGTGGGCCAGGAACGGCGGGAGGTTCGCGAAGAATGCCTGCCTGCCGATGCCGATCATCGCGACGTTGATACGGCTGTTGGCGGGGGCCTTGGCCGCGGCGCCCAGCGCGCGGGCCGGTATGATTGACGGGGCGGCCAGCGAGGCGGAGGCGGCCAAGCCGCCGCGGAGAAATCCCCTCCGGGTGATGTGGCGATGCGCTGATCCCATGACTCGATTCTCCTACTGGGTTGCGGCCTCCGCAAAGGCCCTGAGGTTGGCCCCGGGCACGCCGGGCGAGATGTCGCACCCGCTGGCGAGTATCCAGCGATGGCCGGACGCGGCGGTGCGCAGGGCGGTGGTGCGCTTGCGGATGTCGTCGGGCGAGCCGCGGAGGAACACGCCCGAGGGATCCAGGTTGCCGCGCATCGCGATGCGGCCGCCGGATAGCGCGATGGCCTCGTCGGCGGGAACCTGATAGTCGATATCCAGAAACGCGGCCCCGGTCCCGATGATGTCCCCGAAGATGGGCCGGATGTCGCCGCAGATGTGGAATCCCGCGAACCGCCAGCCCATCGCCCTGGTCTCCGCGATGAGGCGGGCATGGCGCGGCTGGACAAACTCCCGGTACATGTCGGGGGATATGAAATTTGGCGAGCAGGTGGCCTCGCCGAAGAGCAGCCCATCGGCGCCCGTGCCGACCGAGGCCCTCGAGACCTCGATGGCGACCTGGGTCGTGAAGTCGAGGAGGCGGCAAGCCTCCTCGGGCTCGTCGATGAGGTCCATGAGCATCTCTTCGACGCCCCGGAGCTGGGAGGCGATGTTGAGCGGGCCCCGCAGGGTGGAGAGGATGAATGAATCGCCGCCGATCTGGTCGGCGGCGCGCCGCACCGCCTCGAAGTACATCGGCATCCGCCCAGCCCGCCCGGCGGCGGACGGATCCAGGCCCACGAAATCGCCCACCGCCTTGAGGGGGTGATCTTTCAGCAGGGGCGCCCCGTCGGCCGGCTGTTCCACCTTGGCCCCGAGGGCCTCGGCCTCCCCGGTGACGCCCATCGATAGCTGAACGCCGTCAAACCCGTAGCCGCGGCAGCCGCCCACGATCGCCTCCGCCATGGTCGCGGCATCGCCGTAGTACTTCCCAAGCGGGATTCCCGCCAGCCGCGCGTAGGCCGAGTGGATGATGGGCAGGGCCGGCGGGCGATCCGTGGGCTCTCCCGTCAATGCGGCCAGCGTGCGCTCCTTGCCGTTCATGTCCGTGCCTCCGCGAAGGCGCTCCGTTCGCCCGCCCTCGAATGCCTGAATCTAGGTTCGACCCCGGCGCGGGCAATGACATTATGGTAGCCGTATCGCCGATGAGAGAATCTGCTAGGCCCGGTCCCTTGCCGCGCGCGCTGCACCTGCCGCCCCCGGGGCGCCCGCGGTGGGTGTGTCCGCCGAGCGCGGCCCTGGACCTGGCGTACCTCGGGTGGGGTCGGCGACGATTCGGGCGTCACCCGATCCCGCGCTCGCGCCATCCGGGGTGGGTGTATTTCCTCGTCCGGTCGGGAAGGCCGGTGCTCCGCATGGAATCGCGCGCGATCCGAACCCGCCCCGGACACATCCTGATCGTGGGCCCCGATTGTGCCAGCGGTTGGACCGACCGCCCCAGTGGCGTCTGCGACGTGTTGACCTGGGTGTGGCGGACGCCGCCGAGGTGCGCCGAGTGCACGCCGCCAGAGACCGCCTGGCTCGCGCTGGCCGGCGACGAGAAATTGCGGCGCGCGCTGCTGCTCGCGCACGCCCTGTGCCGCCGCGAGGTGGAGCAGCCTTCGGCGCTGACGCGGCAGGCGCTGGAGCACGCGCGGCTGCACATGGATCTGGCGATCGCCCGCGCGCGGCGACCGCGTGCCGCCGCCCCCGAGCCGGCCCTCCGCATGGAGCTGGCCCTCCGCTGGATGGCGCAGAACCCGGCCGTGCTCAATCCGGTCGGGGCCCTCTGCGACTACCTGCAGGTATCGCCGGCGACGCTCCATCGCCTGTTCTGCGCGCACTTGGGAGAGTCGCCCGCGACCTGCCACGCGCGGCTCCGGATGGATCGCGCGCGCGGGCTGTTGGGCGACCCCCGGGCCACGGTCAAGGCGGTCGCCTATGCCCTGGGCTATCGGCATCCCAACGATTTCAGCCGCGCCTTCAAGAGGCACACCGGACGGAATCCCGGGGAGTTCTTGCCCGCGGGTTTGAGTTCTGGCACGATGAAAACGTCAGGAGGCGTCCGATGAGATCACTCGCGCTGTGGGCATTCTTTCTCTTGGCCGGGGCACCGGCCGGTTCCGTCTTTGCGGAGATCGCGCCGAAGCCCGCCAAGGCGATCACCCCGCCATCGCCGGAGTGGGTCGCCAGTATCATGGAGCTGGCGCCGGGCGCGCCCACCGTCGCGCCGAAACGGAGACGCGAGGTCCTTCTGTTCGATCTCTTCACCGGCTTCGACCACAAGGTCATACCCCACGCGAACGCAGCCATCCGGGCCATCGCCGAGAAGACGGGCGCCTTCTCGGTGACGCCGAGCGCCGACATCGAGATGTTCGGGACCCGGAACATCGGGCGCTTCGATGGCGTGATCCTCAACAACTGCTGCAGCCAGGGCCCCGGGCGCAACATCTTTCTGGATGTCTTGAGGGGCGCGATCAAGGATCCGCGCAACGCCGCGATGGGCGAGAGGTACAAGGGGCTCGGCGAGGACGAGCGCAATGCCATGGCCGCCGCGCTGGAGAAGGGCCTCGTCGATCATATCGCGTCGGGCAAAGGGCTGATCGTCGTGCACGGGGGCATCGTCATGCAGAATGACTCGAGGGCCTTTGGCGAGATGGTCGGTGGCAGTTTTGATTACCACCCGAAGGCGCAGGAGTTCAGCGTGTGCCCGGTGGATGGCTCGCACCCGTTGCTCAAGGCGTTTGGCGGCGAGCCCTTCACGCACACCGACGAGCCGTACCTGTTCAAGGGGGCCTACGCGAAGAAGGACTTTCGCCCGCTGCTCATGATGAGGGCCGCCGACATCCAGGGGAAGCGCGAGGGCGCGCCCGTCGACGACACGCTCTACGTCTCGTGGATCAAGAGATTTGGCAAGGGGCGCGTGTTTTTCGTGTCCCCCAGCCACTTCCCCGAGAGCTACCAGAGCCGGGCCATGCTGCGGTTCTACCTCGATGGCATCCAGTACGCGCTCGGCGATCTCGATTGCGACGACGCCCCCCTGGCCCCGGGGCGCAATTAGAGTAGCGGGGGGCGCCCATTCATGAAGCGGCGCATCCTGGGGGCCATTTCGCTGGCGCTGGTGGTGGCGATCTTA
>JADLBR010000372.1 GCA_020847615.1 Verrucomicrobiia bacterium
CCCCCCACGTTCACGCAGCAGGAAAACCGCCCCCCCTCCCGCGCCGGATCGACCCGGAGGATATACTCATCATCCTTGGACAAGATCTCCTGCCCCTCGGGCGGAAGGGCATCCAACCGCACCCAGCACTCGATCCGCAGCCCCGGCGCCAGGCGCACGTCGCCGCAATCCGGCACCACCACCGCGCCCGTGCCCGTCGAGAGCGCCCGCCCCTCGTGCCCAGGGACGAATCGCGCGCCCTCGCCCACCGCGTCGTTGCCGCGGCCCGAGGCGTCGCGGGTGTCGCGATCGAACCGAAGGACCACGCACGCGCCCTGAGTTTCCGCCACCGCGGGTGCGAGCGGTGGCAGCTGCGCGCACAGGGCGCCAAGAAAAAGGATATGCCGTTTCATGGGATCAGAGACCGGAGCGATCCTAGCAACCTCCCGATCTTCGCCAAGTCCGACAAGGCCGATGGCCTGCAAATTTCACGCAGGCGCGCGAAAGATGCAGGCGTTGGCCCCGTTGAGGATTCCAACTCGACTCCCCGTGGGGCCAGTTCCACGATCTCCCGATGGCCAAGACGGTTCTTGCTTGGGGCCCGGGCGTGCCGGGGGTCCGGGTAGAGGGATCGTGCGCGCGGGTCCGTCACAGGGAAACGGCTATCCGTGACATGGTCCTATCCGTCTGCAGCGCGGCCGCGCTCTCGGCGGTGTCGGTGTCTGGTGGGACGATCACCAATGCCCACGGAGATTCCCGGTACGGCGAGCCAATCCCATTTCGCAAGGTCCAGGGCACGGGGGGGACGATGTCGCTCGAGATCTCGGGGGGAAGGCTATACGCGCTCGAGGGTAGCGGACTCTCGATCTTCGACATGGCCGACCCAAAACACCCACGGCGGATGGGCCAGGTGCGCGGCATGGGCAACGTGCGCCAGCTCCGCGTCAGCGGCAAGACCGCGTTCCTATCGGCGCGCCAGTGCGGCCTCTGGGCGGTCGATGTCTCCGACGAGAACAGCCCCAGGATCATATCAAACTTCGATGGTGTCGAGATGGCCACGGGCCTGGACGCGGCGGGGGGCGTCGCGTTTCTCGGCCACAGGGTGTACGGCATTCAGTGCGTCGACGTTTCGGAGCCCGCAAGGATGAGGCACCTCTCGTCGCTCAGGACCGACGAGTCGCAGTCGGTCTGTTACCGCAACGGGATGCTCTTCAGCGGCGATTGGGCGGGCGGGGAAATCACCGTCATTGACGTCTCAGACCCTCTCGCGCCGCATGAGGTGTCCAGGATCAAGCTCGATGGCTACGGCGACGGCATGGCGATGCGCGGGAACGTCCTCTTCGCATCGACGGGGCAGCACAAGAAGAGCGGCCCGCCCGAACTCCGGCACGGCGCGGGGCACGGCCTCGAAATCTTCGACGTCTCCGACCCCGTCAACCCCGCAAGGCTCTCGAGGGTCTCCTTCCCGAGCATCTACTTCGGCCCGTGCGACTATTGGACCCCCCGGATCTCGGGCCGCTATTGCTTCGCCGCCGACACCGTCAACGGCGTGTTTCTCTTGGATGTCTCCGACCCGAAGGACCCGAGGATTATCGGCAACCTGATTCTGCCGAAGACCGACCCCGAAAACCCGGCGATCGGCGTTCCGTTCAAGCAGATTGCCGACCCCGGTGTCCCACAGGGTGACCCCGTCTCATCGATCGCGGTGGGGGACGGCGTGCTCTACGTCTCGGGCACCTACACGGGCATCTACGTCGCCGAGCTCCCCGGAATCGCGCGACCCGAGGGCCGCGACCTCGGTGGCCTTCCCCGGCTTCCCGAGCATCCGGGCGACGCCCACGAGGAGGGCTTTTTCTCATCGGGTCCCGAGCCCACGAACCCGACCCGGGCCGTCGCGATCGACGGCGATATCGCGTATACCGCGAACGTCTGGGACGGCGTGAAAATCTACAGGCTCTCTGAGAATGGCATGACGCAGATCGACAGGGCGCAGATCCGATACGCGGCCGACGTGAAGCGTTCGGGCGACAGGCTGTACGTCGCCGAGGGGCAGGACGGCATCGGGGCGTACAGGATCGTCTCGGACACGAGGATCGAGGAGATCGGGCGCCTCGGGGTGCTCGAGAAAGGCCTGAACTTCGTTCAGTTCCTCTGGGCATTCGAGGGCTCGGACATCGTGGCGGCGACATGTGCGACATCGCGCATCCATTTCGTGGACTTCTCGGATCCCGCGCGCCCGAAGGTCGTCCTGAGCGAGGCGGGCGGCGGGCTTCTCTACGGCAATTACGCGTCGCAGGATCTGGTGAAGGGGCGGTACTTCGCCCTTTCGCGCACCTTTGGGGGGTTCATGGTTTTCGATCTGGGACCCCGTCCGCCGAAGATGATATGGCACGACACATTCCCCCTCTGCTCCCAGACGGGAAGCGTCGCGTCGCTCGATTCCAGGTTCCTTGTCATGCGCGCCTGCGGGTACGCCTTCTTCGATCCCGAAGATCCCGTGCCCACGCGCGAACTGAGAAGGTCCGCGTTCCCCGGGCAGGGCGCGCTCCCGCCCGATATCGCCGACGATTCCGCCATCAGCCGGTCCATGTTTCCGAAATCGGAGTGGGAGGGGCTCGCGAACGCCGACCGATCGACGGGAAAAGTCGCGGTCGCGAACAGGATGTTCAAGAACTGCCACACCTACGATTTCTCCGACATGGACAACCCCAGGCCCCTGAAGAGACTGGCGCTCAAGGCCAATCCGTTCGTGCCCGCGTTCTGGAAGGGGCGCGTCGTGCTTCCGTGCGGGTATTCGGGCCTCCTCTTGGAGAAGTGACGTGCGACGCGAACACAGGGTTGCGATGGTCCTCCTCTGGAGCTGGCTGGGGGCGGTGTGCGCGCCCGGTCTGGCGACGATCGCGCGGGCGGAGGACGCGCGAGAGAAGGCGGGCCTGCCGCCGGTGATCGGCGCGTGGTTCTGGTCGCAGGAAGTCCTGGAACCCGACGGCTTCAAGAAGTTTCTGGATGGGGCGGCGGCCCATTCGCCCTACACGCTGCTCTCGACCGCCTGCCGCCGCATTGAGGTGACCGAGCCCGCGATGCGCGAGCAGGTGGAGAAGGCCCTGCGCCACGCCGGCCCGCTGGGGCTGAGGATCGCCCTAGAGGTTGACATCAGGCTCGCCCGGCAGGCCTTCCGGGCCCTGTATCCCGATGAGCTTCAGGAGGAGCTGGTCCTCAAGTTCGTCGACTTCACCAACGGCGCGCCGGCCGAGGTGACCTTCCGGGGCGAGGACACCAGCGACCACATGAACGGCGGGCTGCCGAAATACGAGTGCCTGGGCACGCGGCTCGTGCGCGCCTACGCGTTCGCGCGCGGGCCGGACGGCATCGACCCGGCCACGGTGAGGAACATCACCGGCGATGTCGTTGCCACGTCCGGGGACCCGCGCTGGCTGGCGGTGCGCGTTCCCGCGCAGGCGCCGGGGCGCGGCGCCTGCGTGATCGCGGCGCACACCGTGCTCGCGCCCGACGTTTTCGCGCCGCACCTCATCGAATTTCAGCGCGGGATCATCGGGCGGTACGCCGACCTGCCGCTGGCGGGGATCATGAAGGACGAGTGGGGCTTTCCCCCGGACCACACGGGCAATCCGGCGCACGACCGCTACTGGTACTCCGCGGCGATGGCCGCGGAGTACGGGACGGCATCCGATGGCCGCGACCTGGTGCGCGACGCGCTCCTGATGTGCGCGGGCGAGACAGGGCTCGGGCGCGAGCGCGAGGCCGCGATCAACCGCTACCGGAAGCTGTGCCTCGACCGCAACGTCGCGGTCGAGGATGACTTCTACCGGGCCGGGAAGGAGGCCTTCGGCGAGGACGCGTTCATCGTGACGCACGCCACGTGGACCCCGTACCCCGGCGCGCAGGAGTTCCGCAAGAACGGCCTGTCTTGGTGGGGCGCCACGCGCGACATGGGGCAGTCGGACGAGTCGACGCCATATCCTTGCCGCACCTCGCTGGCCAAGCGCTGGGGCCATCCGCTCTGGTACAACCAGTACTACGCCAAGGAACCCGAACCGTATGTGCGCGAGCTGTGGGCGGGAGCCCTGGCCGGGGGGCGTCTCAACGTGCACCCGCTCTACCCCCGGCAGGATCTGCGGGGGGGCGAGCGCGACACGCTGCTCTTCGAGAGCGCCCTGATGGGTGCCATGGCGCGACTGCGCGTGCTCGACTTCATCACCCGCGCGCCGCTGGAGTGTCCCGTGGCGGTGGTTTTCGGCCACGCCTGCGCGATGAACTGGGCCGGGCCCTCCTACAACCGGGTCGGCCTCGAGATTGCCTCGGCGCTGTGCGCGCAGGGCTACCTCGCGGATCTGATCCCATCCAGCCTCGCCGAGTCGGGCGCGCTGCACCTCAACGGCGATGGCTGGCTCTGCCTCGGGCCGCAGCGCTACCGCGCCGTCGTGCTGCACCAGCCCGAGTATTGCGGGGAGAAGGAGCTGGCGCTCTTCGAGCGCGCCGCGCGCGGGAAGAGCGCTCTCTTCCGCGTGGGCGGGTGGACCAGGGCCTTCGACGCGCGCCCGCTGGACGGCGCCGGTCGGCTCGGCTCGGGTGTTCGCGCCTGCGATGACGATGCCGCCTGCGTCGCTTCGGTGGCTCGGCTGCTGGGTGAGGCCTGCGTGGCGCGCGTGACGGGCTGGACCGCGCAACTGACCGGATGGGGGCAGGCCGGGGCGGTCAAGCACGCCGCGCCGCCGACGGAGGGCCACGGCGCCCTGACGGACGGCACCCGCGTGAGGGTGGCGGGAACGGGGAATCCCGCGGGCGACCCGATCATCGAAACTTTCGAGTGGCAGGGCCACACGGTGTCGGTCGACGCGGTCGGCGTCGCGGCAATCCGGTTCTCCCCCGACGGGCGCGTGGCCGCGTTCGCCGCGGGCGGGCTCAGGCGCGTCAAGACAGACGGACTTGAGATCGTCCTTCCGGAGCGCTGCGACGTCGGTTTCGTCCGCGGCGAGGACGGCGCGTGCAGGGGTGTGGTGCAGGGGCTCGAGGGCGAAGTGCCCGCGCCGCTGCGGGCGATCGCGCCGCAGTGGTTCCGGTTGAGGCGTCCCGCGGACGGGCCGCGATATTCGAGAGGCGCAGGGAAAGGAACGCAATGAAGGCGCATGTAATCACGATGCTCTCGCTTCTGCCGTTGGCAGCGTCCGCGGTTGCGGGTGGAGTGTCCACCCGGATGGCGGTCCAGGGAAATCCGAGGCAGGAGTACTTCCTGATCGATCATTCGGGGGGCCGGGAGCCCGCCGGCGGCCACGGGCTGCTGCTCGTTCTCCCCGGGGGCGAGGGCTCTGCCGATTTCAACCCCTTCGTGACCAGCATCGGAGAGCGCGCCGCCGGTCCAGATTATCTGGTGGCGCAACTCATCGCCGTGAAGTGGACCCCGGATCAGCAGGTTGTGTGGCCGACCGGGGCAGACGATCTGAAGGGCGCCAAGTTCACCACGGAGGAATTTGTCGGGGCGGTGATCGCCGATGTCAGGCGATCGAGAAAGGTGAACCCCGAGCACGTGTACACGCTCAGCTGGTCATCGGGCGGTCCCGCGGCCTATGCGGCCTCGCTCGAGGTCGATGGCATCAGGGGCTCCTTCGTCGCGATGTCGGTCTTCAGGCCCGACCGGCTTCCGCGGCTGTCCAGGGCCAAGGGGCACCGCTATTATATATTTCACTCGCCCGGCGACACGGTGTGTCCGATTCGCATGGCGGAGGACGCGAAGGAGCAGCTGTCCAAGAGAGGCGCGCGCGTCGAGCTTGCCACCTACGAGGGAGGGCATGGTTGGCACGGGGATATCTTTGGATCCCTGAAAGCGGGATTCGCGTGGCTCGAGGCACCATAGCGGCGGTGCCGCCGATTTCTGCGTCCCTTGACAGGATCATGGCGTGTTCCGATATTCGTAGCCATGGGCAGGCTGATTCGGGCTAATGGGGCTGTGCGCGTGCTCGTGCCCCTTGAGAGGCAGTTTCTTATCGGGATCCTGGCGTGCGTTTGTGCGGTGGATGTTCCTGCGGATTCCGGTGGCCGGACGGCGCCGCTCCCCGAGGAGGCCGTCCAGAACCGGCAGGGGCTGGCGCATTTCAAGCAGGGGTACCTTGACCTCATGCCGAAAGGCCGAAAGGCCGAGGCTGATAAACAACTGGCGCTGGCCGAGGCCTCATTCAAACGGGCCATTGAGATCGATATCGATTGTATCGACGCGCACCGCAATCTGGCGCGCCTGTACTTTGTCCAGAGAAAATTCAGCCAGGCGGCGACGGAATACGCCCATGTGATTCGCCTCGCCCCCAAAGACATCGACATCTACGTACAAATGGCACTGGCCCAGGTCGAAATGGGGAATTTCGATGAGGCGGTGCGATACCTGGAAAAGGCCAAAGCCCAAACGGATGACGGGCGGGTTATTCAGAAGCTGGACAGCTACATCGCGAAAGCCAGGCAACCGGAATAGATGATAGCGGAAACGGGTCATGTTGAGCGTGCCCTACAGGCGATTTTTCTTTGGACTGAAGACATGGGTCGGCGCTCTGCTCGCTCTGACCGCAGGCGCCTCATCTGCCGGAAACCCCCACGCGGCCTACTATGCCGCCGATAATGATAAGATCCTCTGGTTCATCCTAATCACCGATCTCCATATCGGCACCAGGGGCAGTCAGGATGCCAACAATCTCACGTGGGTCGTCACGGCGGGCAAGGATGTGGTCAATCCCGAGTTCATCGTGGCCACCGGCGACCTGACCGACTCCACCGCCGGCAATATATTTGGATACCCCAATGGCCCGTATCAATCAGAATGGAACGAATACAAGGCGATCCTGGCGGGCCGCGTGGACGCCACCAATTTCTACGACATCCCCGGCAATCACGACGCGTACAGCGACCAGTCTTTTGCCTATTATCGGGCCAACTCGATCCAGGGCCGGGCCACGGGAAACACGCAGATGTCGTGGGTCCGCCAGTTTCCCTTCGGCAAGTATCACTTCCTTGGGGTCAACACCGCGGACAATTCCGGAGACCCGTTCAGTATTTCATGGCCCTGGGGCGACTATGCCGGCCTGGACACGAATGAACTGGCTTATATCCAGGGCGAGCTCGATCTCCACAGCGATGCCGACCTCACGCTCGTGTTCGGCCATCACCCGGTAACGGACACCGGAGGCTCCACGGATACCTGGCTGTACTACGGGGCGGAGACATTTATCGGTCTGCTCGACCAGTATGGAGCTTCCTCATACGACTACGGCCACACCCACGGGTATAGTGAAGTTCTCTTCAACGGCGATGACTACACGGGCCATATGGCGGGCGACGGCGTGGCCTACCTGAATGTGGCCTCGCTGGGCAAGTCCTCGGACAACCACTTCAGCGTGATCGCCATCGACTGCAATGGTCTCTCCACGAAGACTCAGGCGATCGCCTCCTGGCCACTGGTGCTGATCACCGCGCCGGTGAATCATGATCTCGGCGGTGTCCCGAATCCCCAAGCCTATCACGTACCCGTTGCCCCGAACAATCCCATCCGGGCTCTGGTGTTTGATTCCGGCACCATCTCCCAGGTCCGATACCGCATTGACGGCGCGGCGCCCTGGCATCCCATGCAGCCGGTTGCCGGCAATCCGCGCCTGTGGGAGGCCACGTGGGACAACTCCGGGATGACCGGGGGCACACACACCATCCAGGTCGAGGCCGCGGGATCCAGCGTGCGTTCCGACACCATCACGGTCTATGTCGATCCCGCGCTCAGCGATGCGGACGGGGACGGCATCCCCGATTGGTGGGAGAACCTATACGGCGGAACCAACCTGTTTGCCGGCGGAGCGAGCGACTATGACCGGGATGGCGCGACCGACTCCGATGAACATGTTGCGGACACCAATCCCACCAACAGGGCTTCGCTGCTCAAGCTTGGGGTGCTGTCGTCTCAGACCCCGGAATTCTCCATTTGGTGGCCGAGCGCAACCAGCCGATTCTACTCCGTGTTCAAGTCCGCCGACCTGATGGAATGGTGGCCGTTGACCAACCTCTACTGGGGCGATGCCAGCGGGACCAACATCTACCATGACCCGCACGCGACCAACAGGGCTTCCTTCTATCGCGTCGAAGTGCATAAGCCCTGAACTCGATGCATTGGTCTGATGGCTGCAATCGGGGTCGCCGGGTGTCGCCGTTGGGCAGGCGGTGGAGGCCGGCCATGAATTTCAGCGGGACGCCGGGCGGATCGTCCGGGCCGATCCCCCAGACGACCTTGCCATCGGGATGACCCACGTGGGGTGCAGACCCCGGTTGCGAGGGCGCGGCCATGGCCCCATAAGAGACCGCATGAAACAAATCATTCTCGGCGCCGGGTTCGGGGTGATCGCGATTTGCGCGGGGGCCGTCCTGTGGTTCACTGTTGCCAATTCCAGGGCCGTGACCGAGACACCGAAATACATCGTCGTCGAGAAAGATGGCGATTTCGAGTTGCGCGATTACCCGCGCCTCGAGCTCGTTTCGACGGGCATGTCGGCCGATGATCGGGGCATGGACGGGGCGTTCGGAAGGCTGTTCCGGTTCATCACGGGGGCCAACGAGGGCGAGCGGAAGATCGCGATGACGACCCCGGTGCTGGTCGAGGGCGTGCGCGGGGAAGAGGGGAGAATGAGTTTCATCGTGCCCAAGGACGTCGCGGGCTCCGCCCCGAAACCCAGGGATGCCGCCGTCGGACTGCGGTCACACGAAGGGGGGCGCTTCGCGGTGCTGCGGTTCAAGGGTGGGCGGACCGCCGAGGTCGAGCGCGAGGCCATGGCGGCGCTCAAGGCCGAGCTCGAGAGGCGCAAGATCGCCACCGAGGGCGATCCCTTCTTCGCCTTCTACGATCCCCCGTGGACTCCGACGTTCCTCCGCCGCAACGAGATCCTGGTGCGCGTCGCGGATAAGTCGTCCTGAGTCCCCTCAACCGAACGCTCGAGCGCTGCGGCCCGACAGGAGCCACAGCGGGCAAGGGGCCTCCCGACATCCTCCCTGCTGTCTGAGCCGGATGTGCGCTCTCGGCTACGCCTCCCCAGGATCGGATCCCGACAATTCTCGTCCGCGATGTGATCGAGCTGGGTCGCCGGGATGTCGCGCGTTTGGGGCTAGCGTCGTCGGGCGACCCATTGCACCATGGAGGCACCATATGGTTCCCGGGCGGTCACCCCACCGCCGGCGTTCGAAAGGGGGCTCCCATGAGCAAAGATAAGCGCAGACTACTCACGACCCTCCTCGAGACCGTGCTTGGGTTCTTCTTATGGTTCTGGGCGTTGCGCCTGCTCGGCGTGGAGATGCTGACCCCTCCGACGATCGGCGGTCTCGCGGGCTCGCTCCTGGTCCTGTTTGGCTTCTTTGCCCTCGCCAACCACATTCTCAGATTCCTGAGGCGCGCTGACGCCAGCAGGGGTGAGCCCGATCTCTACACACAGGTGCAGGCGGAAATTGCGGCAGAGCGACGCATGCAGAAAGTTCTCGAAGAACGCGCTTCGGCGAACGGGCCCTCGCCCCATGACAGTGCCCGAATCGAGCGCCCACATGGCGCACGAGAATAGAGGAGGTCCATATGTTCAAGAAAGCGGTGTTCCCCGGGAAATATATACAGGGCGTCGGTGCCATGGGTGAATTGCCCGCGCTGATCGATTTGCTGGGCAAACGAGGGCTGCTCTTGGCCTCGCCCTCGGTGAAGGGCAAGGTCCTTCCCGAATGCGGTGTCGATTTTGGCGCGAGGGCCATCCACATCGAATCGTTCTGTGGCGAGTGCTGCGAGAAAGAGCTGGCCCGCCTGTCTTCCATCATCGCGCAGAAGCACGTGGACGTCCTCATCGGGATGGGCGGAGGAAAGACCATCGATACCGCAAAGATCGCCGCCGACAGGGCGGGCCTGCCCGTCATCGTCATCCCGACTATCGCATCGACGGATGCACCGTGCAGCGGGTGCGCGGTGCTGTACTCGGAGGATGGCGTTTTCGAGTCCGTGTCCTACCAGAAAGCCAATCCGGCCGTGGTGCTCGTGGACGTGGGCATCATCGCCGCGGCGCCGACGCGCTTTCTGGTTGCGGGCATGGGCGACGCGCTATCGACATGGTTCGAGGCCAGATCCTGCGAACGCACCCAATCCCGCAACGAGTGCGGCGGATATAGCACGACGGTCGGGATCAAGATCGCCAATTTCTGCTACGAGACACTGCTGGCCTACGGCGTTGCCGCCAAGGTCGCCGCCGACATGCGTATCGTCACGCCCGCCCTCGATCACATCGTCGAGGCAAACATCCTGCTGAGCGGAATCGGTTTTGAGAGCGCGGGCTTGGCGTCCGCCCACGCCATCCACAATGGTCTCACCGCGCTCGCGGAAACCCACCCGTTCTACCACGGTGAAAAGGTCGCGTTCGGCGTCCTGGCCGGACTCCAGCTCACCGACGCGTCGGCGGATGAGTCGGCGACCGTTTTTTCATTTTGCGAGGACGTCGGCCTGCCGACAACGCTGGCGGGCATCGGCCTGGGAAATGTCGGCCGGGAGAAGCTGGCGGTGGCCGCCGAGAAGGCCTGCGCCCCCGATCAGCCCATCCACCATGAGGCGGGAGCGATGACTCCCGAGAAGGTCCTCAACGCGATGCTCGCGGCGGATTCCCTGGGTAGGGCGAGACAGGGGAAGTACCGGGCGGGATAGCCCGTGCGAGTTATGACCCGATGTGGGTTGTGGCGCGCACCGCCCGCGTTCGGGCATCGTCTTCGAATGCGAGGGCGCCGGTGGGGCAGTGGCGGACGCACTCCTCGCCGACC